>JBBSUX010000040.1:0-17611 GCA_038234045.1 Burkholderiales bacterium
AGGGGAAGCCGAAGGTGCGGCGCATTGACGTTGGCACTCTGCAGCAATGCCGCCACAGTACGGCCGCGGGCAGCACGTACGGATAACCGTTTGTAAGCCGCGCCAGCCGCTCGCTCACTCAATCCTCGAACCGACCAAGCTTCAGGCGCAACTGCCGGTCGCACCGGGCCGCCAATGTTTCATCGTGGGTAACCACCACGAAGGCGGTTCCGTTCGCGCGAGCCAACTCGATCATCAGTGAGAACACCTGGTCAGCTGTCGCGCGGTCGAGGTTGCCAGTGGGTTCGTCCGCCAGCACGCAGGCCGGTTGGGTCACGAGCGCACGTGCGATGGCCACGCGTTGCCGCTCTCCGCCTGAAAGCTCGGCCGGTCGATGGTCCAGCCGGTGCGAGAGACCGACCGCTTCCAGCATGCGGGCTGCTACCGCCGCGCAGTGCTCCGGCGTGTCACGGCGAATGCGCAGCGGCATACCGACGTTGTCCTGTGCCGTGAATTCAGGCAGGAGATGATGAAACTGGTAAATAAAACCTAGATGCTTGTTACGCATGCGCCCCTGCTCGGCCGGACCGAGCCGTGCAAGGGCCTGTCCCTGCAAGACCACGCTACCCGAGGTGGGCGCATCGAGCCCGCCCATCAAATGCAGCAGCGTGCTTTTTCCTGAACCCGAAGCGCCCACGATGGCAAGGGTTTCGCCCGCATGAACCGTGAGATCGATGCCGTCGAGCACCGTGACGTCGAGCCGCCCATCGGTAAAGCGCTTGGTCAGCCCAGTCGCTTCGAGAACGGCGGGCGCAGCTGGAGCGCCGCCACCAAGAGTTGTGTCATTCATAGCGCAGTGCCTCCGCAGGGTTCACACGGCTTGCGCGCCAGCTGGGATAGAGCGTTGCGAGAAACGCCAGCACCAGCGAAATGACGGTGATGGGCACGATATCGCCGCGCTGCGGATCGCTTGGCATTCGGCTGATCAGGTAGACATCCTTGGGCAGAAAGCTGGCATGAAAAAGATGCTCCAGCGCCGGAACGATCACATCGATGTTGTAAGCCACCAGCAGCCCGAGCGCCAGCCCCGCCAGCGTGCCGATAAACCCGACCATCGCACCCTGCACCACGAAGATCCCCATGATGCTGCGCGGGCTCGCCCCAAGCGTGCGCAGGATGGCGATGTCGGCGCGCTTGTCGGTCACGGTCATGACCAGTGTCGAGACGAGATTGAAGGCCGCGACGGCGACGATCAGCGTGAGGATGATGAACATCATGCGTTTTTCGACCTGCACCGCCTGGAACCAGGTGCGGTTTTGCTGCGTCCAGTCACGCACCACCAGATCGCCTGTCAAGGTGGGCGCTATGTCTGCGGCAACCTGGTGCGCACGCTGCAGATCACGCAGCTTGAGGCGAACACCGGTAGGGCCTTCGAGCCGAAAGATCTTGGCGGCATCGTCCTCGTGGATCATCACCAGCGCAGAGTCATATTCATAGTTGCCCGAATCAAAAGTGCCAACCATGGTCATCTGCTTGAGCCTCGGCACGACACCTGCCGGCGTCACATCGCCGTTGGGTGCTACCAGGGTGACCGAATCACCAACCCGCGCACCCAGTGTACGAGCCAGATCGATCCCGAGGACGATACCGAACTTGCCCGGCACCAGGCGCTTCAGCACCTCCTTTTGTTCGACAGAGCCCAGATCGGTCACTTCACCTTCGCGCGCTGGATCAATTCCGCGCACTACCGTCCCGCGCATGTCGTCGCCCCGCGCCACCAGCGCTTGCGCGGAGATGAAGGTGGCCGCGCCCATTACCTCCGGATTACGCTCGGCTTGCTTGATCGTCAATTGCGGATCGGGCAATGCGCCGCCACCCGGCACGGTGATCTCTATATGCGACACCACCGAAAGCATGCGGTCGCGCACCTCTTTCTGAAAACCGTTCATCACCGAGAGCACGATGATCAGCGCCGCCACACCGAGCGCGATGCCCAGCATGGACACGCCCGAGATGAAGGAGATGAAGCCGTTGCGCCGCGTGGCACGGCCGGCGCGGGTATAGCGCCAGCCCAGGGCCAGCTCGTAGGGAAGTTGCATGAAGGAGTAGAGAACGATTGGCGTGGCAGAGTTCGGCAGGATTGTGGCTGAAGCGTCGAAGCGATCCAGCGAAGCCGACATGGGCAGGCGTTTCATGCCCGACGTCGAGCCCCGTCAGCACGCGACAATCGGCCATGCACCTTTTGATTCCTTTCGCCAGTGCCGATGCACGCGGCTGCGGCGAAGCCCAGGCATCGCTGCGGCTGCCACGGCTTGAGGCGTTGTTGGCGCTGCTCCCGGCTGCTGGTGCAGATCGGGGCGACGACTTCTCGCTTTCCACTCCCGCAGACCGGGCATTGCAACGCGCCCTCGGGTTGCCGCCAGCCGCTGACGGCCACGACCCGTGGGCAGCGCGTGAGGCCGGGCAGCTGGGTTTGCGGGCAACGGCCAAGGACGGTACATCGGATGCCTGGGCCTGGATCACGCCCTGCCATTGGCAGGTGGCAACCGACCACATCACGATGAGCAACCCGGCCATGCTGGGACTGGACGAGGGTGAATCGCGCGCGCTGCTGGCTCTGATGCAACCGTATTTCGAAGGCGACGCGATCACGCTGCACTACGTCACCCCCACGCGCTGGCTGGCAAACGGTGAAGCGTTTGGCAATCTGGCGGCCGCTTCGCTCGACCGTGCCACCGGACGTGCGGTCGATATCTGGATGCCACGCGGCCCTGAAAGCAGCGCGCTGCGCCGCCTGCAGAGCGAGATGCAGATGCTGCTCTACACCGCAGCGCCCAACGAAGCGCGCGAGTCGCGGCGCCAGTTGCCGGTCAATTCATTCTGGGTAAGTGGGACCGGCGCCTGGCCCGCTTCGACTCCACTCGAAGTGCCGGGTATGCAGGTGCTCGATCAGCTTCGGCCTGCTGCCTTGCGTGACGATTGGTCCGGCTGGGCGGAGGCCTGGCAAGCGCTGGACGCCGGACCGTTGGCCCCCGCGCTTGAGGTGGCACGCAAAGGATCGACGGAAGTCAGCCTCACCCTCTGCGGCGAACGCGGCTCGGCACATTTCTCCAATGCGGGTGCAAGCGCATGGACACGCTGGCAGGCGAAAATTAATAGTGTTTTAGGCTCGAAGCGCTTATTGCAATTGCGCAACCAGCTATGAAAATAATATCAAGGGACGTTCCTCCACGCAGTGCATGGGCGCTCGAGCAAGCTGGTATGCATCCGCTGTTGGCGCGGCTGTACGCGGCTCGCGGCGTGCAATCCGCAGCGGAACTCGACGACGGCCTTGCCCGGCTGCTTCCGCCCTCAGGCCTTCATGGTGTGCGGGAGGGCGCGCGGTTGCTGGCCGATGCCATTGAATTGCACAAACGCATCTGCATCGTTGCCGATTACGACTGCGACGGCGCCACCGCGTGCGCTGTGGCGGTCCGCGGACTGCGCATGCTGGGGGCTGATGCGGTCGACTATCTGGTGCCCGATCGCGTGCGTGATGGCTACGGGCTGACCCCCGCGATTTCTGAGCGGGTGCATGCGCGAGGATGCGATCTGCTGGTCACGGTGGACAACGGCATCGCCAGCGTCGACGGTGTAGCTGCCGCACGGGCGCTGGGATTGCAGGTCCTCGTGACCGATCACCACTTGCCGGGTCCGGTACTTCCGCTGGCCGATGCCTTGATCAACCCGAACCAACCGGATTGCGGCTTTGCCAGCAAATGCATTGCCGGCTGCGGAGTGATGTTCTATGTGCTGCTGGCACTGCGTGCCGAGCTGCGTGAGCGTGGCCGGTTCGATGCCGCCACGCAGCCGCGCCTCGATCAGCTATTGCCTCTGGTGGCGCTCGGCACCGTCGCCGATGTGGTGCGGCTCGACGCCAATAACCGCCGGCTGGTGGCGCAGGGCTTGAAACGTATTCGCCGGGGCGCGGCGCAAGCCGGCATCACCGCGCTCTTCACTGCCGCCGGGCGCAACGCGCAGACCGCCACCACCTTCGATTTCGGCTTCGCGCTCGGCCCGCGCATCAATGCGGCGGGCAGGCTGGCCGATATGACTATTGGCATCGAATGCCTGCTGACCGATGACCCGGTGCGCGCCGACGAACTCGCCAGGACGCTCGATACGATCAACCGCGAGCGGCGAGATATCGAGCAGGGCATGCGCGAGCACGCTCTGCTGGTGGCCGAGGCGCTGTGTGCCGGCAATGAGGTCGATGTTGATGGGGCCGGTTCTTCCCCTGCAATGGCTGCACACGCGGCCCGCGTGCCCGGCGCCATCAGCGTATTCGACGAGAGTTTTCATGAAGGCGTGGTCGGCATCGTCGCCTCGCGCATCAAGGACCGCCTGCACCGACCCACCTTCGTTTTTGCGGTCAGCGCCGCAGACGGTCGCAGCGGTGAACTCAAAGGCTCAGGTCGCTCGATTCCAGGCTTTCACCTGCGTGATGCGCTGGATCTTGTGGCCAAGCGCCATCCCGGGGTGTTGCTCAAGTTCGGAGGTCACGCCATGGCGGCGGGCTGCACCATCGACCGCGCGCAGTTCGACACCTTTCGCCATGCGCTCGCCAGCGTGGGCGACGAATGGCTGGATGCTGCGGCGCTCACCCGGCGCATCGACACCGATGGTCCGCTGGAGCCGCAATACCGGCGTGCCGAAATGGTCGACACCCTGCACCGCGAGGTCTGGGGGCAAGGCTTTGCCGCACCCACCTTCAGCGAGGAGCTGCAGATATTGAGCCAACGCCTGGTGGCGGACAAGCACCTCTCGCTCAAGCTGCTGCACCAGGGTGAGGCGGTGGACGGTATCTGGTTCGGCCGCACCGAGCCGCTGCCGCCCCGCGTCACGCTGGCGTTCAGGCTTGATGTGAACGAATGGCGAGGCGAGCGCAAGGTGCAATTTCTGGTTGAAGGCGCGGAAGTTTGACGGCATCCACGTCTGCGGTTTTATTCGGCGACTGTCTATTGCGAACGGCGGGCACCAACGCTGTGTTTCCCTGCGCCAGCGTTGCCATGCCTCCGCGCCTAAAATTGCATCGTGTCCGAAACCCTACAAAACGCTGACCTCCATTGCCACTCGGTCGTATCCGATGGCACGCTCCAACCCGAAGCCCTTGCGGAACGGGCTGCGCGCAACGGCGTCGAGCTGTGGGCGTTGACCGATCATGATGAGCTGGGCGGCCAGATCCGCGCCCGCACGGCGGCTCAGGCGCTTGGCCTGCCCTACCTGTGCGGGGTGGAAATCTCGATCACGTTCGCCGATGAAACCGTGCATATCGTGGGTCTCGGGCTCGATCCCGAGAACGAATCCTTGCGCGAAGGTCTTGCTGACACTCGCGGTGGACGCGAAAAGCGCGCGCGAGAAATGGCCGCACAGCTTGCCAAGTCCGGCATCGAGGGCGCATATGAAGGCGCGCTGCGATTCGTTGGGAATCCTGACCTGATCTCGCGCACGCACTTCGCGCGCTTTCTGGTCGAAGGTGGTTACTGCAAGGACACGTCCGAGGTGTTTCGCAAATACCTGACGCCCGGTAGGCCCGGCTATGTACCCCACCGCTGGGCATCACTGGGCGACGCGGTGCAATGGATCCGTGGCGCGGGCGGCGAAGCGGTAATCGCCCATCCGGCACGCTACAAGTTCAAACCCAATACCGAGTTTGCCCTTTTCAGCGAGTTCAAGGACCACGGGGGCCGTGGCGTCGAGGTGGTGACGGGCAGCCATACCCCAGCCGAATATCCTGTGTATGCCGCGATGGCGCTTGAGTTCGGGCTGGCAGCGTCGCGCGGCAGTGATTTCCACAGCCCGGATGAATCCCGCACCGATCTGGGTGCGTTGCCGCCCCTGCCGTCTCAGCTCACGCCGATCTGGTCGCTGCTGCAGGACCGGATCCTGTGACGCAAAGCATCAGGCAGCGTCTTCCAGACTTCGCCTCGATCGATTCGCCGGGTACGCGAACAGGCACTCGCGCAAGCTTCTCCGTCTAAATTTCCAATGGCTCAATATTTCGAAGTTCACCCGCAGAACCCGCAGACACGCTTGTTGCGTCAAACCGCAAACCTGCTGCAAAAAGGTGGCATAGCCGCCGTGCCAACCGATTCCAGCTATGCACTGGTTTGCCAGCTCGACGACCGTGATGCCGTCGAAGCAATGCGGCGGATTCGCCAGGTGGACGACAAGCATCACCTCACGCTGCTATGTCGCGACCTGAGCGAACTTGCGAACTACGCGCGCGTGGACAACCGGCAGTACCGGCTTTTGAAGGCCGGAACACCGGGCGCCTATACCTTCATCCTCGAAGCCACCAAGGAAGTGCCACGACGCGTGAGCCATCCCCAACGCAAAACCATTGGTTTGCGGGTTCCTGATCACCGTGTGCTTCAGGAGCTGCTGGCGGAGCATGGCGCGCCACTGCTGGCCACCACCCTGATTCCCGCGGGCGAGACCGATCCGCTCAATGACGCGGCCAACATTCGGGATCGATACGAGAAGCTTCTGGCTGCTGTCATCGATGCCGGCGCCTGTGCCGCCGAACCCACCACGGTGCTTGATTTAACCCCCATGGGCACCGGCGGCGAACCAGTAGTCGTGCGCCAGGGCGCAGGTGATCTTGATCGCTTGGGCATCACCGCCTGACAAATTCAGCAACGCCAAGCCTCACCCGTA
Organism: Burkholderiales bacterium; assembly: GCA_038234045.1. Classification (GTDB taxonomy): domain Bacteria; phylum Pseudomonadota; class Gammaproteobacteria; order Burkholderiales; family Burkholderiaceae_C; genus JBBSUX01. The sequence continues at coordinate 6,679 of JBBSUX010000040.1, forward strand.
CAGCCGTCTCGACCGGATTTAACAGGATTTATTTGTGGATTTTCCCCAGCTGATTCAGACCGTGGCGGTCTATGCCATTCCTGTGCTTTTCGCCATCACCGTTCACGAGGCTGCACACGGCTTTGCCGCTCGCAAGCTGGGTGACGACACCGCCTGGCGCATGGGGCGACTCACGCTGAACCCCCTCAAGCACATCGATCCGATTGGCACCATCGTGATGCCGATCATCCTGTACTTCGCGACGTCTGGAGCCTTCCTGTTCGGGTATGCCAAACCCGTTCCGGTCAATTTCGGTGCGCTACGCCGACCGCGGCGCGACATGGTGCTCGTAGCGCTCGCAGGGCCGCTTTCAAACCTGCTTCAGGCGTTTTTGTGGGCCATCGTGCTGGTGCTTCTTGCCGCGATGGGCACGCAGGAGCCTTTTTTCACGCGGATGGCGCGCGGTGGCATCCTCGTCAATTTGTTGCTGTGGGCGTTCAACCTCTTTCCGGTGCCACCGCTGGACGGGGGTCGCGTGCTGGCGGGTCTCTTGCCCCCGCGCGCTGCAATGATGCTGGCGCGTATCGAGCCATACGGCTTTTTCATCGTGATCGGCCTGGTGGTCGCGGGCGTCGTCGGCAGGCTCTGGTTGCAGCCGCTGATGGCGTTGGGTTATGCGGCGCTCAATATCGCCGTCACGCCGCTCTTGATGCTGTTCCGGTGAACTGATCGCCTCTTAGCGCGCACTCCAACCCGCTAACCGTGCAGTCCGTTCGACCGCTGACGGACCACTGCCTACGCTTCATCAATTTCCATGACGACACCCGCACAACGCGTTCTCACCGGCATCACCACCACCGGTACGCCCCATCTTGGCAACTTCGTTGGCGCTATTCGCCCCGCTGTGGCGGCCAGTCGGCAACCGGGAATAGAGAGCTTTTATTTCCTCGCCGACTACCACGCACTCATCAAATGCGACGATCCGGCACGTATCCAGCAATCGACGCTGGAGATCGCCGCTACCTGGCTGGCTGCCGGGCTCGATCCTGATCGGGTCACGTTCTATCGCCAGTCGGACATCCCTGAGATTCCGGAACTGACGTGGCTGCTCACCTGCGTGACGGGCAAGGGGTTGCTGAATCGCGCCCACGCCTACAAGGCAGCGGTGGATCGCAACCTGGCCGCAGGCATCGACGCGGAAACCGACATCACGGCAGGCCTCTTCATGTACCCGGTGCTGATGGGCGCGGACATCCTGATGTTCAAGGCGCACCGTGTACCCGTGGGGCGCGACCAGATCCAGCACATCGAGATGGCGCGTGACATGGCCCAGAGCTTCAACCATCTGTATGGGGAGCATCTGGTGCTGCCCGAAGCCGCCATCGAGGAAAGCGTTGCCACCCTGCCCGGCCTCGATGGCCGAAAGATGAGCAAGAGCTACGACAACACTATTCCGCTCTTCTTACCCTCGAAAGAGCTACGGCAGCGCATCGCAGCGATCGTCACCGATTCGCGCGCGCCGGGCGAACCCAAAGCGACGGAAGGCTCAGCCATCTTCGACATCTACCGCGCCTTTGCGAGCGCCGATGAAACGAAAGCTTTTGCGGCCGAGTTTGCGGGTGGCATTGGCTGGGGCGACGCCAAGCAGAAACTCTTTACCCGCGTCGACCGCGAGCTCGAACCGATGCGCGGGACTTATCACGACCTGATGGCAAATCCAGCGCGACTCGAGGACATCCTGCAAGCGGGCGCCCTCAAGGCGCGCCAGCAATCAGGCCCCTTTCTGGCCGAGCTCCGCAGTGCCGTTGGGCTACGCCGCCTGGGCGGGAACACGGCTGCCGCTGGCGCTTCAAGCGCGACTCCTCAGCGCAAGGCGGCAATGCCAGTGTTCAAGCAATACCGTGACAATGCGGGCAAGTTCCGCTTCAAACTGGTGGACGGAACCATTACGTTGCTGGAAAGTCGCGCCTTCGCGGGGGGCCGCGAGGCAGCAGCTGCCATTGCAGATCTGCGGCAGCAGACCGCCAGCGATCTTGACACCCGCATCACTGCATTGGCAGACGAAGAAAGCGCGAAGCCCGATGTGACGGCGATCAGGAATGCACTTCAGCGCCTGCAGGACGCGAGCGGTAACAGCTGACGACTGACTATCAGGGCGGTCCTACGGCTGCGGTACGCGCAAGCCGACCTCGCCGGCGACAGGCTCGGCGCATAAAGATTTTCTTTGCGAACACAAATGAGGAATCGTCATGAACGAAAAGACAGCTAACGCTAACAAGGCATCGGCGCCCTTGACCACGACGACACCCGCAACCCCCGATGCGGGTTCCACGCCAGCGCACGTTGATGCCTCCGGCGAATTCGATGGAGGAAATCGCAAAGGGCAATCGGGGATCAATCAAGCACAAAACCGCGCGGTTGGCCAGGATGATCCTGTAGCCGAAGGAAGTCGCCAGGGGCGGGAACGCTATCGCAGCAGCCCGGCGGAGTCCGAAGCGGAACGTAAGGACATCCCACCTGTGTGAGGTGAGGCGTATGGTGCGGGTAAGCTTTCAAGCGGTGCCCAAGCAGTCGACGCCTACCGCTCCCCTGCCGACCATTCAGGGCTAAAGCCGCCAAGAGTCGGGTGGTACATCTCGTCGCCAGCATGCTGGGTGAACTCGACGTTTAGCCGATCCGCCTTCAAGCCCAGGATTTCAACGCAGTGCGCGCATAACGCCTGGGCCACCTCCATGCGCAGCGCTGCGGATCTACCCTGGCGAATATCAAGCATCATCAGCGCCACTGGCACCGGGGCGGCGCTCGCCTCAGTAATGCGCCACACGGACCCTTCTCCCAGCTCGCGTATCGCCACACTGATGCGACGGATGTCGACAGACATCAGCCGGGCATAGGTCACTGACATCTGGGCTGCAAGACGTTGCTTGGTTTCGACCGGGTAGTGCTCATTCACGTCGAGTTGGAGATAGGGCATATGGAATCCCGGTGAGTGAGGTGGGTGCGAAGTGGCGAAGTGGCGAATTGGCGAATTGGCGAATTGGCGAATTGGCGAATTGGCGAATTGGCGAATTGGCGAATTGGCGAATTGGCGACTTGGGATCATTAAAGCAGCGAGCAAACAGCAGTCGGCTCGTGTAACGATGGGAGGGAGGAGCGCAGAGCAAAGCAAAGCCTGCTCGTCGACAATGAAGGTCGCCTGCCGCGAGGACCAGCACCACATTGAGGGTGCTGCCAGCGACGGCGACCGCCGATAGCGCGGCTTACTCCTCATCGAGAGTCACTCATGAACCAGTCAATTCCATCTACTGCGCTGCAACTGCGCTCCCTCGTACAGCATGACGGCACCTTACAGGTGAGCCTTGAATCAACTCCCGTTCCCGATCCGGGTCCGGACGAGGTGTTGATCCAGATGCAGGCAACGCCGATCAACCCGTCGGACATTGGGCTGCTGTTCGGTCCCGCCGATTTGTCCACCGTGCAGGTTGCGGGGAGCGCCGAGCGGCCAGTGGTCACGGCCCGCATCCCCGAACGCGCCATGCCTGGCTTGGCCGCGCGCCTGGGCCAGAGCATGCCGGTGGGCAATGAAGGCGCTGGCCTGGTGGTGGCCGCCGGTTCTTCACCGGCAGCCCAAGCGATCCTCGGCCGCACCGTCGCGGTAATCGGGGGGGCTATGTACGCGCAGTATCGGGCCATGCCTGCCGCGCAGTGCCTGCCATTGCCGGCCGGCACCACGGCGGCGGAAGGCGCATCGTGCTTCGTCAACCCAATGACCGCGCTCGGCATGGTCGAGACGATGAAGCGGGAAGGTCACACCGCTCTGGTACATACCGCGGCGGCAAGTAACCTGGGCCAGATGCTCAACAAGATCTGCCAGAAGGACGGCATTGGCCTGGTCAATATCGTTCGCAAGCCCGAGCAGGCAGAAGTGCTGCGTTCAATCGGCGCGAAATATGTGTGCGACAGCAGCGCGCCCGGGTTCATGGCTGACTTGGCCGATGCGTTGGCGGAAACTGGCGCCACGATTGCATTCGATGCCACGGGTGGCGGAACGCTGGCTGGCCAAATCCTGCAATGCATGGAAGTCGCCATCAACCGCAGCGCCAAGGAGTACAGTCGTTACGGCTCTGCGGTGCACAAGCAGGTTTATCTGTACGGTGGACTTGACACTCGCCCGACCGAAATCCAGCGCACCTTCGGCATGGCCTGGAGCGTAGGTGGGTGGCTGCTGTTCCCGTTTCTACAAAAAATCGGCGATGCGGCGGCGCAGAAGATGCGCGAGCGCGTAGCGGCCGAATTGAAAACCACGTTCGCCAGCCACTACGCGCGTACGGTATCGCTGACTGAAGCGCTCAGAGAAGACTCCATCGCCTTCTACGGCGCGCGAAAGACCGGCTCGAAGGTGTTAATCGATCCATCGATTTGATCGATTGATGGCAATCCGGGAGCGTATGCAACACGCGCTCCGGGCCATCAGCAGGTGCGGAGCGCGAGTCCTCGAATGAGGTGAACACAGCGCATGTCACCCGACTCTGCGTCGCGCCTGTTGAAAACGGAGAAAGCGTGAACGAAAAAAGCGTCCCGCGGGACGCTGATTTCCTGACCAATTGGCGGAGAGATAGGGATTCGAACCCTAGATAGGATATTCTCCTATACCGGATTTCGAGTCCGGCGCATTCGACCACTCTGCCATCTCTCCGAGCCGAATTTGCGATTCTAGCAGCCCTCGGACATCGCCTTCGGATTCAAGCGCGCAAGGTTTCGTCACCGGCCATATAGGAGCGCAGCACCTCAGGAATCGTCACGGAGCCATCTTCGTTCTGGTAGTTTTCTAAAACCGCGACCAGCGTACGACCGACCGCAAGTCCGGAGCCGTTAAGCGTGTGAACGTACTCGTTCTTGCCTTGCGCATTCTTGAAACGCGCCCGCAGCCGCCGTGCCTGGAAAGATTCGCAGTTGGAGACCGAGCTGATCTCGCGGTAAGTGTTTTGCGCGGGCAGCCACACCTCCAGATCGTAAGTTTTGGTGGAGCCGAAGCCCATGTCGCCGGTGCACAACAACATCACCCGATACGGAAGGCCGAGCGCCTGAAGCACCGCTTCTGCATGGCCAGTCATGTCTTCCAGCGCTTCGTAACTGTGACCGGGGTGCACGATCTGCACCATCTCGACCTTGTCGAACTGGTGTTGACGAATCAAGCCGCGCGTATCGCGGCCTGCACTACCCGCTTCCGAGCGAAAGCAGGGCGTGTGGGCGGTCAGACGCATGGGCAGCGCGCTTTCAGCCAGCAGCTCGTCGCGCACCAGATTGGTCAACGGCACTTCGCTGGTGGGGATCAGGTAAAGCCCTCCAGCGTTCGCTATACTCAGTGGCGCTGCGCCGGTCGATCCGGTTTCTGATTCCTGCCCGCCTTTCTTCACGGCGAACAGGTCACTCTCGAATTTGGGCAACTGACCGGTACCCTGCATCGATTCGCTGTTGACAATGTACGGGACATAGCATTCGGTGTAGCCATGCCGAGTCGTCTGCAGATCGATCATGAACTGCGCCAGCGCTCGGTGCAGGCGCGCAATCTGGCCGCGCATCACCGTGAATCGAGCGCCTGCGAGCTTGGTGCCCGCTTCAGGATCCAGCCCCAGCGGCATGCCCAAATCGACATGATCCCGCACTGGAAAGTCAAACGCTTTTGGTCCCCGGCCCTGCGGCGACCAACGCCGCACTTCGACGTTCGCGCTTTCTTCGCTGCCGACAGGAACACTCTCGTGCGGCAGGTTCGGCACCGCCAGCAACAGCGCCTGCAGTTCAGGCTGGAGCAGCTCGAGCCGCACCGCCGACGCATCGAGTTCGGACTTGACCTGAGCGACCTCGGCCATGATCTCGTCGGCGGATTCGCCGCGCGATTTCTTTTGCCCGATGAGCTTGGATAGGCCGTTGCGTCGGGCTTGCAGCTCCTCGGTACGGGTCTGCAAGGTCTTGCGCTCTGATTCGAGTGCCCGAAAGGCATCGACGTCGAGAAAGGGCTGGGGATTCTTGCGACTTTGAAGTCGCGCTATAACGCCATCGAGATCGCGTCGCAGAAGATTGATGTCTAACATGCACCGATTGTAGATTTCGCCCCGCCGGGGCCGGAGGTGCTGCAGCATGTTCCAGAGCAATGGCCCGTCGGGGCCCAAACCGGTTGGCGCACTCGGAGCCGCGGTGCCCGTCCTGGCGATTCAGCGCCCGCAGCGGGAAGCCGCCGTCGGCACCGACGAAGAGGATGCCGATGCGCCAGAGGGCGCGTCGCGGCAATCGGTGCGCGCACGCCAAGCCGCGCAGGCCTATGGACAGGAAGAGGCCACCACTGCTCCGCAGACCATCAGGCGCGTCGACGAACTGATGACTGCAGAGGTTTTTGTTCTTGATTCCGGGATGAAGCTCGCCGCCGCCTTACAGGCACTCGAAGCCTCGGGACATGCGCAAGCACCCGTCGTCGGTCCGGACGGCAAGCTCGCGGGTCTCTTCATGGCACCGCTCTTCGGTTTCGGCGCAGGAGTCACAGCCGATACCCCGCTTTTGCAAGTGATTCGCGCGCCGGTCGAAGCCGCCGTGCCCGGCACCGATATTCGCGCCGTGGCCCGTCTGCTCATGGCTGTCAATCTGCCGGGGCTTCCGGTGGTGGACGCCGCCGGCCGCCTCTGCGGCTTCATCGGTCGGGGCGACATCGTGCGGGCAGTCGGTCATGAGCCGCCACTGGATCTGTGGATCTGAATTGAATGCCGACGGTCGATCTATGATGCGCAGACATTGGGCCGCGAGATCAGCGGCCTTCGCACCGGACGGCAAAGGGCCAGTCGAGCAGTCCGGTCGTTTCATCTTCAGCCCTCGCCAGAACCCCTGAATAGCCGTGCTGCGCTTCTTCCTGATCTTCCTCGTACTCCTGCTGGTGTTCTTCGTCGGCGAGCTCACCCCGTGGGCGCAGCACTGGCTCGTACTGCCATGGACAGCACTGCTGGCGGACGCTAGTGCGGCTCTGGTCAAGCTTTTCGACCCGAACGTGATTTCCTACGGCAAGGTGATTCAGGACGCGGTCACCGGTCAGGGCGTTTCCATTGAGTCGGGTTGCAACGGAATAGAAGCGTTTCTGGTGCTGATGGCTGCCGTGCTGGCTTATCCCGCTCCATGGGCCGTGCGGGCGGCTGGTGTGGTGGCGGGCTTCTTCGCGATCCAGATCGTCAATCTTGCCCGCATCATCACGCTCTTCTATCTCGCGACCTGGAACCATCAGGTCTTCGAATTCGCTCATCTCTATCTGTGGCAGGCGCTCATCATGCTCGACGTGGTGGTGGTCTGGCTGTTGTGGATGCGCTGGGCTACCCGGCAGGAGTTCCGGCCCGCAAACGTGGCGCCCGCCGCCTGATCGTTTCCTGGCGCAAACCTGATCTGCATGCAGCGCAGCAGCACACTCATCGCCGGCTTTTTTGTCCGGACCATTGCGTGGCTGGTGCCATGCCTCGCGGTGTGGTTCGTTTTGCGCAACTGGATGGCGCTACCGCCCGCAAGCCTGGCGGGCTGGGCCGCGCATGCGATCTTTCCGTTCTGGGTGACGGGATCTGAACTCAATGGAACGCAGCACACCTTGCTCACCACGCTTGCTGCACGTGGGGCCGACGGGCGCATCGGCAACCTGGCGCCCGAAGTCAACGTATTGACCTACGCGTACGGAACACCGCTGCTCGCGGCGCTACTGCTTGCGGTACGGGCACGCGGGCTGTGGTGGAAGATTCCGCTGGGTGCCCTGGCTCTTGTCCCGTTTCAGGCATGGGGCGTGCTCTTCGCGTGGCTGGCACAAGTGGTGATTACCTCGGGCGGCGCCATCCGCAATCAGCTCAGCTTCGATGCGTGGCAGAGCAATTTCATCGCCGCTGGTTATCAGTTCGGCTTTCTGCTGATGCCCACTCTGGCGCCGATTCTGGTGTGGCTGCTGCTGGACCACCGCTTGGTGGCCGAAGTGATGCTCGAAGGTGCACTGAGCGAAAACGCTGACTCGACCGCCTGATTTGCGCAACTCGGCATTGGCGCTGCATTCAGGAAGCCCGACGCGTCAGAGGCGCTGGCGACGCATCTAACTCCAGCTTTATTTCGTTGGCCCCACTTCGGGCAACTTGAGCCCTTTGGGCAGCGGAAACTTCACCGTTTCTTCGATTCCGTCCATCCGGCGCAGCGAAACAGCGCCCAGCGAGCGAAGCCGCTCGACCACCTGCTGCACCAGCACCTCAGGCGCCGATGCACCGGCAGTTAGCCCAACGCGGCGCGCATCCACGAACCAAAGCGGGTCGAGCTCTTCGGCGTTGTCGACCATGTAGCCCGGCGTGCCCAGGCGCGTTGCCAGTTCGCGCAGGCGGTTGCTGTTGGAGCTGGTAGGACTGCCGACCACAATCACCACATCCACCTGCGGACTCAGCAGCTTCACAGCGTCCTGCCGGTTTTGCGTGGCGTAGCAGATGTCCTGCTGCTTGGGCTCGCGCACCTGCGGAAAGCGGGCGCGGATTGCTGCACTGATGCCGGCGGCATCGTCGACGCTCAGCGTGGTTTGCGTGACCATCGCAAGCTTTTCTGTTTGCGAAGGCTGCACGCGCGCCACGTCTGCGATGTCCTCCACCAGATGAATGCCGCTGGAGAGCTGGCCCATGGTGCCTTCCACCTCGGGGTGGCCCTTGTGGCCGATCATCAAAAATTCATAGCCCTCACGCGCCAGCTTGGCTACCTCGACATGCACTTTGGTGACCAGCGGACAGGTAGCGTCGAAGATGGTGAAGCCCCGCGCTACCGCCTCTTCCTGGATCGCCTTGCTCACGCCATGCGCGCTGAACACCAGCGTGGCGCCCGGCGGAACATCGGCCAGATCTTCGATAAAGATCGCGCCCTTTTTCTTCAGGTCTTCCACCACATAGGTGTTGTGTACGATCTCGTGGCGCACATGAATCGGTGCGCCGAACCGGGCCAGCGCCCGCTCGACGATTTCGATGGCGCGATCGACACCGGCGCAGAAACCGCGCGGCTCCGCCAGCACGATGTCGGTGAGCGAGCTTGCCCCGTCAGCCGGATGCACTGCCGCGCCCGGTGTTGGCCCGGGCGCCCATTGCGTTTCGCGCTCGCTGAAACCCGTCATCAGAGCACTCCGATCACATGCACTTCGAAGCGCACCGGCTGGCCAGCCAGAGGATGGTTGAAGTCGAACAGCACGGCGCTGTCGCTCACATCACGCACAGCGCCCGCGTATTGGCCCTGACCGTCGGGGGTGGGGAACTGCACCACATCACCCACTGCGTATTGCTCGTCCGGATCACCGAGCCGCGCCAGCAAAGAGCGCGCCACCCACTGCTCCATTTCGTCGTTGCGCTCGCCGAATGCAGCGCCAGCGGGCAAATCGAATGCGGTGCGCGCGCCCTCGGCAAGGCCGATCATGCGTTCTTCCACGGCTGGTGAAAGTTCACCCGTTCCCACCGACAAGGTCGCAGGTTTGCCGTCAAAGGTGTTGATGACATCGCCCGCCGGGCCCGAGAGCCGGTAATGCAGCGTGAGGAAGGAACCCGGCTGCACAGTGGCCGCCGGTTCAGCGGGATGCGGCACGGGAATGTTCGGCTGGGTCATTGGATGGGTACGGGCTAGAGGAAACAGAGGGCAGAAGCAGTCCGATAAACTGATCTTGATTGTAGGAAACCAACAATCTGCGGGTATCCGCGCCTGCCGTAGGCCGTGCGGGCGGTGGGGAATGCGAACTTTCCGCACACGCACGTAACCGCACAACCTCACGCTCATTTGCAGTCATGGCTTTCAAGGATCTCCCCGCTGATGCGCGTCCGCGCGAAAAGCTGATTGCGCGCGGTCCAGCGTCGCTGAGCGATGTCGAACTGCTGGCACTGCTGCTGCGCACCGGTCTGCCCGGCAAGGGCGTGCTGGTAATGGCCGAGGAGTTGCTCGACCGCTTCGGTGGCGTGGCTGGCCTGTTGCACACCACGGTTGAGGATCTGAAAAGCGTCAAAGGTCTGGGTGGCAGCGCGAAGCGCGCCGAGCTGGTTGCGGTATTGGAGCTGGCGCGCCGCGCGCTGGCCCAGCAATTGCGCGAGCGCGAGGTGATCAATAGTCCGCAGGCGGTGCGCGACTATCTGCAGCTGCAGCTGGGCAACCGCCCGCATGAGATTTTTGCCGTGCTGTTTCTCGATGCGCAGCACCGGTTGCTGGCGCTGGAGGAACTCTTTCGCGGCACGCTCACCCAGACCAGCGTGTACCCTCGTGAAGTCGTTCTCCGTGCCCTGCACCACCACGCTGCTGCAGTGGTGCTGGCCCACAACCATCCCAGTGGCAGCGTGGAACCGTCCAGAGCCGACGAATCGCTGACGATGACGCTCAAAGCCGCATTGGGGCTGGTCGATGTGCGGGTGCTCGACCACGTCATCGTCGCTGCCGGCAAATCACTCTCGATGGCCGAGCGTGGTCTGGTCTAGGTTGATGAAGGGCCAGCCGCCGTGTCCGACCTGATCGTCCGATCGCTGCAGGACCTGCTTGGCATTCGCCGCGAGCTGCGCGCACGCGCCGAACGCGAGATGCGCATTGCTGCCGAGCGGCGCGCTGCAGAAGAAAAGCGCCGCGCCGAGCGAGAGCTGTTCTCGCGCAGCGTCGGGCCCGTACGCCCGCTGGCGGGCTCAGACCGCGCACCTTTCTCCCCCGATCTGACGCCGCCAATTCCCGTCCAGCATCAGCTTGATGAACAGCGCGTGTTGCTCGAATCCATCAGCGACGATTTCGATGTGAGCACCTTGCTGGATACCGACGACGCGCTGAGCTTTCGCCGCCCCGGCATCGGGGTCGATGTCACACAGCGGCTGCGTCGTGGCGACTGGACCGTGCAGCGCCAGATCGACCTGCATGGCTTGCGTACCGACGAAGCCCGCGAGGCCCTCGGCGCATTCCTGCG
>JBBSUX010000041.1:0-17432 GCA_038234045.1 Burkholderiales bacterium
AGAGCCAAGCTCACGCTCCAACCCGGCGTAAAGCTTGGGAATTTCGCGCAGAAACGTCGCTTCGTAATAGCTGAGCGCGTTTTCCACTTCGTCGGCCACAGTGAGCTTGCTGTAACGCAGAAGCCGTGTGTTCCAGAGCTGCATCACGCGCGCACGCAGCTGGGTCTCGTTGGCGGCGAGCTCGCGCGGCGCGAGCGCATCGCGTTTGATCACAGCGCCATGCTGGGCCGCGCGAGCGCGTATGTCGTCGCGTGCCGTCAGAAGTTGGGCGATGCCGCGCTCGGCATCCAGGATGCTTTTTCTTTGCACCTCGGTCGGATGGGCCGTCAGCACGGGCGAGACGAAGCTTGCGGCAAGAGTCTCGGCAATAGCCCGCGGTGCGATGCCGGCCCAGCGCAGCCGCGCCATCGCTACTTCGATGCTGCCTTCTTGCGTGTCGCCGGCCCGCTCGTGCACGGTTCGCCGGCGGATGTAATGGCGGTCTTCGGCCAGATTAGCCAGATGGCTGAAATAGGTGAACGCACGCACCACGCTCACCGTCTGGTCAGCGCTGAGCGACTTCAGCAGCTTCTTCAGCGCCCGGTCGGCGTCGTGATCAGCCTCCCGCCGGAACGCCACCGAGAGCCGGCGTACCTGCTCGATCAGTTCGTACGCCGCCACGCCGTCCTGATCGCGGATCACGTCTCCCAGGATCCTTCCGAGCAGACGAATATCCTCCACCAGCGGTTGCTCGAACTCCTTGCGGCGGCGAGCAACGATGGTGGTCTCAGACGGCGGCATGGCGGACTCCTTGTGAATTTCCGGGGGGCATCGGCAGCGGATGCAGCGCAGCAATTTTCAGCAAAATGCTAGCATCCCAATCTAGGCTCAAGCAGCCAGCAATCCAACCGGATCTAAAACTCATTGACCCGCTTAGCCACTTCGTCCGACAGGCCTATTGTCATCGCCACCCGCGAAAGCCGACTCGCGCTTTGGCAGGCCACCCATGTGCAGAAGCTGTTGCAGGCGCAGGGTCACAACGTGACATTGCTGGGAATGACGACCCGCGGCGACCAGATCCTCGACCGCTCGCTGAGCAAGGTGGGCGGCAAGGGGCTCTTTGTGAAGGAGCTTGAAAACGCGCTCGAAGACGGCCGTGCCGACATTGCCGTGCATTCGCTCAAGGATGTGCCGATGGACATGCCGCCCGGCTTCTCCCTGGCGTGCGTCATGGAACGGGAAGATCCGCGTGATGCGCTCGTGTCGCCACTGTATGCGAACCTTTCTTCGCTGCCACAGGGCGCTGTCGTCGGCACCTCCAGCTTGCGCCGCGTCGTGCTGCTGCGCGCCTTGCGGCCCGATCTGCGCATCGAGCCCTTGCGGGGTAATCTGGATACGCGCTTGCGCAAACTCGACGAAGGCGGATACGACGCCATCGTCCTGGCAGCGGCTGGGTTAAAGCGGCTGGGGCTGGGAGACCGCATCCGCGAGTGTTTCGAGCCTGAAGCGATGCTTCCGGCAGGCGGACAGGGCGCGTTGGCGATTGAAATACGCGGCGATCGCGAAGACCTGATTGCAGCACTTGCACCGATGGCGCACGAGGGCACCTGGCGCGCTGTGGCCGCCGAGCGCGCCGTGAGTCGCGCCATGGGCGGCAGCTGCTCGATGCCTTTGGCAGCGCACGCTGTGCTCGACGGCGACGTACTTCATCTTCGCGCCGCCTGGGGCGACCCCGACATTGACCACACCTCGCCTGCGCCTCCGCTTCTGCGTGCCGAGGCGCGCAGCACGGCCACCACACTGCAAGCCGCTGCCGCGCTGGGAGACGACGTCGCCCGGCAACTCCAGGCCGCCGGCGCACGCTGATGAATGCAGGAGCGGCACGCACTGTTGCCCACCCATCGCGTTTGCGGCACTGCTGACATGTTGCTCACCTCTTGCCGGATCGCCATTTTTTGACGCCTGCTGCGACCCCTCAGGCGCCGCCCATCAAGGTGTTGGTGACCCGGCCCGAGCCCGATGCGGGGCGGTGGGTTGCACAATTGCGCGCGCTGGGTTTCGACGCCAAGGCAGTTCCGCTGATCGTCATCGCTCCGGTGGCCAATCGCCTGGCCTTGCAGCAGGCCTGGCGAACGGCTCCGCGCTTTCACGCGATCATGTGCGTGAGCGCCGCGGCGGCAACGCATTTTCTGGCGGCTCGTCCGGCGCACATCGATCTGGATTCCGCTGACTTTCCCAAATTCTGGGCGCCCGGCCCCGGCACGGCTCGCGCCCTGCTGGCAGGCGGCGTGTCCGCTGACCGCATCCAGAGTCCGCCGGGCGATGCCGTGCAGTTCGATTCCGAAGCCTTGTGGTCGGTGGTGGAGCAGGACGTCTCCTCAGGCGACCAGATTTTGATCGTGCGCGGAGAGGATGCGAAGCGCCTGGATATCCGCATCGCAAGCAATACAAGCGAAACGGACCCCGTCACCAACCCCGGCCACGGTCGCGGCTGGATGGCCCGCACACTGGCGACGCGCGGGGCCGTTGCGAACTTCGTGGTCGTCTATCGACGCGAGGCGCCGCAATGGAGTGCGGCGGAAAAGGCAGCCACACTGAAAGAAGCAAGCGGCGCGATCTGGCTCTTCAGCAACTCTGATGCCATCGCCACCCTGGTGCGGCTGCTGGGCCCTGACGCTTGGGTGCCGGCGGCGGCGCTGTGCACCCACCCGCGGATTGCCGAAGCCGCGCGCTCAGCCGGTTTTGCGCCCCTGCAGGAAAGCCGGCCCACCATTGAGAGCATCACCACAGCCCTGCGCGAATTGGCTGCAGAGGTGCACTCGTCCTGATCTCCGGGCTGCGCTGAAGCCAGCAAACGTCCAGCCAGGTTCAAGATTGCCCCAACCCGCTCGATAGAATCCTTAGCATGCCCGACGAGACCGTCTCTGCCAGTGCAATTCAGCCCTCCCCCAAGGCCACGACCCCCGTAGGTCGCTGGGCTTTCTATCTGGTCGCCCTCATCGCAATCGCCGCGCTCGCTTGTGCCATCAGTCTGTGGCAACGGCTTTCGTCGATCCAGGAGCAGCTGGCGCGGCAAAGCGCTGATTCAGGCACCCGCGCAGTCGAAGCCCGCACCATCGCCAAGCAGGCGCTGGAGACAGCGCAGGATGCGGCAACCCGCGTCGGCGTAACCGAGGCACGCGTCGGCGAAGTGGTACTGCAGCGCACCCAGCTCGAAGAACTGATGCAGAGTCTCTCGCGCTCGCGCGACGAAAACCTTGTGGTGGATCTGGAATCATCCATCCGTCTGGCGCAGCAACAGGCCGATCTCACCGGAAGCGTGGCCCCCCTGCTGGCGGCGCTGCAGGGCGCAGACCAGCGCGTGGAGCGCGCCGCTCAGCCGCGACTCGGCCCGGTGCAGCGGGCCATCCGGCACGACATCGAAGTGATCAAGAGTGCAAGCACCACCGACATTCCCGGCCTGCTGTCGCGGCTCGATGAAATGACACGCCTGGTCGATGAGCTGCCGCTGCAGAATGCCGTGGCCCATGTGCGCTCTTCGCGCTCCGTCATGCCGGTTCGCATCGGGCTCGACCCCCTGGATGATCGCCCGGCAACAGACGAGGACGCAACGCTTCCCTGGTGGCGCCGCTTGCTGGATCGTGCCTGGCACACCGTGCGCGACGAAGCGCGTGGCCTCGTCCGGGTGAGTCGTGTGGACAACCCCGAAGCAATTCTGCTGGCGCCGGACCAAAGCTTCTTCCTGCGCGAAAACCTCAAACTGAAGCTAGTGAATGCCCGCCTCGGTGTGCTTGCGCGCCAGAACAGCGCTGCACGCGCCGACCTGGCTGCGGCGACCGTGGCCATCAACCGATATTTCGATCCTGCCGCGCGCCGCGTGCAGAGCATGGCAACCCTCATGCAGCAGGCGCAGGCGCAAATGCAGCATACGGAACTTCCCCGACCACAAGAAACACTGGCAGCCCTGGCAACCGCTGCAGCAGGACGATGATGGGTCGCCAGCTGCATTGCGCTCTGCCCTTTCGAAATCCTGCGCTGGCGGAGGTCTGCTGATGCGCGCTGCTCTCTGGTTGCTGGCCCTTTTCGGCATGGCCGTGGTGGTTGCCCTTTTTGCCGGCAACAACCAGGGCACGGTCACCCTCTTCTGGCCGCCGCAGCGCATCGACCTTTCACTCAACCTGGTGCTGCTGCTGCTCTTCGGCAGCTTCATTCTTATCTATGCCGCGCTGCGGGCGCTGGCCGCATTGCTCGATCTTCCGGTGCAAGCCCATCGATGGCGGTTGCAGCAGCGGGAGCGCAGCATGCACATGGCGCTGCTCGACGCATTGGCCCATCTCACGGCCGGCCGCTTCACTCGCTCGCGCAGATCCGCCGAGCTGGCGATCACCCAGGAAAAATCAATCGCGGGTTCGGGCGAGCCACTACCGCACGCCGTGCAGATGCGGGCTCTGGCACACCTGCTGGCGGCCGAAAGCGCCCACGCTCTTCAGGATCGCGCCGGTCGCGACGATCATCTGCAGCAAACGCTTCTGCACACCGGAGAGAACCCCTCCAGCCAGGCGCAGGAAGTCCGCGAAGGCGCTCAATTGCGGGCCGCGGCTTGGTCGCTGCAGGATCGTGATGCCGCCGCCGCGCTCGATTGGCTCGATCAGATGCCCCAGGGCGCGGGCCGCCGCACTCTGGCGCTACGCATCAAATTGCGTGCAGCACGTTTGGCGCACCGCACACCGCAGGCGCTGGAAACCGCGCGGCTTCTGACCAAACATCGGGCCTTCTCTGTCGCCGCGTCGCAAAGCATCATCCGGGGACTGGCCATCGAACTGGTCGACGATGCCCACGACATCGGGCAGCTGAGCCAAGCCTGGGAGGCGCTGGAGCCAACAGAACGTGCGTCTCCCGATCTTGCAGTGCATGCGGCAGAACGACTGCGCAAGCTCGATGGCGATCCTGCCGAAGCGAGGCGCTGGCTTTTGCCCGCTTGGGAGCTTTTGATCAGCCAGCCTCGCCAACTCCCTGATGCACTGCGAACGCGCGTTGTACGGGCGCTCGAGGCTGGCCTTGCTGATCTGGATCCGGCCTGGTTGTCGCGCATCGAAGCTGCGCAGCTTCGCGATCCGCGCGATCCGCTGCTGCAATACCTCGCCGGCATGGCTTGTCTGAGGCTGCAACTCTGGGGCAAAGCGCAGAAGCTGCTGGACCAGGCCGTTTCGCAATTGCAAGACGAAGGTCTCCGCTCCCACGCATGGCGCGCCCAGGCCGAACTCGCTGACCAGCGTGGCGACGCGACCGCCGCAGCCGAGGCTTGGCGGCGGGCTGCACTGATCAACGAAGGCCGGTAGATCGCTCGCACAAGGGTTCGGATCGTGCGATGGGCCGTAGCACGGCGCCAACCCCACTTTTACTCCGATAAAAGTAGCTAATAGCGCTTACTCCATAAGCGCTAGAGCACTATTTCACTTACATTTTTTGGTTCTATGACGCGGATAGCGCGTTTCCGGCTCCGGAGGGCCGGGCCGGTAAAATCCCGCGCTTTCGCCAGCTGCCGCCGCAACCCATGAGTGATACACGTCAACCCGGGCTGGAAAGCCTTTCCAAGTCTTTCGAGCCCACGTCAATCGAGGCCGACTGGCAAGCACGTTGGGAAGCCGACGGTATAGGACGCGCAGGATATCGCGGCACGGGCGAACCCAAGGCGGATGCTCCCGCGTTTGCGGTGCAGCTACCTCCTCCGAATGTTACGGGCACATTGCACATGGGCCACGCGTTCAACCAGACGGTGATGGATTCGCTCACGCGCTATCACCGCATGCGCGGCGACAACACCGCGTGGATTCCGGGCACCGACCACGCCGGCATCGCCACCCAGATCGTGGTCGAGCGCCAGTTGCAAGGCCAGGGCATCGACCGCCATGCGATGGGGCCGACACCCGCCGAAGCGCGCAAGAACTTCGTTGCCAAGGTGTGGGAGTGGAAGGAAAAAAGCGGCAACACTATTACCACGCAGATGCGCCGCATGGGCGACAGCGTCGATTGGAGCCGCGAGTACTTCACCATGGACGAGAAGCTCTCACCGGTGGTGACCGACACTTTCGTAAGGCTCTACGAGCAGGGCCTGATCTACCGCGGCAAGCGACTGGTGAACTGGGACCCGGTACTCCAATCCGCCGTGTCGGATCTGGAAGTCGAGAGCGAAGAAAAAGACGGCTCGCTGTGGCACATCGCCTACCCGCTCTCGGACGGTTCAGGCAGCCTCACCGTCGCCACCACCCGACCTGAGACCATGCTGGGCGACGTGGCCGTAATGGTGCACCCCGAAGATGAGCGCTACCAGCATCTGGTCGGCAAGACTGTGACGCTCCCGCTCGTCGGTCGCGAAATTCCGGTGATTGCCGACGACCACGTGGATAAGGAATTCGGCACCGGCGTGGTGAAGGTCACGCCCGCGCACGACCAGAACGACTATGCCGTCGGCCAGCGCCATCAGCTGCCGATGATCGTGGTGCTGACGCTGCAGGCCACTATCAACGACAACGCGCCGGAAAAGTACCGCGGGATGGACCGCTTCGTCGCGCGCAAGGCGATCGTTGCCGACCTGGAAGCCAGCGGCGCACTGGTCGAAGTCAAGAAGCACAAGCTGATGGTCCCGATCTGCACCCGCACCGGCCAGATCGTCGAGCCGATGCTGACCGACCAGTGGTTCGTTGCCGTCAACAAGGTGGGCGCCAACGATCCGACTGGCAAATCCATTGCGCAAAAAGCCATCGATGCCGTGCACGGCGGCCAGGTCAAGTTCGTGCCAGAAAACTGGGTCAACACCTATGACCAGTGGATGAACAACATCCAGGACTGGTGCATCAGCCGCCAGCTTTGGTGGGGACACCAGATTCCGGCCTGGTACGACGAAGACGGCAAGGTCTACGTGGCACGGGACGAGGCAGCGGCGCAGGCTCTGGCACCGGGCAAAACGCTGCGGCGTGATGAAGATGTGCTCGACACCTGGTATTCGTCAGCGCTGGTGCCCTTCAGCACCATGGGCTGGCCACAAGCTGAGGCTGGCGCGCACGAAGGCGGTACCAGCGATTACGACCTGTACCTGCCCTCCTCGGTCCTGGTGACCGGCTACGACATCATCTTCTTCTGGGTCGCCAGGATGATCATGATGACGACGCACTTCACCGGGCGCGTGCCGTTCAGGCATGTGTACATCCACGGCCTGGTGCGCGATGCGCAGGGCAAGAAGATGAGCAAATCGGAAGGCAATGTGCTCGATCCGGTCGACCTGATAGATGGCATCGCGCTCGAACCCTTGCTCGGCAAACGTACGACCGGCCTGCGCAAACCCGAGACCGCGCCGCAGGTAAAGAAAGCGACGCAAAAGGAGTTTCCAGACGGCATTCCGGCCTATGGCGCTGACGCATTGCGCTTCACGTTCGCTGCGTTGGCCTCGCTGGGCCGATCCATCAATTTTGACAGCAAGCGCTGTGAGGGCTATCGCAACTTCTGCAACAAGCTCTGGAACGCCTCGCGTTTCGTGCTGATGAATTGCGAAGGAGAAGACTGCGGCCTGCGGGAACACACCAAGGTCGAATGCGCACCCGGTGGCGCGTCGCATGGCTACTTGGTGTTCAGTCAGGCCGATCGCTGGATCACCAGCGCTCTGCAGCGGGCTGAAGCCGATGTGGAGCGTGGCTTTACCGATTACCGGCTGGACCATGTCGCCACGGCGATCTACGAATTCGTCTGGAACGAGTTCTGCGACTGGTATCTGGAGATTGCCAAAGTGCAGATCCAGACAGCGCGCGCCAATCCCGACACAGCGCTTGGCGAGGCGCAGCAGCGCGCCACCCGTCGAACGTTGATTCGTACGCTGGAGACCATTCTGCGTCTGGCGCATCCTGTCATCCCGTTCATCACCGAAGCGCTGTGGCAAAAAGTCGCACCGGTCGCAGGCCGCCTGCCGGCCGACACCGCTTCAGCGCGGCCATCCATCAGCGTCGCTGTCTATCCCACAACACAGCCCGAGCGCATGGATGAGCGCGCCGAAGAATGGGTACGAAAGCTCAAGGCGCTGGTCGACGCCTGCCGCACGCTGCGCGGGGAGATGAACGTTTCGCCCGCCACGCGCCTGCCGCTGTTCGCGCTGGCCGGTTCAGCCCCTGAAGCCGCTTTTCTACGCGAAGCGGCGCCTGCGCTGACGGCTTTGGCCAAGCTCGGTGAAGTCCGCATGTTTGATGAAGAAGGCAGCTGGCAGCAAGCTGCCCAGGCGGCTCCGGTCGCGCTGGTCGGCGCAACACGCCTGTGCCTGCACATGGAGATCGACGTAGCGGCCGAGCGCGTGCGACTCGGCAAGGAAACGGCTCGTATCGAGGGCGAGATAACCAAGGCGAAAGGCAAGCTTGCCAACCAAGCATTCGTCGCCAAGGCGCCCCCCGCGGTGCTTGCGCAAGAGCAAAAGCGTCTCGCCGATTTCGCAGCACTGCTTGAGCGGGTAGACGAGCAACTACAGCGTTTGACCTGACGCCGCAGCCACGTCGCGGTGCAGCGGTGATGCGCGTTAGGTGTGCTGCGCTGCTCATGGCTCAGTCCCGTCGGATTCACACATGCGACAGCGGGTGCGGATTTGTACGTTGAGGCCGACATACAGCCTTCCATCCATCGGCTAGCATCCGCAAGAGTACCGCGAGCCACAGTGCGTTTTCAGAAGGCGCGCGCGTTCAGCCCGAACGCGCATCCGAACCTCTGGTCACCAAGCGCCCACCGCTTCTGTCTCCACTTTCCCGATCAACAACCTCGCCGCGCCAAACGCGGCCCCACGGCAGGAAATCCGACCGATGACCACACCCCGCAACCGCATCAATAAAGCCGTCTTCCCGGTGGCTGGACTCGGAACCCGCTTTCTGCCCGCTACCAAGGCGCAGCCCAAGGAAATGCTGCCGGTGGTCGACAAGCCCCTCATCCAGTACGCGGTGGAGGAAGCCTATGCGGCAGGTATCCGCCAGATGATCTTCGTGAACGGTCGCAGCAAACGCTCCATTCCCGACCACTTCGACACCGCTTACGAGCTGGAAGCGGAACTGGAAGCGGCTAAAAAAATGGAGCTTCTGGCACTGGTGCACTCCATCAAGCCCGACGATATGGAATGCATCTACATCCGGCAGGCGAAGGCGCTTGGCTTAGGTCATGCCGTGCTTTGCGCCAAGAGCGTAGTGGTGAACGAACCCTTCGCGGTACTACTGGCTGACGATCTGATGGTGGGCAAGCCGCCCGTGCTGAAGCAGATGGTCGACCAGTTCGAGGAGTGGCAGGCGTCGATTCTTGCGGTGCAGGAAGTGCCCGACGCGCATACCAAACGCTACGGAATCGTGGCCGGCACGCAGGTCAACGATCGCATGATGGATTTAACCCACATGGTTGAGAAACCCGCACCGGAAGACGCGCCCTCACGCCTTGGCGTAGCGGGCCGCTACATCCTGACGCCGAGCATCTTTCGGGAAATTGCTAACCAGCCGCGCGGTGTGGGCGGTGAAATCCAGCTCACCGATGGCTTGGCTTCACTGATGCGACGCGAAAAGGTCTTTGCCTACCGCTATGACGGCAAACGTTACGACTGCGGCAGCAAGGAAGGCTTTCTGGAGGCCAATGTGGAATTGGCGCTTGCCCATCCGGAGCTGGGTGCGGGCTTCCGCGAATATCTCAAGGGGCTGGCTCTCTGAATCTGATCCGCCGCATCCGTCATCGGGTGGGTGGCAAACGGCACGGAAGATAAAATCCGCTACCTCCGCCGCAAGACGTGAATGTAGTCCGCTCCCACGGTCTGCTGCTCTACCAGTGCGTTGCCGGTTTGACGCGCAAATGCCTGGAAGTCGCGGAGAGAGCCAACGTCTGTCGACACAACGCGCAGAATCTGCCCGCTGCTTAGCTCGCCCAGCGCTTTCTTCGCCTTGAGGATGGGCAGCGGGCAATTCAGCCCTCGGGTGTCGAGCTCTTTATGAATGTCCATCAGCGATCTTTCGCAACAAATGAGGTTTCATTGGGCAGTCTGATCCGGCGCGCTTGAAGCGGTGGCATCGGTGGGCAATTCAATGCGCTTGGGACGGCTCGCCTCCCGTTTGGGCCGCGTCCGAGCCTTGACTGGCGGGCCCCGCACCAATTCTTGACCGGCTGTCGCGGGCTCCATTTCGGCCAGGCTGGCGAGCAGATCATTGAACCGCTCTCCCTGGACCATCACATGGCTGCGAATGGCCAGCATAGCTGCCTGCCCGTCACCACTTCGAAGCGCATCCAGAACAGCCTGGTGCTCCGAAAATGAAACCGTCACGCGGTTGCGCACCCTCAGCTGAAGCCGGCGGTAAGGGCGCAACCTTCTCTGGAGCGATTGCGCCTCGTCCGTAAGAAAGCTGTTGTGGCTAGCCGAATAGACGGCCAAATGAAAACGCTCGTTGGCATAGAAATAGGCATCTGCGTCGCTCGCTTCTGCAGCTGCCCTGCAAGCTTCGTGAGAGGTCTCCAGCTCGGCAAATTCCTCCACCGAAATGCGGCGGGCGGCAAGCCTTGCGCACATGGCTTCGAGTTCTGCCATGACCTCGAACATTTCCACGCGGCGCTGCGGCGTAAGCCGCGCTACAACAGCGCCGCGGCGCGGCCGGATCTCCAGCAGTCCCTCGCCGGCCAGCAAGCTCAGCACCTCCCGGATCGGCGTTCGCGACACCCCGAAACGTGAAGCGAGCTCGATCTCGTCCAGGTGGGTTCCGGGCGCCAGCTTGCCGGTGGCGACCTCCTCCTCAATAAGTTCTCTCAGCGATTCCGACAGTCTTTTCATGATGTGGGTGAATTGTCTGACACCAAAAGGGCGAGCGGCCGAGTACGCGGGAGAGTGGTTTCCCTAATACATAAGTACTCATTAGTTATACATGATCTGCACTCTTGCATTTCCTGCGCAGCACTTTGCTCGCTTAACTTCCAGGAGCCGTTCATGCCTTTGAATCGCCGTCGCTTCGCGCAGACCCTTGCGGTCGCACCCCTCGCATCCTCACTTGCCTGGCAAGCGGACGCCCAACAGGCAACAGCGCTCAAGATTTCCCACCAATTCCCGGGCGGTACCGCCGCCGAGGGGGATTTCCGCGATCGACTTTGCAGGAAATTTGCAGTCGATATCGAGCAGCGTTCAGGCGGATCGCTAAAGGCTTCGGTCTATCCCGGATCGTCGCTCATGAAGACGAATGCGCAGTTTTCTTCCATGCGCAAGGGCGCGCTGGACATGAGCCTGGTGCCGCTTTCATATGCCGGAGGCGAGGTCGCCGAAACCAATATCGGGCTCATGCCCGCACTGGTACCGAGCTATGCGGAGAGCGCCAAATGGAAGTCTGCCGAGGTCGGCAAGATGCTCTCCAAGGTACTGGACGACAAGGGCGTGATCATCGTCAGCTGGATCTGGCAGGCTGGGGGGCTCGCAACACGGGATCGTCCACTCGTCGTTCCCGCAGACGCAAAGGGAATGAAAATTCGCGGCGGCAGTCGGGATATGGACAAAATGCTGAAGGAGGCCGGCGCCTCCGTCATCACACTGCCATCGAACGAGATCTACGCCGCCATGCAAACCGGCGCGATGGACGGCGCCATGACTTCAAGCACCAGCTTCATTTCGTTCAAGCTCGAGGAAACCGCCAAATACCTGACCTCAGGCCGCGAGCGCACGTACTGGTTCATGCTCGAGCCCTTGATGATTTCAAAAGACGTCTTCAGCAAGCTGTCCAAGAAGCAACAGGACATCATCATGGCTGTAGGTGCGGAAATGGAAGACTTCGGTCGCGAGAACGCCAAGGCGGATGACAAGGCCGTAGAAGAAATCTACAAGAAAGCGGGCGCAAAGGTCTTCGAAATCGATGAGGCAGCGCTTGCGAAGTGGCGCACTATTGCCGAGGCCACTGCGTGGAAGGATTTCGCTGGAAGAAGCGAATCGTGCGCAGCTCTGTTGCAAGCTGCCAAAAAGATCGCGTGAGCGTCGGTCCGGAACAAGCGCCGCAAGGCGCCGCAGTCGACCCGCACACGCCGGCCATCCTCATACCGCTCGCCCGTTTGTTGCTGCGGGTGAATCAGGTCATGGTAGTCCTCGGAATGCTCGCTTTGCTGGCTGCTTCCGTCATTCTGACCAGTAGCGTGGTGTTCCGCTATTTCCTGAAAGCCTCGACCGACTGGCAGGACGAAGCCTCTGTCTTCTGCTTGGTCGGCGCAACCTTTCTCGCCACTGCTTTCGTGCAATCGATGCGCGGACACATTGGTATTGAGGCATTGAACGGTCTTCTTTCGCGGCGCGTGAACCGTGTCCGGGAAATGTTGGTCGACCTCATGAGCCTCCTCTTCTGCACTTTCTTCGCCTGGAAATCCTGGAGCCTCTTTCACGAAGCGTGGGCGGAAGGCCAAACGACATCGTCGTCCTGGGCACCTCCACTCTGGATTCCCTACGGTCTGATGGCAGCCGGAATGAGCCTGCTATGTCTGCAGCTGCTGGTGCAGCTTTCGGCTCGTATCAATCGGCTGACACAGTCGGCAGTTACCCCATGAGCGTCCTGACCCTGAGCGTGCTGTTCGGCATCGCTACGATCCTTTTCATGTTCTCGGGCGCGCCCATCGCTTTTGCGTTGGGAAGCGTGGCCGTCCTGTTCATGTACCTGTTCATGCCGTCTTCGGCGCTCGACACGGTTACCCAGAACGTCTATGAGGAAATGGCCAGCATCACGCTGCTTTCCATCCCACTCTTCATCCTCAAGGGCGCAGCCATTGGCAAATCGCGGGCCGGCCAGGATTTGTATGCCGCGATGCATGTCTGGATGGGGCGCGTACCCGGCGGCTTGGGCATTGCCAACATATTTGCCTGCGCACTGTTCGCGGCCATGGCTGGATCCAGCCCCGCGACCTGCTCTGCCATCGGCAGCGCTGGTATTCCCGAGATGCGAAAGCGCGGCTATTCGCCGGGATTTTCCGCAGGAATTATTGCTGCCGGAGGCACTCTCGGCATTCTTCTGCCTCCCTCCGTCACGATGATTCTTTATGCGGTCGCGGCTGAGCAATCCCTGGGCAGGCTCTTCCTCGCTGGCATCGGGCCGGGAGTTTTGCTGGTCACGCTGTTTTCCATCTATGCCGTCTTTCGCTATCGCAAGGAACATGCATGGGCGAAGGCAGAATTCATGCGGAGCGGTACGGATTCGCCAATTCTTGCCCGTGAGCAGTTCACCCATCGGCAGAAATTTGAAATGCTGCCGCGCGTGCTGCCTTTCGTATTGCTCCTCATCGGAGTCATGGTGGCGCTGTACGGTGGATTCGCAACGCCCAGCGAGACTGCCGGGCTCGGGGCCCTGCTTGCTCTGGCGCTCATCGCTGGCATCTACGGCGTCTGGCGCCCACGCGATGTAGCTCCCATCCTGACGGCCACGCTGCGGGAATCGACGATGCTGATGCTGATCATCGGCATGTCGCTACTGTTCTCGTATGTGATGAGCTACCTGCACATCAGCCAGTCGACCGCCGAGTGGATCGTCGGGATGCATTTCTCGAAGTGGGTCCTGCTCGCCTGCGTTTTGGTCATGGTCATCCTGCTGGGATTTTTCCTTCCACCGGTCAGCATCATTCTCATGACCGCTCCCATCATCCTGCCGCCACTGAAAGCCGCCGGGTTTGATCTGATCTGGTTCGGCGTCCTGATGACGATCGTGATGGAAACCGGCCTGATCCATCCGCCGGTGGGTCTCAATATCTTTGTCATCAAGAACATCGCGCCGGACATTCCTCTGGGAGACATCATCCGCGGAGTGCTGCCGTTCGTCGTACTCATGTTCCTTGCGGTGCTGCTGATTTGCGTATTCCCTGACATCGCGATCGCACTGCCCGACGCGGTCATGGGCGCGGTCGGAAGCCCGCCATGAGCGCGATGCGAGCACTTCCCGCGCGGGGCGCACGCGAGGCGCAACGCATCGGTCGCCTGTCAAGAGCTGGTGAGGA
Source organism: Burkholderiales bacterium (assembly GCA_038234045.1). Taxonomy (GTDB): domain Bacteria; phylum Pseudomonadota; class Gammaproteobacteria; order Burkholderiales; family Burkholderiaceae_C; genus JBBSUX01. Next base: position 13,975 of record JBBSUX010000041.1, read on the forward strand.
GCTTGGTGCGAACCTGAAAGGCAAGGTAGTTACGACGGCGCACATTACCGAACTGCTCAACGCAGTGCTCGAGCCGTTCGATCGCGTCTGCCTGGAAGGCAACAATCAGAAGCAGGCTGACTTCCTGGCGCGCGCTTTGCTCGATGTTGATATCGCCCGGGTCCACGACCTGCACATGGTGCAGTCGGTGCTTGCCTTACCCGAGCACCTGGACATCTTCGAATTGGGCATCGCGTCGCGACTCGATTTTTCGTTCTCGGGACCGCAAAGCACCCGGCTTGCACAGCTCGTGTCGGAACAGCGTATCCAGATCGGCGCCATTCATACCTACCTCGAGTTGTTCAGCCGATATTTCATCGATCTGACGCCGCAGGTGGCACTGATCACAGCGCAGGCCGCAGACGCCGAAGGAAACCTTTTCACAGGGCCCAACACCGAAGACACACCCGTGATCGTCGAGGCGACTGCCTTCAGCGGCGGCATCGTGATTGCACAGGTCAACGAACTATGCGAAAGCCTGCCACGGGTCGACATCCCAGGCGGTTGGGTGGACTTCGTGGTGCAGGCGCCCAAGCCGAACCTGATAGAGCCGCTCTTCACCAGGGATCCGGCGCAGATTTCAGAAATCCAGATCCTGATGGCCATGATGGCCATCAAGGGCATCTATGCGGAATATGGGGTACAGCGGCTCAATCACGGCATCGGTTTTGCCACCGCGGCCATTGAACTCCTGCTGCCTACCTACGCGGAATCACTGGGCCTTCGCGGATCGATTTGCAGCCACTGGGCACTCAACCCGCACCCGGCGCTCATCCCCGCAATCGAGGCTGGCTGGGTCAAATCCATCCACTCGTTCGGCTCCGAGCTGGGAATGGAAGACTATGTCCGCGCGCACGGCGACCTGTTCTTCACGGGGCGCGATGGCAGCCTGCGCAGCAATCGCGCCTACAGCCAGGCAGCCGGACACTATGCCTGCGATCTGTTCATCGGCTCAACGCTTCAAATCGACCTCGACGGCAATAGCTCCACGGCAACGCTTGGGCGGATCGCCGGCTTTGGCGGCGCCCCCAATATGGGTGCCGATGCCCGCGGCCGGCGGCATGCGAGCCCTGCCTGGCTGAAGGCCGGCCGCGAAGCGCGTGACGGCCGCCACGGCGCATCTGGAACGCCCAGAGGCCAGAAGCTGGTGGTCCAGATGGTGGAGACGTTTCGTGAACAGATGCAGCCTGCATTCGTCGAAAAGCTCGACGCTTGGGAACTAGCCCGTCAAGCTGGCATGGAGCTTCCGCCCATCATGATCTATGGCGAAGACGTGTCGCACATCCTGACAGAAGAAGGCATCGCAAACCTTCTTTTGTGCCGCAGCGATGAAGAGCGGGAGCAGGCCATACGCGGTGTTTCCGGCTACACCCCGGTAGGGCTTGCGCGCGACAAGCGCATGGTGGAGAACCTGCGCGATCGGGGCGTTATCCGCAGACCGGCCGACCTTGGGATCGATCCCCGACACGCGACGCGCAATCTGCTGGCCGCCCGCTCCATGCGCGACCTGGTACGCGCCAGTGGTGGCCTCTACCAACCTCCCCCCCGCTTTCGCAACTGGTAATTAGCGGCAGGCCCGACTCGTATGCAAACCCTGTCTTTTTCCTTTGCGGGCGACAAGCCCGCCGCAGCGTTCACTCCTCAACTGATCGGCGTCGTCGCTTCGGGCAACCTCGAGGTGCTGCTCGAGCACGATCCGGATGCGGGCGGGGAGTGCCATTTCAGCATCCAGACTTCGGCCTTGGGCTTCGATGTCATCTGGAATGCGGTGGTTGAAGACTTTCACCACCGGCATGGCCTGGCTAACGTTCGATTCTCGATCCACGACATGGGTGCCACGCCTGCAGTGGTCAGTCTGCGTCTGGACCAGGCCGCAGCCACCTTGCAGGACGGCGAATCATGAAGTCGAGTTTTGCGGAATGCGATGCGCGCGAGCGAGTTGCGCAATTGCTCGACGATGCCAGCTTCAAGGAATGGCTCCCTCCCCAAGCGCGCGTCACAAGCCCCCATCTTGCGCAGTTGGGTATTCCGGGTGCGTTCGACGACGGAGTCGTCATCGGCTGTGGAAATCTTGACAGCCATGCCGTCTTTATCGCAGCGCAGGAAGGTGCATTCGTGGGAGGCGGTGTCGGGGAAGTCCACGGCGCCAAGCTCGTGGGTCTTTTCCGCAGGGCCATTCGCGACCGGCCCGAGGCCGTACTGCTCCTGGCTGAATCCGGGGGCGTTCGGCTCCACGAGGCCAACGCCGGCCTGATAGCAGTCAGCGAGGTGATGCGAGCACTACTGGACACCCGGGCAGCAGGCATTCCCGTCCTGGTGCTGATTGGTGGTGCCAATGGATGCTTCGGCGGGATGGGGCTCGTTTCGCGTTGCGCTGACTACGTGATCATGAGCGACAACGGTCGACTGGCGATGTCCGGCCCCGAGGTCATCGAAGCCTCGCACGGTGTCGACGAATACGACTCGCACGACCGGGCCCTGGTCTGGCGCACCACGGGCGGCAAGCATCGCTACCTCATGGGTGACTGCGATGATCTGGTGGAGGATGAGGTGCCTGCGTTCAGGGAGGCCGCGATCCGCGCGCTGCATATGCGCAGGTCGATGGATCTTGACGCGCTGGAGGCAGAACATGCCTTGCTCGCCGGGAGGCTGCAGATCGCTTCCGAAGGCGCCGATCCGGTCCTGCTCTGGCAACGCTTGGGCGTATCCGATGCCGCACGGGTGCCGCGTATGGATACGGCAGAAATTCGAGCTGTGCGCACAGCTCTGCAGGACTGAAATTATGTTGTGGACCCAACTTGTTGAGCAGCTCTTCGGCAGCAGCCACACGATCACCGCTACAGGTAGTCTTCTTGCTGGCACGGCGCAGTTCGAGGGCGCCACGCTTTCAGTGGTCGGCAGCACCGACCATGCGCCCATCGGCTACGAGATGGCATTGCGGCAGGCTCGCGTCGTGCTCGACACGATGGCATTGCACCCGGGCCGCCCGATCCTCATACTGGTGGATACGCAGGGGCAGCAGTTGCGACGACGCGATGAACTATTGGGTATCAACCGGGCCATGGCTCACCTCGCATGCACCGTTGATCTTGCACGCCGTCGAGGCCATCGCACGCTCGGACTGGTTTATGACCAAGCGCTTTCGGGCGGCTTCCTGAGCACGGGTCTGATTGCCGACGCCTGCGACGCGCTGCCCGAAGCCGAAATACGCGTCATGGGTCTGCCCGCAATGGCGCGGGTCACCAAAATCGCGCAAACGCGGCTGGCTGAGCTTGCGCAATCGAACCCGGTATTTGCGCCGGGCGTGCAGAACTATGTGGCGATGGGCGGTGTTCGGAGCCTCTGGATTGGCGACTTGCGTCGGTGTCTGCACGATGCGTTGAAGTCCGCCTCTACAAGCGACGAGCGCGCGCGCCTCG
>JBBSUX010000042.1:0-17055 GCA_038234045.1 Burkholderiales bacterium
GATTGCAAAGATTGAACTCGGCAAGTACAGCCTTAACGATCAGAAAAGTCGTGCAGAACCGGCGAGGTAAGCTGGGTTGCTCATACGACATGGGTCGATCGCCAAGCAATTTCAAGAATAAATTTTTAAAAACCTGTCGTCGAAACATTGGGTAAAGGAGTTATCTAGACGTCGATATCTTCCATCGTCGTCTTACAGAGGATCGCATCATGTCAATCAACAAAATTTTGCCTAGAGTCCTTGCAACTCTGGTTCTGGGCTCTGCGGCGCTCGCGCTTCAGGCACAGGCTCAGCCCACCGCTGCTGAAAGCAGCACTACAGTGCAGGCGGCTCCTGCAAACGGTTCTGCCGAACGCGCAGAAAACTCGGTCAAGCGTGGGGCAAAAGCGACCAAGCGTGGTGCAAAGCGCGCCAGCAGGGCGACCAAGCGCGCAGGACACAAGGCCGCCAATGCTGTGCGTCGCACCAGCGACAAGATCAGTAGCAAGCTGCCTCCCAGCCCACAACCAAGCGGCTTGAATGCACAAGGCCAACCCGTCATGCCTAAAAACTAAGATCTCACCAAAATAAAAAACCCCGCCTTGCGGGGTTTTTTTGGATCAAGTCCTACGACTAGCAGGCATCCCCTCGCACCCTGCCAAAGCGCTACAGCACGAGAAAATCACTTTTTCGAATCTCAAAAGGGGTATAGCGTGGTCACTTCTAACGAAACCTATTCGGCACCGGACTTCAGCTCTGCGCAGATAGATCCCGAGAGTGCCGTTGGCCGAGCCGCAAGTGCTGCGCACCAGACCGTAGATTCAGCAGCGGAGTCTGCTCAAACGGGTGTCAATCGTATGGAAGACGCATGCGAATCCATGTGCGAGGCCCCTAGAGGCGTCATTCGCGCCAACCCCCTTGCTGCTGTTGCGCTGGGCTTCAGCTTGGGATATCTCTTGGGAAAAATCTGACGGGTACAAATCCCGCATGAATTTTCCACTTTGAAGACCAGCAGGGAGACCCCAGCATTCGGCAACCGACGCGGGTCCCGGCCGAAAGACTGAGGCGCCTGCGGATATGGCATCCGAGGCTCGCAACCTAAGAAAACTGGCGTGTAGTTGCATTGCCAGCGCCTGTGTAGATCCAATGATCCTAGACCCATCCCGCAATTGATGTCTGCCTGCCCGTATCATCGGCAGCTAAGCGCAAGTGCGCCAGAAATCTGCCCGTAGCTCAGTTGGATAGAGCATCAGCCTTCTAAGCTGAATGTCACAGGTTCGATCCCTGTCGGGCAGGCCCGATCTGCCGAGATCTCTTCGGGAACAACGAGATTTCAATTGCGCGGGTTTGACTTTATGGAGTGCGTCCGGCACGTCAAACCTTGGTTTCCCCTCGCGTTCTAGCGGCGCGCGTTTCTCTCTCGAGGTTGCGTGTCGCGTCTGTTCCCGGTTTCGTCCTCGGCATTGCGGAATGGTCCTCACTCTCGCCATTCAAGTGGGGGCGGTCCCCTTTCGAGCTTGGTTCATGCGTGTCGACTTCTCGGAGGCCGGTCGTTGGGTCACGGTGATTTGTCATAGTTTGGGTATATCGGTTGATCTTCGCGATAAGTAGCTTCGGCCTCCGAGCGGGGCCGGCGAGCAACGCCTAAAAAACCAGAAACGCAGAAATTCCTTGCCCAAAGTCAAACCGGAGGACGTTTGCTTTCGTCACCCTGATGCGCCTCAAGCCTCGGGTCCTCCTCTGCTTCAAGTTTGCCTTGCGACTGTTCAAGACGCGTATCGGCATGATGCAGAGGTGTCTCGGGCTTACCGTCGACGGGGCCTGATTCAGCGGGTATCGACTCTGCGTGTCCGGGTGGGTTCGAGACGGCCTCAGGAAAAGAAATGGGAATGCTTTCTTGCATGACGTGACTCCGTAAAACCTTCAAGTTGCGGCTTTTGCCTGCAATCGCTTGTAGGCCGACTGGGTCAGATCTCGACCGTCGATTGCGATGAGTTCACACGGGCAGTGCTCTTCACTAGGGTTCAGGAACGCCAAGCCAAACTGCTGAGGAATTAGCGGGTACAGATAAGTCCGGCAGAACGCATTCACAGAGTAGAATGTAGAAAGTCGGGGTGTAGCGCAGCCTGGTAGCGCATCTGGTTTGGGACCAGAGGGTCGAAGGTTCGAATCCTTTCGCCCCGACCATCTATACGCAGTTCGTTCTTGGTACATGCTTCTGAAGCGGGGGACACAGGAACGGGGCAGCCTAACGTTGGCCTTCATTGCGCGAAGGCAGCGCTTCCCTACTCTGATCAAATCAGTGCGAACCGACTTATCAGGCTGCATTCTTGCCGTCGGTTAGAGATTTCAGTCTCCATTTCTGCGGGCAGCGGACATTCTCCGCCGGGCCGGTGGTCGTATGACGAACCTCAGGATTCTTGTCGCTTCTGTTACCGGCAATGCAGTCCGGGTTGCAGAATCAATCACTCAACAGTGCGCTGACCTTGCCACTGGCATCATGTTGATGCCCATGGATGCGCTTCGCACATCCGACCTCGTTCAACCCTATCTCGGGATCACGCTGTTTTGCGTCTCCACCTACGGAAGTGGCGACGTCCCGGATCAAGGGCAGGCGCTCTACATCGACCTGGATGAACGGCCGGCCTATCTTTCGCATTTGCGCTACGGCACCATAGCGCTGGGAGACAGCAGCTATGGCGAAACGTTCTGCGGCGGCGGTAAACGATTCGATGAGCGCCTGCGTGAATTAGGCGCGATTCGCTTGGGCGAATTGCTGTGTCTTGACGCACTTGACCCGGCAACCCCTGAAGAAATCGCAGTTAGATGGTGCCGTCAATGGCTGACCACATACGGGTCCGAAGCGTCCTCTGGAGCCTGATGCAAGCGGCGGCCGGTGCCCCGCAGAGCAAGGCGCAGCCTAAGCCGCTAAATTTTCAACGACTTTTTGCTCGACCCGCTGGTTTACGGGTTGAAGAAATGCTCCCGGAATCGCCTTGATCGCGAGGAGGAAGTCCTGTGTGTTGGGTGAGGATACGCCCGCGCTTTGGCGATGATCCAGTCGGCGCTCGAGCAGAAGACACCGGCGTTGAGTTTTTGCGGCGGGCACTCGTATAACCGCCTCCGTCCATCGGCTGCCAAGTCGGGATCAAGTGCTGCTTGCCGTTTCCGATGAGGTCGGATCGACCCATCGTCTTCAGCACTTCACGCAGCAACGGCCAATTTGCAGGATCGTGATAGCGGAGGAAGGCCTTGTGCAAGCGTCTGCGTTTTTCCCCACGGACGATGTCAACGGTCTCATCTTCGCTTTGAGCCAAACGGTGTACGCGCTTGAGCGTATTGCGCCCGCTGTGGTACATCGCGGTTGCGGTCGCCATAGGGCTCGGATAGAAGGTCTGCACCTGATCCGCCCGGAACCCGTTTCGCTTCAACCAGACGGCAAGATTCAACATGTCTTCATCGCGGGTCCCGGGATGCGCCGCAATGAAATATGGAATCAGATACTGCTTTTTGCCTACTTCGGCGCTGAACTTCTCGAACATTGCCTTGAACCGGTCGTAGCTGCCTATGCCCGGCTTCATCATCTTCGTGAGCGGCCCTTGCTCCGTGTGCTCGGGCGCGATCTTGAGATAGCCGCCGACATGATGCTGAACGAGTTCCTTCACGTATTCGGGGCTCTGTACCGCCAGGTCGTAACGAAGCCCCGAGCCGATCAGAATTTTCTTGATGCCCTTGAGACCTCGCGCCCGACGATAAATCTTGATCAGAGGGTCGTGGCTGGTATTGAGGTTCGCGCAGATTCCCGGATAGACGCAGCTGGGTTTGCGGCAAGCCGCCTCGATCTCGGGTGTCTTGCATCCGATCCGGTACATGTTCGCGGTCGGCCCGCCGAGGTCAGAGATGGTGCCGGTGAATCCCTTGACCTTGTCACGGATCTCTTCGACCTCGCGGATGATCGATTCTTCCGATCGGCTCTGGATGATGCGGCCTTCGTGCTCGGTGATTGAGCAAAAGGTGCATCCCCCAAAACAACCGCGCATGATGTTCACGCTGAAGCGGATCATCTCCCACGCCGGGATTTTCGTTGCTCCATCATGGCCGCCCGCCTCGTCGGCGTAGTCCGGATGCGGACTGCGTGCGTACGGCAGATCAAAGACAAGGTCCATTTCCGCCGTGGTCAAGGGAATGGGAGGCGGATTAATCCACACATCTTTTGCAGTAGTTCCTTCGCCATGCGCCTGCACAAGTGCGCGGGCATTCCCCGGATTGGTCTCAAGGTGCAGCACGCGATTCGCATGGGCGTAGAGCACCGGATCAGACCGAACCTGTTCGAAGCTGGGCAGACGAATCACACTGCGTTCCCGAGGTGGAACCTTGAGCTTCACGGAGGGATTGGCGACAAAGGTGATCGGGTGAATGGCTGGATTGGCCACTGCTGACCTTGCGCGTGCCTGCGCTAAGGCCTTTGCACCGGCGGCCTCGGCGTCCGCCGCGACAACATTCGCATCATCTTCTTTTGCACAGGTCGCGCCGTTGGCCTTTGCCTGATCGGAAACCATCAGATAAGGATTGACGTGCGCCTCGACCCTGCCAGGCATGTCCACCTGGCTGGAATTGATTTCGAACCATGCGTCTGAGGGGAGCTGCCTTCGAACGAAAGCGGTACCACGCACATCCGTGATGGCGCTCACGGGCTCGCGCGCGGCGAGTCGATGCGCAATTTCAACAATCGCGCGCTCCGCATTTCCGTACAGAAGCAGATCGCATTTCGAATCGACGACGATGCTTCGGCGAACCTTGTCCTGCCAGTAATCGTAGTGCGCGATACGTCGAAGCGAGCCCTCTATTCCGCCCAGGATGATTGGCACGTCATTAAATGCCTCCCTGCACCGCTGCGAATACACCACCGCTGCGCGATCAGGCCGCTTACCGCCTACGTCGCCAGGCGTGTAGGCATCATCACTGCGGATCTTGCGATCGGCGGTGTAGCGGTTGATCATGGAATCCATGTTCCCCGCAGTCACACCCCAAAACAAATTCGGTTTGCCCAACGCCTTGAAAGGATCGCAACTCTGCCAGTCGGGCTGGGCAATGATGCCAACCCGAAACCCTTGCGATTCCAACATCCGGCCAATCACCGCCATGCCAAAACTCGGGTGATCTACATAAGCATCACCCGTGACCACGATGATGTCGCAACTATCCCATCCGAGCGCGCCCATCTGCTCGCGCGAAGTGGGAAGAAATGGAGCGGTGCCGAAACGCGCGGCCCAATATTTGCGATAACTGGTGAGCGGTTTGGCAGCGCGCGCAAAGAAGGAAACGTCGACTGGGGCGTTCATGGCGGCTTTCAGGTTAACGTCGATTTTAAGACGCACTCGTCAACCGGACGAAGCCTCCACTCTATGAGCCGTAGGATGACCGGGCATTGCGCCGGCAGATTTGAATATCCGTCCAAGCGGCAGCGCTCACGCGATGAGCAGTAAGCGCCATCGCTGGCGCTTACTATTACGCGCCGCCGACTACCCGGTGGGCGGGCAGCCGGTCAGTCCACCAGCGATCAGCGCTTCAAAGTGACCTGGCCACGGATTTCACCGCCAGGATACTTTTCGGTGTGCAGGTTGATGTACCAGAGACCTGACAGCAATTGCTCACCCTGAGCTGCCGTAATGACGGTTTCACCCTTGATCACAGGGTACTCAAGAGGATTCTGGAACGGCACGACGACTCCGGCATTGGCTCCGGGTGCGGCCGGGCCGTGAAGATGACCTGCCTTTGCAGGTCCGGTCAGGCCGGAATATTCCACCTGCCAGCGCAAACCGTGGGTGTCCTTGTTGTACCAGACCTTGGCCGAGCCCTTGCCCACGCTCGACGTGGGCGGCACTTCCTGATTGGGCGAGAGATTCGCGGTCAACGTCGCAGTGTTGGAGGAGACGGTAGAACAGCCTGCCGTCAGAATGACGAAAGCGGAAGATACAAGAGCGGCACAAACGCCGCGGCGGGAAAAAGCCATGGAAAACCTCCAATTGTTAGAAAAACAAACCGGCTGGGCGATCCCGCCATGACGCGCTCAGGACGCTCAACCTTCACTCAGCATGATGGATGAGTTGCCATCATCATTTGAAACCGAAAGCAACACAACCATACGGACACGTTAGCACCCCTGAAACGATAGCTTTGGAAACGACGCAAGACCCTCAGCGCCGCTCAACCAGTTGTCCACGGAGTTCACCTGCCGGATGGCGCGCGGTACGAACGTTCACATACCACTGACCGCTGAGCAGTTGGGCGGCTTGCTCGGGAGTGAGCGTGGCGCGTCCTTCCAGCGGACTCTTGGGCGGTGCCTCGAACGTAATGATCGGGCCGGCATTGCGGCCAACACCCGAGGGTCCGTGCAACTGCGCTGCCGTAGCGATGCTGTCAAGCCCACTGAAGCTCATCTTCCAGCGTAGCAGCATGGTCTGACGGTCGAGCACCGCAACGATCTGTCCGCTGCCCCGACTTGAAACCGGCGGGACTTCGTTGGCACCGGACAACTGCGCCGAAAAAGCCGCAAGATTTTCTTGTCGATCACGTTGATGCGCTGCAGGCGGCGTGATGGCGCAGCCGCCAAGCACCAAGACCGAAAAAACCGTCGCGGCTAGCCACCTGAATTGGCCTCTGGATCGTGCGTGCATGTGTTGGGGGCTCCTATGTCAACGCTGCCCAACAACATCCGGGCAGATGCCGCATTGTGGCCCCAGCACCGTGGTGACCAGGATGGAGACTGGTCCAATCTCTGGCCATCCAGGACTAAGCCGAAATGGCCTCCATGCGGACGTGCGGCTCCTGCGGGACAGATAATCGCAGCCATGTCCGCACGCCCCGCCACACCAGCCATCGCCCCCGGGCAGAATCCCGATGAAACACCGGGCCGCCCTGAGTCCCTCCAGGCCATGTTCATGGCCTTCACATGGCTGGCACTACAGGGTTTCGGCGGCGTCATGGCGGTGGTTCAGCGCGAGTTGGTGGAGCGCCGACGCTGGCTCACACGTGAAGAATTCATCGAAGAATGGGCCATCGCCCAGGTGATGCCCGGCGCCAACGTGGTGAATCTGGCACTCATCATCGGCGAGCGCTTTTTCGGCTGGCGTGGCGCAATGGTTGCCGTGCTCGGGCTCCTGTGCCTTCCGCTGATAGTGGTGTGGGGCATCGCCTTCGTTTATCACCGGTTCGCCGCTGTACCTGAGGTAGCTGGTGCCTTGCGCGGGATCACTGCGGTAGCCGCAGGCCTGATTCTGGCCACCGGATTGAAGCTGATAGCCGCCTTGCGCACGCACCCGCTCGGAATGCCCTTGTGCCTTGCATTCAGCGCAATGTGCTTCGGTGCCATTGCCTTGTGGAAGCTACCGTTGATCACCGTGCTCCTGGGGCTGGGTGTGGTGGCATGCACCCTAACCTGGCGCAAGCTGGCGCCATGATCCACAGCGCACTTTCATCCCAGGACTGGCTGGCGCTGTTCGGGCAATTCGTGCTGCTGTCGCTTCTTTCGGTCAGCGGCGCCATCGCCACCGTGCCTGAGATGCACCGGTTTCTGGTGCAGGATCATGGATGGCTGAGCGATCCGGATTTCACCGGCTGCATTGCCATAGCCCAGGCGGCACCCGGGCCCAACGTGCTGTTCGTCGCCCTGCTCGGTTGGCGCGTCGGTGTGAACGCAGGCGGAGGCGACATGGCTACGCTCGCGCCCTGGGTGCTCGGCGGGTGCGGGATGTTGCTCACGATGTCGGGGATCATTTTGCCGAGCTGTGTTCTCACCTATTCAGCTGCACGCTGGAGCCAGCGCAATCGCCACCGACGTAGCGTGCGCGCGTTCCGACAAGGCATGGGCCCGCTCGTGGTCGGCTTGCTGCTGGCGACCGGCTGGGTCTTGGTGCGAGGCGCCGCTGATGCCAATTCCGTACCGCACTGGGGCCTCTGGGCGGCCGCGGCGGTGACGGCCGTGGTGGTGTGGCGCACCAGTCTCCACCTGCTCTGGTTGCTGGGTGCGGGAGCAGCTCTTGGAGCCTTGGGATGGATATGAGCGGTTTGCAGGCACCCCTGCAACACCACCGAAAAATATCGAATCAAATATGGTTGTAGCGCTTATCCCATAATCGCTACCAGCTATTTTCGGTATAGCACCGAAACACCATATCGTCCAAGCCTGACGGAAGACCAACGACAACACCTCCCGCATAGCGGCTAAATCGCCGCCAGCGGTAGGACATTTTCAAAGCAGCTTGTCCAGCGTGATGGGCAGATTGCGCACCCTACGGCCCGTTGCGTGAAAAACCGCATTGGAAATGGCGGCCGCCACTCCGGTAATCCCGATCTCCCCGATGCCCTTGACTCCCAACGGATTGACATGCGGATCTTCTTCAGGAACGACATGGACGTCGATCTCACCGATATCGGCATTGACGGGTACGTGGTACTCCGAAAGATTGGCATTCACGCATCTCCCGGTTCGCTGGTCACGATGCGTTTCCTCCAGCAGCGCCATCCCGACGCCCCAGACGATGCCTCCCATCAGTTGGCTGTGCGCCGTTTTTGCGTTCAGCAAATTACCGACGCCGTACACCGCCACGATGCGCGGAACCCGAATGATGCCGAGGTCTGGATCGACATGGACTTCAGCAAACACCGCACCGAAAGCATGCATCGAGAACTGCTTTTTCTCATCCCCGGGAGCGCTCGATGCTCGGGTTTCAAGTGTCGGACCCTTCCAACGCCCTATCAATGCCGCGATGGGTTCCGAGCGGTCAGCGTCTTCCCGGCTGCGTATCTGTCCGTCCAGCACCATCAAGGTCCGGACATCCATGCCATGAAGACTGGAACGCGCATCGTTGCTGGCCAACTCAAGCAACCGGCCCCGCATCGCGAGCCCTGCTGCCTGCACAGCGGGCGAGACGCTTGCCGCCGTCTGCGATCCGCCGGACACCGGCGCGTGCGGCATGCGACTATCGCCGAGCTCGAAGCGCACACGATCCAAAGGCAGGCCGATGGCATCTGCAGCCACCTGCGTCATGACGGTGTAGGTGCCCGTGCCCAAGTCCTGCGATCCGCATTGCACTACCGCGGTGCCGTCGGCCATCATGCGGACAAGCGCCTCGGCCTCGCTGCGGTGGGAGGGATAGCTGGCAGTCGCCATCCCCATTCCCACCTGCAGGTTCCCCTGACGCATGTTGCCCGGCAGCGCGTCGCGCCTGGACCAGCCGAAACGTTCTGCACCTACGCGATAGCACTCACGCAGGGACTTGCTCGAAAACGGTAATCTGCTCTCAGGATCCTTCTCTGCATAGTTGCGCAGGCGAAGCTCCACCGGGTCCATCGACAAGCGATGTGCCAGCTCATCCATCGCTGCCTCTAACGCAAACGATCCGCTCGCCTCTCCCGGAGCCCGCATGAACGTCGGCGTACCGATGTTCATGGAGGTCAGGCGATGCTGCGTCGTCTGGTTGTCACACGCATAAAGCATTCGCGTGAGGATCGCCGAGCTTTCCGTCCAATCTTCAATCGTCGAAGTCTCGGACACGACAGCATGGCGCATGGCCGACAAGGCTCCATCGGAGCCAGCAGCCAACATGAGGCTCTGCTCAGTCTGCGGGCGGTGCCCAACGGGGCCGAACATCTGCGTACGGTCAAGCACCAGCTTCACAGGTCGCCCGACATGGCGCGCCGCCATCGCAGCCAGGGAAACATGAGACCAAGATGAGCCCTTGCAGCCAAAACCGCCGCCCACATAAGGGCAAATAACGATTACCTTTTCAGGAGAAATTCCCAAAGCCGCTGCGATGGATCGTTTGTCTCCAGAGATTCCCTGTGTGCTGTCATAGACGGTGAGTGCATCGCCGTTCCAGACCGCGACGGTTGCGTGCGGCCCCATCGGGTTGTGATGTTCGATCGGTGTCGTATAGACCGCATCAATCACCGCAGCAGCGCCATTAACACCGGCCGCGAAGTCGCCTCGATGCGTGTCTGAGGGCTTTCCCTGGACTTTGCCCGGATCGTGCAGGGTCGCTTTTGCGATACTGAAATCCACGCGGGGCTTTTCCGTTCCGGTTTGCACTTTCGGCCGCATCAAGCGTGCAGCCTGCCAAGCCCGCTCATGGGTATCTGCCACCACGATCGCGATCGGCTCGCCGTTGTAAGAGATCTTGTTGGTTTGCAAGAGAGAGAGAACGCGGCCGGTGGACGGTTTTTTGCCTGACTTTCCATTGTCCGGGAGATCTGCCGCGTTGCGATGCGTGATGACGGCAATCACACCAGGCGACGCCTCTGCAGCATCGGTATCCCAAGCCGCAATCCGGCCGGCCGGCACAGTGCTGGTCACCATCACGGCGTGCACCACCCCTGGCGGATGAAACTCACCTGCATAGGTTGCGCGCCCGCATACCTTGTCACGCCCATCGGTACGGTTGATGCCTTGGCCTGTCAACATCGCATTCATGCTTGATCTCCTGCATTGCGAAGGGCACGCGCAATGCTGCTGCGCGCCAGTTTTATCTTGAAGGCGTTGTGCTCGAGCGGCACAGCGCCGGCCAGCAGGATGTCCGACGCCCGCGCGATGGATGCGTCGTCGAGCCGATGCCCCACAAGGGCCTGCTCCGCCTCCGGTATCCGCCAGGGTTTGGGTGCAACTCCGCCCAAGGCCAGTGCCGCCTGTCGCACCACGCCGTCCTGCATGTCGAGCGCCGCCGCCACCGAAACCAGCGCAAAAGCATAGCTCGCCCGATCGCGCACTTTCAGGTAGTGCGCGTGCGCCGAAAAGATAGGCGCAGGCAAATCCACGGCGGTGATCAACTCATCGTGCGCGAGCACGGTGTCTACTTGTGGCCGGTCGCCCGGAAGCCGGTGGAAATCTGCCAACGCAATGCTGCGCTCTCCGTCAGCACCGTGAACGCGCACTGTCGCGCGCAAGGCAGCCAACGCCACGTTCATGTCGGAAGGATTGGTAGCAACGCACGCATCGCTTGCGCCCAGGATGGCATGGATGCGATTGAACCCGCCAAGAGCTGCACATCCGCTTCCCGGTTCACGCTTGTTGCATGGCCCTGAGCCTGTGTCGTAAAAGTAGTAGCACCGCGTGCGCTGCATAAGATTTCCGCCAGTGGTCGCCATATTCCGCAGCTGGGGCGAAGCGCCCGCCAACAACGCTTGTGACAGCAACGGATAGCGCGTGCGCACCAGATGGTGGTTGGCCAGGTCGCTGTTGCGAACCAGCGCGCCAATCCTCAACCCGCCATCGCCGCGCTCCGACACATCAGAAAGGGCAAGCCGGTTCACATCCAGAAGCACCTGCGGCCGCGCAACATCGGCCTTCATCAGATCAAGCAGGTTGGTACCACCGCCGATGAAAGCGGCCTCTGGATGAGCGCGCATGAAAACAGTTGCCGACTGCGGGTCGGTGGCGCGCTGGTAATCGATATTGATCATGCGGCCGCCTCGCTGGAGCCATGTGCCACCTGGCGCACGGCTGCCACGATATTGGGATAGGCACCACAACGGCAGATATTGCCGCTCATGCGCTCGCGAATTTCGTCATCGGTGAGCTCGACCTGCAGTTTGCGCACATCGGCAGTAACCGCACTGGCGTCGCCGGCCTTCGCTTCCGCGACGCAGGCCACCGCCGAGCAGATCTGGCCCGGCGTGCAATAGCCGCACTGAAACCCGTCATGCTGGAGGAATGCGGCCTGCATGGGATGGAGCTGACGCGGCGTTCCCAAGCCTTCTACCGTGGTGATCTCGGAATCGTCATGCATCACGGCCAAGGTCAGGCAGGAATTGACACGGCGCCCGTCAATCAACACCGTGCAGGCACCGCACTGGCCGCGGTCGCAACCCTTCTTGGTACCGAACATGCCCAGATGTTCGCGCAGCGCATCGAGTACCGTGACACGGGGCTCAATGGTTAGCTCGTGAAACGTTCCATTGACCTTGAGCTTTATCTTTCGCAACAACAGCACCTCCGGAGGTAGCGTTTCGGGCATGGATGCCGCAGGAAATTTGGAACTGGTCCCGGTATCTGCAGCCAAGGCGCCAGTAGCAGCTGACGATCCGGCAGCGGCTCCTGCTGTCTGGAGAAAAATCCTGCGCGACCAGCCGGATTGATTGTTGTCGTCTTGAGTTGGAGAAGCGGGCACCCTGCATCCTTTCGGGGATTCGACTCGAAAGGGCCGGCGACCCTTCACGTGCCGACACGCTAAGGCGCGTCTCTGCGGCTATCCGACAGCACATGTCGCTTCGAAAAGTCCGGCCTCTCCTACGCCAGGGCGCACGCCTACGGGGGAGCGGAAAGCGGGGCCTCGTTTGAGGCGCCGCCGGGTTTCTTGATAGGTCAGGCTGACCGCTGACGCAATGCTTCGTATAAACAGATGCCGCTGGCAACCGAAACATTCAGGCTCTCTACCGCTCCGTGCATCGGAATGCGCACCAGCGCATCGCAAGTCTTGCGCGTGAGCTGGCGCATGCCAGTCCCCTCGGCGCCGAGAACCAGCGCGGTTGGCACCTTGAGATCTGTCTCATAAAGCGTACCGGGCGCATCGTCACTGGCACCAATGCACCAGATGCTGCGCTCCTTTAACTCGCCAAGCGTCCGCGCGAGATTCGTCACCATGAAATACGGCATCGTTTCCGCCGCCCCGCTCGCGACCTTGGCAACTGTCGCACTGATGCCCGCAGCGTGGTCCTTGGGCGCGATCACGGCATGTGCACCAGCACCATCAGCCACGCGCAGACAAGCGCCTAAATTGTGCGGATCGGTCACCCCATCAAGTACCAACAGCAAGGGCGCGACGGCAGGTGATGCAGCCTCGATCTGCTCAAGCAGTTCATCGAGCGAGTGAGCCTGCGGTAGCACCTGCACCCGCGCGGCGACTCCCTGATGGCCATGACTGCCCGCCAGCTTGGCAATTCGCAGGCTGTCGGCTTCCACCAGTCGAACACCGGCCTCTTGCACCTTCGCCAGAAATTGGCGCATGCGCGCGTCGCGACGAGTCGGTTCGAAATAAATTTCGATCACCGAGGCGGGCGCAGTTTTCAAGCGCACACCAACCGCGTGGAAACCGAACAGCACTTTGGGGGTTGAGGACATGAAGAGATTATCGCGGGCTCGCCGAGCGTTGCGCGGTGAACGACGGTCTTGCGCTTCGCTCCCGGGTCGAGAAGGCGGCGCCACAGGAAGCGTGATCAGGAACGCGCCACATAACTATTTTAAACATAGCTACTTGCGCATACCGGATATGCGCTAGAGGCCAATTTCATTCATATTTTCTGCGAAATCACGACAGAACCATCCGCCCGGCTTCCAGCGTGATCCGCCTCTCGCAACGATCCGCGATGGCGCGGTCGTGCGTGACCATCAGCAACGTCGTTCCACGCTCCCGGTTCAGCTCGAACATCAACGCCATCACCGTTTGGCCAGTTGCGAAATCCAGGCTGCCGGTGGGCTCGTCCGCTAACAAAAGATCCGGCTCCACCACAAAGGCGCGCGCCAGTGCCACGCGCTGCTGCTCGCCGCCAGAGAGTACTTTCGGATACTGATTCAGGCGCTGCGACAAGCCCACCCGCCCCAGCATTTCAGTAGCGGCACGGCGCGCATCGCGTCGCCCTGCCAACTCCAGCGGCAGCATCACGTTCTCGAGCGAAGTGAGATTGCCCATCAGCTGGAAGCTCTGGAACACGAAGCCGATGCGACGCGCGCGCAAAGCCGCACGATCATCTTCGTCGCGACCAAATAGATCATCGCCAGCGAGCCGGACCGTGCCACTGGTCGGCACGTCGAGCCCAGCGATGATCGACAGCAAAGTGCTCTTGCCGGAGCCCGAAGCGCCAACGATGGCGGCAGTTTCCCTGGTCGAAAGCCGGAAATCGATATCCCGCAGAATGTCGAGCGTACCGGTCGAATCGGTGACTGATTTCGACACCTGCTCGACTGAAATGATGGCCGGCGCTGCGTCGGCTTCAGACATGGAACGCCTTGTGAAATTGCATCGCAGAGACTTTATCCTGTTTGCCGCCGGAGCAATGCCTGTGCTGGGCAACGCCCTTTCTGCGCAGCAGGCCCATACCGCAGACGCTGCGGGAAGTAGGGCTGCGAGTGGGCCGCGTCGCATCCTTGTAGTGGGCGACTCACTAAGCGCCGAATACGGACTGGCGCGAGGAAGCGGCTGGGTCGCGCTTCTGCAGAAGCGTCTCGATAACAAAAAGATCGATGCCACAGTCATCAACGCCAGCATCAGTGGCGAAACGACTTCAGGCGGACGGGCCCGCTTGCCCGCACTGCTGAAAGAGCATCAGCCCGACCTCGTCATCATCGAGCTGGGCGGCAACGACGCCCTGCGTGGCCTGCCCCTCACCGGAACAGAAGCCAACCTCGTGGAGATGGCGCAGACGGCTCAAAAGTCAGGCGCCGAAGTGCTGCTGATCGGAATGGAAGTGCCACCGAACTATGGCACCCACTACACCTATCGATTCGCAGCGGTATTCGGCAAGGCCGCTTCCACCAGCCATAGTGCGCTGGTTCCGTTTCTGCTCAAGGGCGTGGCAGACGGCCCGGACGCAGCCAACATGTTCCAGGCCGACCGGATCCATCCTTTGGCCAAAGCGCATCCGCGTATGCTGGACAACGTGTGGCCTGCGATCGAAATACTGCTTGCACAGAAAAAACGCGCTGGCTAAGCGCTTGCCAGAGGCGCGTCGGCTTCATCAAGTCAGGGTGAAACCCCTGCAAACCTGTTCGGCAATGCGAGGAACAAGCCCCGAAAAGAGCTGCGGCTCAGTTTGTCGAGGGCGGCCCTCCGGATGCGCTGCCACTTCCGGCTGGCCCCATGCCGCTCACGCCAGTCTCGGGGTCGCCCCTGGGCGCGTCCGGATCAGACTCCTGCGAAGCGTCGTCGCCCTCCCCCACTTTGCGGTAGGCCTTGGCTTTGAGCTTGTCTTCCTTCTTGCGCTTTTTGGCCAATTCTTTCTGTCGCTTCTCGTAGCCGTAATTCGGTGTTGCCACTCAGTGATCCATTTCTGTGCGGACGTTGCCGCAGGGTGCGTTAACAGGGTAAAAAGACAGAGCGCCACAGTGTTGCAGCCATCAGTCGGAAGCAGCCAGTGTAGCCAGCGCCTGCATCAGGTCAACGCGAAGGTCATCAACCGCTTCGAGGCCGATCGCCAGCCGCACCAGCTGGCCCTTGTACGGCCATGGCGATATGGCATCGTCACGCATCGATTGAATGTCGTACGGCACCACGAGACTGATGGGGCCGCCCCATGAATAACCGATACGAAAAAGGCGCAGCGCATCGCAGAAGCCGTGCACCTGGGCCTCGGTGAAGCCCTCATCAAACACCACCGAGAAGATACCTGCAGCCAAGTCGCGCTCTCCGCACAAGGCGCGCCAGTGTGCGTGCCCAGGTGCTTGATCCAGTGCAGGATGCAGCACAGCGGCAACTTCGCCACAGGTAGCAAGCCATTCGGCAAGCGATCGGGCCGACCGGTCCTGCGCTGCATAGCGCAAAGCCATGGAGGGCAAGGACCGCAATACGGCTTCCACATCATTCGCGCCTACACCGATACCAAGCCGCATGTGCGCCATCTTCAGCCGCATGTGCAGCGCTTCGTCACGCGTGACCACGCTGCCCATCAACACATCACCACCTCCGCTGGGGTATTTGGTGAGTGCGTGAATGGTCAGATCGACGGAACCACCTTTTTGGTCCAGAGCGAAAGGATCGAATGCCAGGCCCGCACCCCATGTGTTGTCGAGCGCACTCGTGACCTGGCTGGCCCGGCAGATTGCAGCAAGTGCGGCCAGGTCCGGAAACTCCATCGTCACGGAACCAGCAGCCTCGAGCCACACCAGCTTGGTCTTTGGACCTATTGCCTCCTCGAGAGCCTCCGGACGCATCGGGTCGTAGAAGCGGTGCGTGATGCCGTAGCTTGAGAGTTCGGCTTGCGCCAGAGAAACACCGGGACCATAAGCATTGGTCGGAATCAAGACCTCGTCATCCGCGCGCAAGAGCGCGAGATTGACCAATGCGATGGCACACAATCCGCTCGGTACCAGCACGCACTGAAGACCGCCTTCCAGTTCGGCAAGTCGCTCTTCCAGCGTAAAGGTAGTGGGCGTGCCGTGGAGACCATAGGTGTAGCCGGTCTTGTGCTTCCAGTCGCGCGACTTCATGGCCGCAACATTTGGAAAAAACACAGTGGAAGCCTTGTTCACCGCAATCGCTGGTGCCTCAAACCCCTCGGGTGGGCGATACGGGTGATGAATCAGCCGGGTTGAAATGTCGTCATGCGTCATCTACACATGGTAGCCGGGGCAAAGCTCGATTGGGCGCGCTCTGGTTCACACCGGGGAAGCACGTTTTCGCACGGCTCACGCTCTATGGGACCCTCGGCAAAACTCCTGCAGAACAGCCTAGTTGAAAACCAGTTTTGCTAACGCGGGCTGCTGGAGCAATCTTGCCGTCCACATGTCGGATGAATCGAGGCCAGGATGAAAGCCATCGACGGAAAAGTTTCCTGCAGGCAGCAAGCCGTTCGGAATACTGGCGTCCTCGTCGTCGGCCACGAGTGGAAGCAAGCAGGCACCAGCTTGCGCACAGGCCAACTGCAGAATCGCGCTGGCGGAGTTTTCGCCAGCGACGGCTTCACCCTCAGCGGGCGGATTCGTGCAGACCGCATCGTTTTCGATTGCTGCGACGAGGTAGCAACGTTTTGCCATGACGGATGCTGCTGCCAATGCATCTACTGCTTTTGACCGTAGCGCATCCCCATCGGACACAGACAGAAAAGTGCTCACCCCGACAAACAAAATCAAAGCGTCGTAGCGGATGCGGGGCGGCCGCTCTACTGCACGCAGGACCGATTCGAAACCGCCGGCATTGTCATCACACCGGTTTTCGATGCGAAGGCGGCTATTGAGTCTGCCCAGCCGTTCCAGTACCCGGTCGCTTTTGCCACGACTATCCCCTCCAGCATGGTTCGAAAACGCATGGCCGAGCGCCAGGACCGAGGTAGCGCGCAGATTGCCAAGCAGCCGTGAGGCATGCGAAGTCC
>JBBSUX010000043.1:0-16751 GCA_038234045.1 Burkholderiales bacterium
CCGAGGGTACAGCTACCGCCAGATCGGTGCGCGTACCGTCAACGACAAGATCTTCGCTGGCCGCTTCCTGGCAGTGGGAAGCGTGGAATATCAAAGACCCATCGTCTGGAACGGCAAGCTCACTGATTTTGAGAGTGTCGTGTTCCTCGATGCTGGCGCAGTCGCTGACCATGTGAACGAGCTGAAGGCGAAAGTGGGCATAGGAACCGGTGTGCGCTGGGCCAGCCCGGTCGGACCGGTACAGGCCGACATTGCCTACGGCGTCGCAGTAAAGGCGCTGCGGCTGCACTTGCGACTTGGATTCACGTTTTGACGAAGCGCATGGCAGACAACGACTCTTTGCAACCCCAAAATTCTTCCGATCACACCACTGGTGCCCTGTCGACGGCACACCCTGCGCCTTCGGATCGACCAGGCCCACCACCAACGTCTCCCCGGCGCAGCCTTGGCTGGCGAATTCTGCGCTGGGTCGGCATCGCGCTGCTGGTACTGGTGCTGCTCGTTGCGGCGCTTCTTGGCGCTGGCTGGATCTGGGCGGGCAGCCAAGGCTCGCTTTCTACCGTTCTTACGCGCGCCGCCGCCTACATGCCAACCGGGCAGACGTTGCAGAGCCGCGATGTCAGTGGATCAGTGCGCCAAGGCGGCACTATCGGATGGCTGCGCTGGCAGAGTCCCGCGCTTGCCGTCGAAGTGCATGACGCGAGCATCGCCTGGTCATTGCCGCCCCTGCTCGATCACGAGGTAAAACTGGGCGAATTGCACGCGGCTAAGGTCATCGTCGAGCCTGTCGGTATCGCCCCGAAAAAGACAGATTCCCCGCTGCAGCCTCTCGACGGCATCACACTGCCGGTGAATATCGAGCTGCCCTTCCGTATCGACGACATTCACTGGGCCGGGCCGCCGCCGCTCGACGTTTCCGGTCTGACAGGCAACTATGCCTACCGCGATGGCACCCATCATCTGGTGGTCGACGGTGTGGATGTAGCAGACGGCCACTACTCCGCCAAGATCACATTGCAGGGCGCTGCACCCATGGCTCTCGACGCCGCCTTGCAGGCCCGTCTTCGCGCGCCGGTGCCGGGTTCCGACGCCGCGCCCCTGACAGTGGCCGGCACCGCAACAGCCAAGGGAACGCTGGCGACGCGGGCAGCGCGCCTGCAGATCGAGGCATCGGTCCAATCCGAGCCAAACGCTACGGCGACTCAGCCGGGCGAATCTGCCTCGGGGGCGACATCCCCTGCAGCCAACGGCGAAGCTTTGTCGCCTGCCTCCGACAAAAGTGCGGGCAAGGATGCTACCGTCAATCCAGAGACAAAAAACCAACCTCTGAGCGCCCGCGTCAACGCGACCGTTCGGCCGTGGCTGGCACAGCCGGTCGAGACCGCCCATGCCGAGCTGCAAGGCCTGAATCTGGCTCGGCTCTTTCCTCAGCTGCCCGAGACTCTGCTGAGTGGAATCGTGGACGCGGGCCCTGCAACAACGGGTACGGCAAGGACGGAAAGCACCCCTCCCACGGAATCCGCGCCCGCTTCCGCGCCTACCCCTCCGCAGCCCGCACCGTCAGAAGCGACGATTGCCAACACGGCCTGGCAGATCCAGGCAGACATCCAGAACGCCGAGCCTGGCCCGTATGACAAAAAGCGCCTGCCGGTCGAGCAGCTGAAGGCCAGCGCGGAGTTGCGCGATGGGGTCTGGCGCATCAGTCAGGGCAAGGTCGCACTCGCCGGCGGCAGCATTGCTTTGCAGGGACAGTGGGGACCTGCACCAGCTTCAACGGATCCCGCCAGCATGAACGCTCCGGCCGCCAGTGACAACGGCGAATCGCCAGGAAGCAGCCAGACAGGCAACACGGTCGTGAAGCCGAAGGCTCCTCCCGCCCCCTGGAACGTGAAGGCCACGCTGGTCGATATCGCTCCGGGTGGCCTCTACACAGCACTGCGGGGTCCGGCGATTGGCGGTGACGTGACAGCAGAAAGCCGCGGCGATGCAATCGACTTCGATCTAGCGCTCAAGGCGGCGCCGGGTGGTGCGGCCAAAGCCGCCGCTGCGGCGCGCAAGCTGGGTGGCAAGGAAGCCTCCACAAATGCGGACACCATCGACCTGCGCGGACTGCGCCTGCGCAGTGCCGATGCGACCGGCCGCTTCACCGCGCATGACAGCACCTTGGTGCTGAAGCAACTCCAACTGCTGGCAGCTGATGCCACGGTGCAAGGCATTGTCACGGCGCAGCTCGCAAAAAAAGCAGGCAGAGCCAAGCTTGCGATCAAGATTCCGGGCGGGACCGCCCAGATCGACGGCGAAATGGCGCCGACGCGAGGTGAAGGGACAGCGAACATCGCCGTGGCTAACGCTGCGCAGCTGCAGAGCTGGGTGCGTTCCCTCCCGGGTCTAGCCGATGTTTTCGCCGGTGTGGACCTATCGGGCAACGCCAAGCTCGATACTCGCTGGAAAGGCGGCTATGAAACCGTTCTTCGTCAGCTCGACGGCAAGAACCTCTTGAAGGGCGAACAGGCCTTCACAGTGTCCGCGCAGCTCGATGCCCCCAGCTTCAACGTGAACCTGGCAGCACCCGCAGCCGAAGCAGTGGCTTCCGCCACAGTGCAAGCGGCTGATGTGGTCACGGGCAACAATGTGTTGCGCGCCATCAAAAATGAGCAATCAAATACGGCTCAACCACAGCATTTAAAATCGCATTCAGCTATCAAATCAGAGAGAAAAAAAGCAGCTGCATTACGTCGATCTCACCCTGGCGGAAACTCAGCGAAGAGGCCAGCAACCCAGGCAAGGAAGTTGGCGGCCACGCCTGCAGACACCGCCAGTGTTGCCACAAACGCGCAGGCGCCCACGCAGATATCTTTGCGCCGCCTGCACCTTGATCTTTCAGGAACGCTTGCGGATCTCCGAATGAGTTTGAAGGGCGATATGCGCAGCGGCGGCTGCAAGGCAATCATCGATACCAGCGTTCGCGGCGGACTCGACGCGCCGGGGCGCTTTCACGCCAACGTCGCCACGCTGAATCTTTCCGCGAGCGATCCCTCCTTGCCCGGCCCCTGGCAGCTCAAGCTCAGCTCGCCACTCGACGTGCAATTCGATCAGAAGGCTGCCTCCAAACCTGGCAGCGTTCCACAGCTCTCGGTGCAGGCATCCGCCAGCGGCGCCCAATTGAGTGGTCCGGTGCCCGGCATCGCCGTAATCGCATGGGATCCGATACGTTTTTCGCAAATCGGAACCGGCAACACCACTCGGTTCCAGCTGCAGTCCAAGGGGACCATCAAGAACCTTCCGATGACCTGGGCCGAAGCCTTCGCCAAAGGCAGCAACTCCGCATTGGAAGACGCCGGACTCTCGGGCAATCTGGTGTTCGGTGCTTCGTGGGACATCGATGCGGCCGACGCGCTCAACGCCCAGATCGAAGTCGCCCGCACCAGCGGTGACATTCGCGTGCGCACCGGCAACGAAACCGGCAAGGTCATGCAGGTCAGCAGCAGCGGCTCTGGAAAGGGCGCACAAAGTGTTGCGGCCAAATCGCGCGCACCTACAACAGCCGCCGGCATTCGGGAATTGCGCGTCACGCTGGTTGCCAAGGGCGAAGCAGTGAATGCCGAGCTGGTCTGGGACAGCGAACGCGCCGGAAAGATCAACGCCAAGGCCGGCACCCGACTCGCTCGCGTCGGCAGCGGCTGGACCTTGCCGGCCGATGCTCCACTGACTGGAAGCGTCAAGGCTCGTTTGCCGGATATCGGTGTCTGGGCGATGTTTGCGCCGCCGGGTTGGCGCGTGGCCGGTACGCTCGAAGCAGACGCACAGCTCAGTGGCACGCTCAGCGCTCCGCGCTATTCCGGCACCCTGAAAGCAGACGGGCTCTCGGTGATTTCGGTGGTGGATGGCATCGAACTCAATAACGGCAAGCTCCGCGCCACGCTTCAGGGCAATCAGGTGCGCATCGAAGAATTCAGTCTGCATGGCGGTACCGGGCCGCAGACGCGCATTGCCGGAATAGCCGGCAGCCTGACTTCGGCCAGCGAGCTCAGCGCCGACTCCAATGGCGGCGTCATCAATATCACAGGAACGCTCGGATGGGGTCCCGCGGCGGCGGCCGGTCAATCCAGCGCGAGTCCCGATATCCGCATGGCCCTGACAGCCAAAGCCGACAAGCTGCGGGTTTCGGTGCGCACCGACCGCCAGGTGACCATCTCGGGCACGCTCGACGCACGGCTCGAGAACGGCCAGCTTCGTCTGCGCGGCGGAATAGTCACCGACCGCGCTGCAATCATCCTGCCGGACAGCAGTGCGCCCACGCTCGGCTCCGATGTCCACATTCATTCCGCTGCGCTCGATCGCGCTGCAGCAGAAAAGGCCGCCAAAGACGCAAAGAAAGCGGCGAAGAACACGAAAAATGCCGCCAAAAAGGGTAGCAACACCCAGCTGCGTACCGCCAAGCCGCCAGACATCGTCGTCACATTCGACCTGGGACCCGATTTCGCCATACAGGGCAAGGGAATCACTGCCCGGTTAACGGGCAAGCTCACCATTCGCAGCAGCGAAGGTTTGCAGAGGCCGCCGCGGGTGACGGGAGAGATCCGCATCGCCTCGGGACAGTACCGCGCCTACGGGCAGGCCTTGAATATCGAATCGGGGGTCATCAGCTTCAATGGTGTCGTCGATAACCCATCCCTCGACATCGTCGCAATACGGCCGAACATTGCGGTGCGCGCGGGCGTGCGGGTGACCGGCTCGGCGCAATCTCCGCAGGTGCGGCTGTTCTCGGATCCCGATCTTCCTGATGCCGAAAAGCTGTCCTGGGTGATTCTGGGTCGCAGCACGGCCAACGGCGGTGCAGAAGCCGCGCTGTTGCAGCAGGCGGCACTGGCCTTATTGACCGGCAACAAGGGCGGGTCGGGCGGCATTGCGAAGAAGTTCGGCCTCGACGAAATCGGCTTCAAGGGCCCGGGAAGCGGCGCAGATGCCAGCGCCGCAGCACTCACTTTCGGCAAGCGCATCACCAACAAGCTCTACGTGACCTACGAACGCAGTCTGTCGGGTACCGTAGGAGCTCTCTACATCTTCTATGACCTCACCAAGAAGCTCACCTTGCGCGGTCAGACTGGCCAGCAAAACGGTGTGGATCTGATCTACACGCTCACTTTCAACTAGGGTTGCCTGCATCGTGGTGCTGACGCTCATCGGCCCTCAGCTGCGGTGGCTGAACATTGTGTGGGGCCGGTATTCGCACTTGCGCGTGTCGACATACGAGTAGCGCAACTCGATGGGCCGATCCTGGAAGGTGTAGACGATTCGGATGATCTCCAGCAGCGGGGCGCCGATATCTGTATCAAGCACCTCTGCCTGCTCCGATATCGCAGCGCAGGCACGTACACGCTCAGCAGTACGGACGACCGAAACATTGAACTCGTCCTGGTACATCTGGTAGAGCGTGGTGCTTCGGTCGAGCAAGCGCTCTTCGTTCAGACCCTGGAACAGCGAGGCGGGCACATAGATCTCGTCGAGCGAGGTGGCGCGGCCGCGCAAGGACAGCACGTTCGCAAAATGGAACAAACGCGCCCCCACCTTGACTGCCAAGGCCTTCGCCGCAAACGCGTCAGCCGTAGTCGTACGAAAGCGCGAAAACTGCACGCCTGGATATTCCTTGTGCCCATCGCGCCCAACCAGATGGAAATAGGAGAACAGGTAGCGGTCATGGCTGTGGCGGCCCACGAAAGTGCCAAGCCCTTGCTTGCGGACCAGAACCCCCGAAGCAGTGAGCTCATCCACTGCCTTGCGCAATGTTCCCATGCTGACGCCAAAACGCTCGCACAGCTTTGCCTCCGAAGGAATGGCCTCGCCTGGGCGCCACTCGTTGGAATCGATGGCTTCGGTGATCTGCTTGCGGACCTCCCGGTACAGAGGAACGCCGGGCTGCGACCACGCGTTGGTGGATGGATTTCTGGACATGCTGCCAAAGCCTCCTCAGTGATTCATTGCCAGTTGAGAGCGCTTTTCCGGATCGAAGTCAAAGCGTGCCTTCATCCATGTTGCGCACGATTGGGGCCACTCTTACGGCTCGTTCACCGTCGAATCGACGCGCCCTCGCCTCCGGGGAATCCCAGAGGCAACGGAGATATACCTCGGGAAAACACTAATGATTTTAAGCCCTTCTCATTCAGGTCATCTAGTTGATTGATTGGTGACGCGGGGCTCTAATGAGCCATCAAAGCGGCCCTGCCACACATCAGAAGGAGAGAAGGCAATGATTCATTTCGTGGTTCACGAAGACGGCGACTCGGTGGGCACCATCGTGGTCGAAGGCATCAACAGCGGTGACAAGCTCACCGGCTGGGTAATGGAGCAGGACAAGACAGTCACGCTGCCCACCATCAGCGCGATTCCGATCGGACACAAGATCGCTTTGAAGGATCTGAAGAAGGATGACACCGTTATCAAATACGGCGTCGATATCGGCAAGGTCGTGGCTCCGATCAAGGCGGGTGAGCACCTGCACGTTCACAACGTCAAGACCAAGCGCTGGTAAATCGGCGCCCGCCCGTCCAGCCCACCCCAAGGTTTCAAAGGATTGAAGATGATCAGCAAGAGTACCCAGTTCCAAGGCTATCGCCGTGAAAACGGCCGTGTCGGCGTGCGTAACCACGTCATCATTCTGCCGGTGGACGACATTTCGAACGCCGCCTGCGAGGCCGTGGCCAACAACATCAAGGGCACGATCGCAATACCCCATCCGTACGGCCGGCTGCAATTTGGCGCGGATCTGGAACTGCATTTCCGCACCTTGATCGGAACAGGCTCCAACCCCAACGTGGCAGCGGTGGTCGTGATAGGAATCGAGGAAGGTTGGACGAAGAAAATTGTTGACGCCATAGCCGCCACCGGCAAACCGGTGAAGGGTTATTCGATCGAGCTCCACGGCGATCACGACACGATCATGCGTGCCTCTAAAGGCGCGCGCGAGCTGGTGCAGTGGGCCTCGGAGAAGCAGCGTGAAACCTGCCCGATCTCCGACCTGTGGGTGTCCACCAAATGCGGCGAATCCGACACCACGTCGGGGTGCGGTTCGAACCCGACCGTCGGTAATGCGTTCGACAAGCTGTACGACCTTGGGACTACGCTCTGCTTCGGCGAAACGACCGAGCTCACCGGAGGCGAACACCTCGTCGCCGAACGCTGCCGCACACCCAAGATACGTGAAGAGTTCATGGGTATGTTCAACCGTTACCAGGAGCTCATCGATCGGCACAAGACATCCGACCTGTCCGATTCCCAGCCCACCAAGGGAAACATCGCCGGCGGTTTGACGACGATCGAAGAAAAGGCGTTGGGCAATATCCAGAAGATCGGCAAGAAGTGCATGGTCGACGGCGTGCTCGACAAGGCCGAAACACCCACCGGACCCGGCTTGTGGTTCATGGATTCGTCTTCCGCAGCAGCCGAGATGGTTACCTTGTGCGCGGCTTCGGGCTATGCGGTGCACTTCTTTCCCACCGGCCAGGGCAATGTCATCGGCAATCCGATCCTGCCGGTGATCAAGCTCTGTGCCAATCCGCGCACCGTTCGCACCATGGGCGAACACATCGACGTCGACACCTCCAGTTTGCTGCAGCGGGAAATGAATCTGGATCAGGCAGGCGACTCACTGCTCGACATGATGCTGCGGACCGCCAATGGCAGGTTGACCGCAGCCGAAGCACTGGGACATCGGGAGTTCACTCTGACCCGGCTCTACGAAAGCGCTTGATCTACGCTTTCGTGTGCAGTCCACACGAAGTCGTCGAATGCACCACCGCCAATCCGTCCGCAAAGCGCCAACTTCAAGAGCCAGGGCAGTTCTCCGGCGACATCCGTCGCCGGACCACACGCAAGGAGACAGTTGTATGACGAAAGCTCGATTCAAGATTCTGATCGCGGCCGCGCTGACCAGCGCCAGCCTCATGGCAAATGCCGCCTATCCGGAAAAGACGCTCAACTACATCATCCCGTTCGGTCCGGGCGGTGAATCGGATATCGCGGCGCGCTTGCAGGAACCGGTGTTCCAGAAGCTCACCGGTCAAAGCCTGGCGATCCAGTACAAGCCCGGCGCGGGTGGGGCAGCCGCCTGGGCACAGCTGAACAATATGCCCGCAGATGGCTATACCGTAATGGGAAGCAACCTGCCCCACCTCATCCTGCAGCCCCTTGAAAAAAACGTTGGCTACAAGACGGACGACATTGACACGGTTTTCTGGTTTCAGTTCACACCGGACGCGCTGCTGGTTCCCGCTGACAGTCCGATCAAGACCCTGAAGGACTACATCGCGGCCGCCAAGAAAGCACCCGGTGCAACCACGGTGTCGGGCTCCGGAACCAACTCCGCCAACCAGCTTGCCAAGCAACAGTTCGACAAGATGGCTGGAATCAAGACCACCTATATTCCCTTCGCAGGAACCGGGCCATCGAACACCGCATTGCTCGGCAAACAGGTCAACGCGAGCTGGGGCTACACCACCGTGCAACTGCAGCTGGGTTCCCAGGTGCGCTGTCTCGCGGTAGCGATGGAAAAGCGCCATCCCAAGCTGCCCGAATGTCCAACCTTCAAGGAAGAGGGCTTTGATCTGGTGGGCGGCGCTTACCGCGGTGTCGCAGTGCCGAAGAGCACTCCACCAGACGTCAAGAAAAAGCTGGCTGAAGACCTGGCCAAGGTCAATAAGGATCCAGGCTTCATCAAGAAGATGGAAGACAATGGTTTTGCGCTGATCAATATCGGCCCCGACGAAATGGCGAAGTTCGACGCCCAAATGAAAGCGCGCTATGGCGCCCTCGCGAAGGAAATGGGCATCGTGAAGAAGTGAGCATCGTCAGTCGCCTGTCCACACGACCACGATGCACGGCTTCGACTACCTCCTTGCGGCGCTGAGCCCGATCACCCTCCTGTTTGCGCTTGCGGGAGTGGTGGCTGGCACGATCATTGGTGCGCTACCGGGCCTTACGGCAACGATGGCGGTGGCGGTGCTTGTGCCGTTCACCTTCACGATGCCGCCGCATGTGGCTTTGATCGTGCTGGGTGCGATCTACACCGGGGCAATTTACGGTGGTGCGTATGCAGCGATCCTGCTGAACACTCCCGGTACACCGTCATCAATCGCAACGACTTTTGACGGCTTCCCAATGGCCCGCCGCGGCGATGGCGATCTGGCGCTGACGCTGGCCTGCCTGGCGTCGGTCATCGGCGGATTGGTGGGCGCGCTCTTTCTGATGCTGCTGGCACCACCGCTAGCAACGGTTGCGTTGCGATTTGGCCCGGTGGAATATTTCTGGCTTGCCGTATTCGGACTCACCCTGATCGCTTCGCTTGGGGAAGGCAGCACCCTCAAGGGGCTGATCGGGGGATGCTTGGGCCTGATGTTGTCCATGATCGGCGCGGCGGAGGTCGGAGGCGATATCCGCTATGTGGGTGATTTTCAGCAATTGCTGGGTGGCATCGATGTGGTTTCAGCGTTGATCGGGCTGTATTGCATCCCCGTGCTGATCGATCTTGTATCCACGCGCACGCCCCACTTGGAAATTACCGGACGAGTTGCGAGTTTTAGGCTGCGTGAAGCCGGTCAATTGATGGGTCGAAGCAAGTTCAATATTGCACGCAGTTCGATCATCGGAACCCTGGTGGGCATCCTTCCGGGAGCAGGAGGTTCGATCGCATCGCTGGTATCGTATGCCGAGGCCAAACGCACATCGCCAAGGCGGGACAACTTCGGCCGTGGTGAGCCCGACGGCATCCTGGCGACCGAATCAGCGAACAATGCGACAGTGGGCGGAGGTTTGATTCCAACCCTCGTTCTCGGCATACCGGGCACCCCTCCCGACGCCGTTATTTTGGGCGCGTTGTTGGTGCAAGGAATCCGAACCGGTCCGACGCTTTTTACCCAGCAGGGACCCATCGTCTACACCTTCATCTGGGGCTTGTTGATATCAACCGTGCTGATGCTGCCGGCAGGACTCATTCTGGGTCGGTACGCGTTCAAATCCATCGTAGCGATTCCTAAGGCAGTGTTGGTGCCCACCGTGGCATTTCTCACCGTCATCGGCAGCTTCGCAGTTCACAACAATCCTTATGAAGTGCAGCAGATGGCGGTCTTGGGTGTGCTTGCCTGGGGTGCGAACCGACTCGGCTTTTCGCCGTCTCCGATCGTGCTCGGGCTGATCCTGGGCAGCATCGCCGAGAGGGGTTTCGTCCAGGGCACCCTCATCGGTCAGGCGCGCGGTAACGTCTTGGCGGAGTTCATCGGTCGCCCGATATCGATCGGCATCATGGCCTTCATCGTGCTGGGGCTCGTGTACCCGTTCTGGATCAAATGGCGCCAGCGCCGCACTGATGTGGAGGAGTTCCATGCCTGAAACCTGGAAACGCGACACCCCGGGCCTGGTCGGCTGCGCGATTGTCATTGCCCTCGGTTGTGCAGCATTAGCGGGATCAACTGATTTCACGCCTCTTGGGGCGGTGTTTCCGCGCACGATTGCGGGTCTGATGATCGCCTTCGGCCTGCTCTATATCGTGCTGACGCTGCGCAAGCCGGTACCGCTGGCCCGAGCCGATGCTGGATCGAATCCGCGACGGCTCGGAACCATGGCGGTGATGTTGGTATGGGCCTTCGCACTGCAGCCAGTGGGATTTCTTTTCAGCAGCGTTTGCGCAAGCGTTGCGCTGCTGATGCTTGCGCAATACGACCGCTGGACAGCGCGCACCGCTTTCCTCTACGCGCTGGCTACCGCCATCGTGATCGGCGGACTCTATTCGCTTTTCCGGTTCGCGCTGCAGGTGCCGCTCCCAGTCGGGATTTTCTGGTAGCGCGCATCACTCCGAACTCTTCTTTCTTTTCGATCGAGACTTTTTCTGATGCGAATCATCGTCACCGAATTCATGGACGAGCGCGCTGTTGCGCAATTGCAGGCACAGCACGACGTGCTGTACGACCCCAAGCTGGTCGACGACGCGGGGCGTCTCGCAACAGAAGCTCGATCTGCCGACGCGATCATCGTGCGCAACCGCACCCAGGTAAGGGGCGATCTACTTGCTGCGCTCACCATGTGCCAGGTCGTCGGGCGGCTCGGCGTGGGACTCGACAACATCGATGTGCAGGCGTGCGAGGCAAAGGGTATCAAGGTCATTCCTGCCACAGGGGCAAACGCGCTCAGCGTGGCCGAATACGTGCTTGCCTCCGCCATGCTGCTGTTGCGTGGCGCCTACCAGTCCACCGGTGATGTCTTGGCCGGTAAGTGGCCACGTAACGCCCTCGGGAACGGTCGGGAAATCGGTGGCCGAACGCTCGGCCTGGTGGGCTTTGGCTCCATCGGCCAACTCACCGCCCGGCTTGCTGAAGGTCTGGGCATGACCGTGATCGCGCATGACCCGATGCTCGACGAGACCGATGCGGTTTTTGCCCAAAATAATGTCGCGAGCGTTGGTCTTGACGAGTTGCTCACGCGCTCCGATGTAGTCAGTCTGCATGTGCCGCTGCTCGACTCGACGCGCAATCTCTTCAATGTCCAACGGCTCAAGAGCATGAAAAAGGGCGCCATCCTCGTGAACTCAGCGCGGGGTGGAGTGGTGGATGAAGCAGCTCTAGCCGACGCCCTCAAAAGTGGTCAGCTAGGCGGCGCGGCAATCGATGTCTTCGACAGCGAGCCGGTACCGGCAGAGAACGTCTTTGTCGGCTGCCCGAACCTGCTGCTCACACCGCACATCGCAGGAGTCTCGAGCGACTCGAACGAACGCGTTTCTGCGTTGATTGCTCAACGTGTTCTGGAGGAGCTCAGCTGATGGCACGCATATCAATGGAAGCGGCGCGCACACTGGTCGCAGATGTGTTGCGGGATGCGGGTGCGAACCCTGCAATGGCGCAGGCCACCGCAAACGCCCTCGTGCTGGCCGAGGCGCAAGGTCTCGCGTCGCACGGATTGAGCCGGATTGCCCAGTACAGCACCCACCTGCAAAATGGTCGGGTAGATGGCGCGGCACAACCGTCGATTGCAAAGTCCAAGGGTGCCGCAGCGGTGGTAGATGCCAAGGAAGGCCTCGCATTCGCCGCCTGCGAATTCGCGGTACACGAAGCCATCACTCGTGCCCGCGAATTCGGCATAAGCTTTGTTGGGGTGACGAATAGTCACCACTGCGGTGTTGTCGTCGATCACTTGCGCGCGGTTGCCGATGCGGGAATGGTGGGTCTCGGGTTCGCGAATTCCCCATCCGCGATGCCCGCGGCTGGCGGCAAACATCCAATCTTCGGCACGAATCCGATTGCAGCGATATTTCCCCGCAGCGGTAAAGCCCTGCCGCTCATGATCGACATGAGTCTGAGCGAAGTGGCGCGTGGCAAGCTCATGGTTGCTGCAAAGGCGGGCAAGCCCATTCCCCAAGGATGGGCACTCGATGCCCAGGGCCAGCCGACAACCGATCCCAAAGCCGGCATGGAAGGCTCGATGCTGCCCATCGGCGCTGTGTCGAGCCCCAAAGGAGCGATGCTGGCACTGGTGGTCGAATTGCTGGTCACCGCGTTGATCGGCGCCAATTTCGGATTCGAAGCGTCCAGCTTCTTTGTCGAAGACGGCAATCGTCCGCGAATCGGGCAGGCCTTCATCGTGATTGATCCCGGGGCCTTGGCGGGTCGCGCGGAGTATCTCGCCCGCGTCGAGGTTCTGGTCAGGGAGATGCTGGTGGACGACGGCGTGCGGCTTCCGGGCGTGCGTCGTGCGGACCTGTTGGCAACGGCGCAGCGTGACGGTATGGAAGTCAACGACGCGCTGTTGGAGAGCCTGCGCCGCAGCTGATCAGCGAACGAAGCGAAGCGTCGATTTCTGCAAAATGGTGCCCCCGGCAGGAATCGGACCTGCGACCTATCCCTTCATCCCACTTCGACTTTCGCCGCAATCCAAAAGGATGTTCGTGGTCTGGACTATGTCTTGACCATCGACTGCAGCCTGAAGGAGGCCGCAATCGTTCAGGTCCGAGCCGTTTAGTCTCTACACCTTTCCCCGAAACAGCGGGGACTTGGCTCGGCGTTGCCACGAACAGCCGGGGCTGCACAGAGGTTTCACCGAATTTGACTCGATTCAACAGGCGGCTTTCGCACGCCAGTGCCCAATTTTTTAGGAGGGGATCGCTCTATCCACTGAGCTACGGAGGCACATCACAAGTGTAGCAAGACCAAGAGCCATCAGGCCTGAATCGTTGCTCCAGGAATGTCAACCGCAATCGGCCGCAGTCACCATTCCCTGCTGATCCGCGCGGAGGTTAAGCCGCGAAGGATTGAATTCCAGCGTAGCCATCTGCCCGGGCCGGAGAACCCGGACGACCCGTGCGCCGGCCCTGCGCCGCGCTTGCTCTGCCAGGCGCTCATCCACGGTCTTGCCCATGACAAACTGCACATCCGCAGCGTGGCAAGCGCCCCCGGGTTGAACTGCGGGTACCGGTGTTTCAGCCACGGCGGGCGCCGCCCGCGCACATGCAGAAAGAATGCCGACGACAAAAAGCAAAGCGCAAGTGCCAAACATGCGGTCGGTTCGAGCTATCAAAGACATAGGCATCGTCCGTACGCAAGAATGATGGTGCGCCGCAACAGAAAGACAAATCCAAGCGAGTGCATCACTTGACCGGGGCCGTTTCAACCGGTCCCTTGCGTGCTGCCTCCAACGCCAGAGCCCTTTGACCCGCAGTCAGGGGATGTGCCGGCGTATCCACGCCGGGCGGGAGTACCCGCTGCGCATCCCGGCGAGCACGTGGGCCTGACAGCGCGTTGTTGCCAACCGCGCGCCCGGCTGACATCTCACCCGCACCGGCGTTGACATCCGGATTGATGCCGACACCGGGCCCGACTCCACCCAAGCCAACGCCCCCGGTCCCGCCATTAGCTGAACTGGCGGCCCCCGGCGCGGAAGCAGCGGCCTTGGCACCGACCGAAACCTGCGCCTGGGCAGTCAAGCACAGCAGCACCGAGGCCAGCGCCAAACCAGGAACCGTTAAGCGACGAAACATGGACAAATTCCTGAAACGGTGGGGCAAAAAAGCGGAAGGCAAACCTGCGGCATCGATTGCCGGCTCTGCCTCATCGCGCCAAAAACGCAAGCACATGTGAGCCCACGCCACTGACCGCTATTGCTCCCGTGACAACAAGCGCAAGCAACGCGACATAAGTCGCGAGCAAGCGACCCAGATGCTCAGGAGGGAGATCAGACATGGCCGAAGGGTCATCGTCAAGCAGATAGCTCTCCGGCCATGCTTGGCGGCCTTGGCGACTACCAAGTGCTGCGGGTTCGACTACAGACCAAGCATCTGGCATCCGATGCGAATGTGATTGCACGAAAGACCTCCGAGAAAAACTGAAAAGGCGAGCGCCGCCCGCTCAACATGGACCCGATAACAAGGGCATGTGACCGGAGTCAAGGCTCAACAATCACATTTTCTGGCTCAGCACCGCTCCATGGTGCTTCCGGTGGTGACATTGATTGCCAGAGGCATGCGGCGGTCATCGCACGCTACTAAGCCAGCGACTAATTCAGCGCCTCAGGGGGGCGGCGGCCGCCGCTTCATAGCCTCAATCGTCGCCAGGTCAAGCTGGCTGGAAGCAGACTTGACCTCGTCGAGCGACATCTTGTGACCTGTCACCTCCACCACCACTCCGTTGCGCAATGTGGTCGTGTACTGGGCCAGGGAACCGTCCTTGCGAT
This sequence comes from Burkholderiales bacterium, assembly GCA_038234045.1. Taxonomy (GTDB): domain Bacteria; phylum Pseudomonadota; class Gammaproteobacteria; order Burkholderiales; family Burkholderiaceae_C; genus JBBSUX01. The sequence continues at coordinate 14,707 of JBBSUX010000043.1, forward strand.
AGTTTTCATGCAGGGTGCGGCCGCCTTCCTGCCAAGTGCGCTCCTTGGTTGCGCTGTCTTCCCGCTCACCCTGAACGGCTGCGCCAGCCTGTGCCATCAGCTTGCTCATGTTTCCCAGGTCAATGAGCTCGATGCGCATTTGCATCTCGCCGGACTTGTATTCGGCGCGCGCGTTACTCGTCACCATCCCCTTCACCCGGCCGCCCTGCATCTGGATTTCTGTGCGGGTGAAAGTACCCAGCTTCTCCGGGAGTGAGGCCTTGAGCGCCGCAGCGGGCACAGCTCCCGAAACGGGGTCGCCACCGGTCACAGGCGGAGTTCCGCCCGGTGCAACGCCCGAAGCCGCCGCTGTTGTTCCAGCAGCAGTTTCACTGGCGGCAGCGGACGCTGCTTCCGCGGATTTGGCTGCCGCTGAAGCGTCGGATGTGGCTGCCTCCTGGCGGGCGCTTGCTGCTTCGATCCGCTCTGCCGCAACATCGAGCTTTTTCGATGCTTCGGCGACCTGCGCTGTTGCAGCGGCTGCTCCCAAACCGGAAACCCCGCCATTGCCCATTGCCATCTCCCGGACGGCGTAATGCGTGACGGCCGAGGAAATCAGCAGACTGGTCACGGCTCCCGCGAGCACGACAGCAGCCGTATAGGGAATCGTCTTTCGATGGCTGCTCCCCATGAGCACGGGCAGCCCCATGAAGATGGTGTACGCGCTGTACAAAGCGACGATTCCGGCCAGCACCGCAAGTGCCGGCAGGGCGAAGAAAACGCTTCCGAGCCAGGCGGCTGTGCCTCCATAACCCACGAGAGCGAGTGCCGCCCGCCCATTGCCTCGCCCACCGAAGGTCGGCGCCACCGTCCGGGTGATCCACGCCACCAGCAGCGTTGCCAGCACAGCCGCGACGTAGACAAAAACAATCACCGGAACGCCCTGTTGCCAAGGCAAACGAACCACATCCACTGCGCCGGCGGAGCGCCAGCCGACCACACACAGCCCGATGCCGACAGCGAGCGCCGGAATCAGCGCCAACGGCAGGACGTGCCGGATCAGGATGCTGCCGAAAGATGGCGCTTCATCAGCAATGCGTAACCACGCCGCTCGAGGTTGGAGGAGCAAATTCTGGATGCGGGAAATCAAACGCATGGGTCAATCACAACAAGTCAGGACAATCATTATCTTGGTCAAGTGGCGCGCCCTGAAAGTTCCAGCAGATTTCAGATATAAAAAGTAGCCGAGACGATTCCCGGGTGAGCGCAATCAGCTCCTTTTGGTGTAGCAATGTGTTTCTGAGAAAGTTGATCACTGACCCGGTATTTCATGGGGATCCTCCCGCACGTGATCGCCATTTTCGTCAGCATTGCGGCTACGGTGCCGACAGAGCACAGCAACCTCGGCATGCAGATCGGATGACCAGCTGCGCCGGGCCCGGCCGTCGGCATGCGAAAGTGCACCGAAGCACATCTCTGCCCGAATCGGTCCCGCGCCCAGCATGCGCCAGATCGAGCCCATGAGGCTGTCGTCACCCACATAGTTGGCTGCGGCGCTCGGCTGATGCGTTGCTGCGTCGACGAAGCGGATGCCCACCGGCTGCGCAGGTGCGCCGGCAATCAGGGGAGCCTGCAGCAGATTTGCATGAAACGGCAACAGCGAACGACCATCACCCGTCGTGCCCTCGGGAAACACCGCTAGCACCGCTCCGGCACGCAGGGCCTCGGCCATGGTCTGCGTCATCCGCAAGGCATCGCGTCGTTGGCGACGCTCGATGAACAGCGTACCAGCTCCCGCGACCACAGCGCCGATCAGAGGCCAGCTCCGGATATCTGACTTGGCGACGAAACGCGCTGGCCGGGCGGCCAGAATCACAAGAATATCGAGCCACGAGGTGTGATTGGCGACCAGCAGCAGCGGCCCCTGCATGGTCACATCACCGTGCGTTGCTACGCTGACTTCGAGGATTTCCAGCAATTGGCGCGCCCACTCCTGGGTGCAGGCGTCGCGCTGATCGGATGACCAGCCGGGAAAGCGCCGGCGCAGGATCCAGAGTCCGCGCACC
>JBBSUX010000044.1:0-16706 GCA_038234045.1 Burkholderiales bacterium
CGCCGGTTCGGGCGCCCTCTGCCGGCCGCTCGCCGCGGCGGGGTCCACGGCCTTCTTCGCCGCGTTCGCTTCGGCCTTCACCACCAGTACGTCCATCACGCCGGCCTTCACCACCCCGACCGCCGCGACTGCCACGGCGGCTTTCCGCGCTGGCACCAGCCGAACCACCAGAAGGCGCAGAAGCTTGGGACACCGGGGTAGCGGCAGGTGCTGCGGAAGCAGCGGGCTCGACACCCAGCATGCGTTTGAGCCAACCCAAGAAGCCGGGCTCGGCTGTCGGTTGGGCGTTCATAAACCCCGGTGTGGGTACCGGCTCTGCTGCCTTGACCGCTGCTATCGGCTCACGTGCCGGCTCGGCATGGCTGCCACGCGTTGCGCTTGGGCGCGGTTGCGACTGCGGCGCAGGAGCATCGGGCAGAACGCCCTTGATGATGGGTGTCTGCTTGTTGGTGGGTTCCTGAGAGCGGCGGGTGACGGTGGTGGGGTCCTCCGCAACGTCGGCAAGTTTGTAACTGGCCTCGATCTGATCGAGCCGCGGATCGTCGTGCTTGAGCCGCTCCAGTTTGTAGTGCGGCGTCTCCAGGGTTTTGCTGGGAACCATCAAAACAGTCACGCGCTGCTTCAGCTCGATCTTCGCAATTTCAGGACGCTTTTCATTCAGCAGGAATGAAGCGACCTCGACTGGAACCTGCACATGCACCGCGGCGGTGTTGTCCTTCAGGCACTCTTCCTGGATGATCCGGAGGATCTGCAAGGCGCTCGACTCTGTGTCGCGAATGTGGCCGGAACCGCCGCAGCGAGGGCAGGGAATCGAAGAGCCTTCGGAAAGCGCAGGCTTGAGGCGCTGGCGGCTCATTTCCATCAAGCCAAATTTGCTGATGCTGCCGAACTGCACGCGGGCACGGTCTTGGCGCAAGGCATCGCGCAAGCGGTTCTCTACTTCGCGGCGGTTCTTCGACTCTTCCATGTCGATGAAGTCGATGACGATCAGGCCGCCCAAGTCACGCAGACGCATCTGGCGTGCCACTTCGTCGGCGGCTTCCAGGTTCGTGCGGGTAGCGGTTTCCTCAATGTCACCGCCCTTGATGGCACGGGCGGAATTCACGTCGATGGAGACCAGGGCCTCTGTGTGGTCGATCACGATCGCGCCACCGGAAGGCAGCGTCACGGTGCGCGCATAGGCGGATTCGATCTGGTGCTCGATCTGAAAGCGGCTGAAGAGCGCCGCATCATCACGGTAACGCTTCACCCGTGACGCATGCTCGGGCATCACGTGCGCCATGAACTGGTGCGCCTGCTCGTAGATGTCGTCGGTGTCGATCAGGATGTCGCCGATGTCGTGATTGAAGTAGTCACGAATGGCGCGTATCACCAGGCTCGATTCCTGGTAAATCAGGAAGGCACCCTTGCCGCCCTGAGCAGCGCCGTCGATGGCGGTCCAGAGCTTGAGCAGATAGTTCAGATCCCACTGGAGTTCAGGTGCCGCACGGCCGATGCCGGCCGTGCGCGCGATGATGCTCATCCCCTTGGGATATTCGAGCTGGTCCATCGCCTCCTTCAGTTCGGCACGATCCTCGCCCTCGATGCGGCGCGATACGCCACCGCCGCGCGGGTTGTTGGGCATCAGCACGACGTAGCGTCCCGCCAGGCTCACGAAGGTGGTCAGGGCCGCACCCTTGTTGCCGCGCTCTTCCTTTTCGACCTGGACCAGCAGTTCCTGGCCTTCCCTGATGGCCTCGTTGATGCGGGCTTGGCTGGGGGACACCCCCTCGGCAAAGTATTGGCGTGAAATTTCCTTGAAGGGCAGGAAACCGTGGCGGTCTTCGCCATAGTCAACGAAGCAGGCTTCCAGCGAAGGCTCCACTCGGGTGACAACGGCTTTGTAGATGTTGCCCTTGCGCTGTTCGCGCCCTTCGATTTCGATTTCGTAGTCGAGGAGCTTTTGTCCGTCGACGATGGCCAGCCGGCGTTCTTCGGCCTGCGTGGCGTTGATCAGCATCCGTTTCATGATGCGGTTCCTTTTCGTGTCAATGGCGGCTCGTTGACGGCGTCATCACGCCCGTCTGCGCCCGCTGGCCAAGCTTGGCCCTTGTACTGCCCTGTATGGGCCCACGATGCGTGAACTGACGCCTGGAAACGAAAGGAATGGCCGATGGTCGCGTCTGCGGAAGCTGGATCAGCCTGGCAGGCGGTACGGTGGCGCGTGGATGAAGGCGAGGGCGGAGCGCGTAAGCGCGGCCGCGGGACGAGCCCCGATGGGGTGTCCGGACACAAAAAAGATTGCACGCATCTCAGCATGAGCGGGCAGGAGCCAGCGCCGTAAGGTGAGCATGAGTGCGATCAGCACGGGGGGTGTCTCGCTTAGTCCGCTGGACGATGGGCCGCCGGATAAGGCGGAATCGGCCGGCTGGTATTCCGGTTCGGTGTTTCAAGGCGCCGGCTCGGTCGGGACTGGAGGAAGACGCCGGGAAGTTGCTTCCACAGCGTGCCCATTTTGTCTCGACGGCATCGACCTGCTGCCGCAATCGCAATGTGGGCCTGGACTAAACTCCAGAAGAATCAACCACTTACAACGTCGCGTCAGTGAAACACATTATAGGGGGCAAAGAGCCCGCCGAAACCCCGGCTGTAAGACAGGTGGAGGTGGGTGAGGATTCGGATGGGCAGCGCCTGGATAACTTCCTGTTGCGCGAGCTCAAGGGGGTGCCAAAGACACACGTGTACCGGATTATTCGAAGCGGTGAGGTCCGTCTCAACAAAGGGCGCGCGCAAGCGGACAGTAGAGTTGCCTTGGGCGATCTGGTCCGTATTCCGCCTGTTCGCGTTGCTTCCAAAGCGGAGCAGGAAGCCGCTTTGTCCATCGTCCCGCCGCGCGAATTTTCAGTGTTGTACGAAGACGAACACATGCTTGCGTTGGACAAGCCCGCAGGAACGGCAGTCCATGGAGGAAGCGGCTTGAGTTTCGGCGTCATCGAGCAGCTGCGGCGCGCCCGGCCTCAAGCGCCGTTTCTTGAACTGGTGCATCGTCTGGATCGAGAAACTTCCGGGATCCTTCTGGTCGCGAAAAAGCGCTCCGCCTTGCTGCGCCTGCAGGCGCAGTTCCGGGCGCGCGAAACGGGGAAAACCTATCTCGCTTTGGTCAGTGGAGGCTGGACGGCAAAGCACAAGGTGATTGATCAGCCGCTGCACAAATTTCTGCTGGCTGATGGTGAACGTCGGGTCCGGGTCACGAGCGCGGAAGACCCGGACGGAATGCGCTCCATCACCTTGGTGGCGCCCCGCACGGTGTATCCGGTGCGCCCGGAGGTGGCGTTGCCCGCCATGTCGTTGCTGGAGGTCACCATCAAGACGGGGCGCACCCATCAGATACGGGTCCACCTCGCAGCTGCCGGACACCCGATTGCCGGGGACGACAAATATGGCGACTTCTCACTCAACAGGACGCTCGTCCACGTCGGCCTTCGCCGCATGTTTCTGCACGCATGGCGCCTGCAGTTCGACCATCCCGTGAGCGGGGAGCGGATCTCCCTGACAGCTGAACTGCCGCCGGAGTTGGAGCGCTGGGCACGGCCATGACCGATCACGGCGAGGCGCTGAGTTGACCTAACTAAAGTGGCACCACGCATGACCAAAAACGACCAGGATTTTTCCCGCAGTTTCGACCTCATCGCGTTTGACTGGGACGGGACGCTCTACGATTCCACCGCTGTGATCGCGCGTTGTATCCAGTACGCGGTCAGAGATGTTGGTGGCACGGTTCCGGACGATAAGGCCGCCTCATATGTCATCGGGATGAATCTGCGGCAGGCGCTCGCACATGCCGCTCCGGATGTCGCGCCGGCGCAATACGATGAACTGGCGAGGCGTTATCAGCATCACTACCGCCAACATCACAATGATCTGATCCTGTTTCCAGGTGTCCTTGTGCTGCTGCGGGCCTTGCGCGACCGTGGTTATATTCTTGCAGTGGCAACGGGAAAGAGTCGACGCGGCTTGGATGAAGCCCTTGACACCTTGGAGCTGCAAGGCTTGTTTCAGGGCTCCAGAACAGCCGATGAAACCGCGGGCAAGCCAGACCCCCTGATGCTCGAGCAGTTGATGTGCCAGTTCAATGTCAGGCCCGAGCGAACGCTGATGATCGGCGATACGACCCACGACTTGCTGATGGCCCGCGCAGCAGGATGTGCAAGCGTCGGTGTCAGTTACGGCGCCCACCGTGCGTCGGAGTTCGCGCAGTTCCGGTCAAGTTTCATCGCCGCTTCAGTGAGCGAACTGAGCGAATGGCTCGCACGCAACGCATAAGCGGTGCTTCCGATGTCCGAGCTGAACCTGCTCTGCAATGAGGTCGAGCTCGCGCCTGGCGGTGCTGCGTTCTCGTTTTTAGTGCGGTTGCAGCGGCGAAGCTGTAATGCTTTCGCGCTCCGCCTGGTCGATGGATCGTTGCGCGCCTATCTGAATCGCTGTCCGCACATGGGCGCGGAACTTGATGGCGGTTCGGGCTTGTTTTATGCCGACGGCACGTCACAGCTTTTGCGTTGTTGCGCACATGGTGTGCTCTTTGATCCAGCCTCCGGTTTGGGTATGAACAGAGCAGATGTCTAAGCGCTCATTCCGGTCAAGCTCTCTGAGCAGGACAGAACGGTCCGCTGGCATACTGCCAGTACCCTGGCGCCGGACAGGAGTTTCGAAGATCTTCCACCCCGATTTCGACCCTTCGCAGGGCGCTGATCTTCTGGTTTTTTGACGCCCAGTACCTGCAACCCTATGACAGAACCTGTTTTTCGTGATCCGCTCGACGAGCCGGGTCCTTCCCGCCCCACCCGCGATGCACGCCCTCCCGAAGGCTGGGAGCGCAAGGCAATTGAGCGCCTCGCGTTCAGCGCTCTACACGAGCAGCGCTCGGCGCGTCGCTGGAAAACCTTTGTCAGGATGTCCTGGCTCGTCTTCTTCGTAATCGTTGCGTGGTTTCTATTTCATCGCACCCAGCCCGCGACCGCCACCAGCGCTGCGCATACGGCGGTGATTGACATCAAGGGCGAAATTGCGGATGGCGCTGATGCGAGCGCTGAGTCGGTTGTAGCAGCGATGCAGGCCGCGTTTGAGGACGACGGTGCGAAAGCAGTCGTTCTGCTCATCAATTCGCCCGGGGGCAGCCCCGTCCAGGCCGGCATCATCAACGACGAGATCTATCGTCTCAAGGCGAAGTATAAAAAGCCGGTCTATGCCGTCGTCGAGGAAAGCTGTGCCTCGGCGGCCTACTACATCGCCTCTGCTGCTGATCAGATATTTGTCGACAAGGCGAGCATCGTCGGAAGCATCGGGGTACTGATGGATGGATTCGGTTTCACCGGGTTGATGGACAAGCTTGGGATCGAGCGCCGTTTGCTCACTGCGGGGCAAAACAAGGGATTTCTGGATCCGTTCAGTCCGATGCCGGAAAATCAGCGCGCCTATGCGCAAGTCTTGCTCGAGCAGATCCACCAGCAGTTCATCGCAGTGGTCAAGAAGGGGCGGGGTGCGAGGCTGAAAGAGACCCCCGAGATTTTCAGCGGGCTCTTCTGGACAGGACAGCAAGCGATCGAACTCGGCTTGGCCGACCACTTGGGAAACCTCGACTACGTCGCACGCGAGGTGGTCAAGGCAGAAGAAATAGTTGATTACACCCGCCACGACAACGTCGCAGAACGCCTTGCCAAAAAGTTCGGCGCCGCGATGGGCGCGGCTGCCATTCATTCACTGCAGGTGCTACCCGCGTTTCGCTGAGCTTGAAGCTCTGCACGAAGCGGCTCCGACCCGAACTCAGATTCCGATCGCAAATACGGCTGGGGTCGAATTGGATGGTGCGCCTTCGGCTGGAGCTTGCCGCCACTCGGCAACTGTTGCGCAGCGCGTCTGCGCATGCGCGAGTGTCATGCCGCTGCTGACCGACAGGCGCGTATTGCCGTCGAGGTGCGCGACCAAGGCACTGAACATTGCAGTGTTGCGATAGGGCGTTTCAATAAACAGCTGCGACTGTCCTGTGGACCGCGCAATTGTCTCCAGCTCCTGACTGCGGCGCTTTCTTTGCGCAGAATCCTGCGGCAGATAGCCGACGAAGGCGAAGTTCTGCCCATTCAGGCCGCTTGCTGCGAGCGCCAGGAGCAGGGAAACCGGTCCCACAAGTGGCACGACCTTGATCGATAGTGCATGGGCGGCGCGCACCACTGAGCTTCCCGGATCCGCAATTGCTGGCATTCCGGCCTCACTGAGAAGGCCCATGTCGTGGCCTTGCACCGCAGGCGCAAGGAGCGGGCGTGCATCGTATTGGCCATCGTGATCGCCTTTTTTGTGGATGTGGCGTGCCAGCTCCACGATCTGCTGCTGCTGCAGCGGCAAGGCAAGGGGGTGAATTTCGTTAACGCGATTCAGATACGCCCGTGCAGAACGCGCGTTCTCGCACACCCAGTGGGACAGGCGGGCGACAACGCGCAATGTCGCGTCGGGCAGCACTTCGTCAAGCGAAGTTTTTTCGTCGCAACCGAAGTCGAGCGGCGCCGGTACCAAAAAGAGCGTTGCGGGCTTCATCCGATGTGCAAGCCGGCGGCTCTGAGAAGCTGGCAGGTCCGGATGAGCGGAAGCCCGATCAGGGCCGTGGGATCGTCGCTGTCGATGGCGTCGAGCAGGCTGATGCCGAGTCCCTCGCTCTTCGCGCTGCCTGCACAGTCGTACGGCTGTTCGGCGTACAGATACGACTCGATCTCACGGTCGCTCAATTTGCGAAAACGCACCCGGACTTCCGCGCGATCACTGGCGCAAAACCCCGTTGCGCCGCACCGTACCGTTACGGCGGTATGAAAAACAACCGTCTTCGAACTCATCGCTCTTAGCTGCACGACGGCATTGCCGTGATTCCCTGGCTTGCCGAGTGCCTGGCCGTCGAGGTCTGCCACTTGATCGGAGCCAATAACTACCGCTTCTGGAAACCTCTTCGCAACCGCTGCTGCCTTGGCGTCGGCCAGCCGAACCGAAAGCGCGGCAGGTGATTCTCCTGGCAGGGCTGCTTCATCGACCTCCGGCGAGGCCACGTCGAACGCGATCCGAAGCCGCTGCAGCAACTCGCGCCGGTAGGGGGAGGTCGAGCCGAGCACGAGCTTGCGACCGCCGGACGGAACGGATAGTAGGGCACCTGCAGAGAATGTCATCCCGCTATTTTCAGGGCTTTCTTCTACACTCTTCATATGAGTAAGCAAAACCAGACCAGCCGCGTTGACGTGGCGAATTTCGCGCGAGCCGGGGACGTCGTTGCCACGAACGATCCGTTGAGCTTTTTTCCGCGTCTGCAGCAGGATTGTGTTGGCGAAACGGATGGTCGTGAGGTCGCCTGGAGGGCCGTCGGATCCATGCGTGAAGGGACGGCCGGCGCAACGCCGCAGCCGTGGTTGCAACTCGCCGGTGCGGTGACTGTCCCGATGATCTGCCAACGCTGTCTGCAGACGATGGAAGTTCCACTCAAGTTTGATCAGGAATTCCGCTTCGTTGCGGATGAAGCGACGGCGGAGCTCGAGGATGAGGACTCGGCGGAGGACGTTCTTGCGATCCGGCCAGATTTCCCGCTGCGTGAACTGGTGGAAGACGAGCTCCTGCTTGCGGTGCCGCCGGTGCCGATGCACGAAGTATGTCCAGATCCGCTGCCGATGGCGGTCGGCGAATCCGCTCTGGAGGGAGCGCAGGAGCGTGAACATCCTTTCGCCGCCCTGCAGTCGTTGTTGCACAAGGCTGTCGGCAGGTAGATCTGCCCGCTGCCGGCCCGGGCTATAATCACGGGCTTCGCGCGGATCTGCCGACGTACCTGAATGGGTGCGACAAATGCCGCGCCATCATGTCAGACGCGCAAGATGCGGTGTTCCCTGAGGGGGGTTCCAGGCCAACCGCGTTGTCTACACATTCATTATTTTCAGATTCGCAGGAGCCACGCCATGGCAGTTCAGCAAAACAAGAAGTCCCCATCGAAGCGGGGTATGCACCGGTCCCACAATGCTCTTGATGTGCCGGGTACGGCAGTTGAGCCGACCACGGGCGAAATCCATCTGCGCCACCACATCAGCCCCAACGGCTTCTACCGTGGGCGGCAGGTTCTGAAGAGCAAGTCCGAGGCCTGACATCGGTATCCTGGCGGCTGATAACCACTTTGCGGTGGTGTTCGACGTCACGTTCTCGATGGTTGTTGCCGATTCCCGCAGCCGCGGGCGCTTTCGAAGGATTGAATGATCATTCTCGCCGTCGATTGCATGGGGGGCGATCATGGCCCCGTAGTCATCCTGGAAGCCTGTCGGCGGTTCCTTGATGCGCATTCTGACGCGCAGGTGCTTCTTGTAGGGCGCCTGAACGATATCCAGAATTTCAAGCACCCGCGCGCCCGCTGCGTGCAAGCCACCGAGGTGGTTTCGATGGACGAAGCGGTCGAAAGCGCGCTGCGCCGCAAGAAGGACTCTTCCATGCGGGTGGCCATCCAGCAGGTCAAGGATGGCAATGCAGCAGTGGCCGTATCTGCTGGCAATACTGGTGCGCTCATGGCGATCGCACGGTACTTGCTCAAAACACTGGATGGCATCGATCGGCCTGCTATCGCCTATCCGCTTCCCAATGCGCGCGGCGATGCAACCACCGTACTTGACCTTGGCGCCAACGTAGATTGCACGGAGCATCACCTGCTGCAGTTCGCGGTGCTGGGTTCGGCGCTCGATGCGGTCCTCAAGTCAAAAGAAGCGCCCACCGTGGGCTTGCTGAACATCGGATCAGAAGTCATTAAGGGTGGGGAAGTCATCAAGCGCGCGGGCGAGCTACTCCGGGCCGCATCTGCGGCGGGCGACCTCAACTTTGTTGGAAACGTCGAAGGCAACGACATCTTCAAGGGCACATCCGACATCGTGGTCTGCGATGGCTTTGTGGGCAATGTAGCGCTAAAAACGAGCGAAGGCCTCGCGCAGATGATCGGCGACTTTCTTCGCCAGGAATTTTCCCGATCCTGGCTCACACGCCTTGCCGGTCTGGTGGCTTATCCCGTGTTGGTGTCCTTTAAGCGCAGGGTGGACCACCGTCGGTACAACGGGGCAGCGCTGCTCGGTTTGCGCGGTCTGGTTTTCAAGAGCCACGGGTCGGCGGATGCGTTTGCTTTCGAGCAAGCGCTCAATCGGGCTTACGAGGCCGCCCGCAACAATCTTCTCGAGCAATTGCAGGCCCGCATTGCGCATGCTGCGCCGTTGTTGGCCGGGTCCGCTTCCGGCAAAGTTAGTCCGTGCGCAACGGATCCAGCTGCCGGAGGCGCGCCGCAGGAACCGGGCTTGTCTGTCACCACTGTCACTCCATGAAACGCTATTCCCGTATCGCTGGCACCGGCAGCTTCTTGCCGCCGCGCCGTTTGAGCAATGCCGAACTGGCCATCGAACTCGCGCAACAAGGGGTAGAAACCTCGGATGAGTGGATCGTCGAGCGCACCGGCATCCGGGCTCGTCACTTTGCGGCGCGCGATGTTTCTGCCAGCGATCTGGCTTTCGAAGCCTGCAAGCAGGCGCTTGATGCGGCAGGTCTTGAGCCTCAGGATATCGATCTGATCATTGTGGCTACGTCGACTCCCGACATGGTGTTTCCTTCGACCGCCTGCATCCTGCAAAACCGCCTGGCACAGATGCACAGCGCGGCCGGCGGCATTCTGGGATGTCCGGCGTTCGATGTGCAGGCGGTCTGCAGCGGGTTTGTCTACGCGCTCAGCGTCGCTGATTCGATGATCCAGACAGGAGCCGCAACGCGTGCGCTGGTTGTGGGCGCCGAAGTGTTTTCGCGGATTCTCGATTTTTCTGATCGCACGACCTGCGTCCTTTTCGGTGATGGTGCTGGAGCAGTTGTGCTCGAGGCCGTGGGTCACGAAGGTGATGGTCCGGGTGTTCTGGCGACTGAACTTCACGCGGATGGTCGGCATGTCGGCATCCTGTGCGTTCCGGGTCACGTGGCCGGGGGACAGGTGACGGGCGATCCGCTGCTGAAAATGGATGGTCAGGCGGTGTTCAAGCTGGCTGTCGGGGTGCTGGACAAGGCAGCGCGCGCCGTACTGGCCAAGGCGGGAAAATCCTCCGAGGAGCTGGACTGGCTGGTGCCGCATCAGGCGAACATTCGCATCATGCAAGGCACTGCCCGCAAGCTCAAGCTGCCGATGGAGAAGGTGGTTGTCACAGTCGATGCGCACGGCAACACTTCGGCTGCATCCATACCGCTGGCCCTGGATGTGGCGGTTCGCGATGGGCGTATTCGTGCCGGACACCTGGTGATGCTAGAGGGCGTGGGTGGAGGATTCACTTGGGGCGCCGTGCTCCTTAGAATGTAGCTAATAGCGCTTTCCTATATTGCGCTACAACCACTTTTCATTGTGAATTTTCATTTGTTAGACAGGAAAATGGTGCGATGCCTGTGAACTCGTTTGCGTTTGTGTTTCCGGGCCAGGGCTCCCAATCCGTCGGCATGCTCGATGCATGGGGTGACCATCCCGCGGTGCAGGAAACGCTGAAAGAGGCGTCTGCAGCTTTGGGCGAAGACATTGGCGCGCTGATCCGGTCTGGGTCAAAGGAAACGTTGGCGCTGACGACCAACACGCAGCCTGTGATGTTGGTCGCCGGGGTTGCGGCTTGGCGCGCCTGGAAAGCAGAGGGCGGGGCTGATCCCGTCGCGCTCGCAGGACACTCCCTCGGCGAATATTCCGCACTGGTGGCTGCCGGTGTTCTCGACCTTGCTCAGGCAGCGCCGCTGGTGCGCTACCGCGCTTCGGTCATGCAGGAGGCCGTTCCGGTCGGTGTCGGCGCCATGGCAGCGATCCTTGGCATGGATGCAGAGCGTGTGCGTGCGGGCTGCGCGGCTGTGACCCATGAACTTGGCGCTCCAGAAACCGTGGAAGCGGTGAACTTCAACGATCCTGCGCAGACCGTGATTGCGGGTACCCGCAGAGCGGTCGAGATGGCGTGTGAGCGGCTCAAGGCCGATGGAGCGAAGCGCGCGTTGCCCTTACCAGTCTCTGCGCCCTTTCATTCAAGCTTGATGCGGCCCGCCGCCGAGCGCCTGAAGGAACGCCTTGCCGGAATCAGTCTGAAGGCGCCGGCCATCCCAGTCATCAACAACGTCGACGTGAATGTGGAGAACTCTGCCGACGCCATCCGTGATGCGCTCTATCGGCAAGCGTTTGGCCCTGTGCGCTGGGTGGAATGTGTGCAACTCTTAAAGACCCGTGGTGCAGAGCTGCTGGTCGAATGTGGGCCCGGCAAAGTGCTGGCGGGTATGACCAAACGGATTGACCCCGATCTGCCCGCGATTTCACTTTTCGATCAAGCTTCTCTCGCAGACGTCCGCAAACTGGTAGGTTGACGGGTTCGCGCAAACCAGGAATTGAGTGCTGCTTGAGCCTGGAAAACTCGCCTGCTACTCCCCGTTCTTTGTCCATTTGTCTCTACCTAATTGCCTCGCTCCTGTAACCAATGAATGATTCGAATTTTGCCGGTCAGGTAGCCCTGGTGACTGGGGCCACGCGTGGTATTGGCGCTGCCATCGCTTCCGCCTTGGCAGACCGTGGAGCCTGCGTCATCGGAACCGCAACGACCGAAGAGGGCGCCGCCCGCATCGGGCAGGCGCTCGCGGCGCGGAACGGCGTGGGCCGATGCCTCGATGTCAATCAGCACGACGCAGTCGATGCCTTGATCGATTCAATTGTGGCCGAGCATGGCGGTCTGCAGATTCTCGTGAACAACGCCGGAATCACGCGCGACGGGCTTTCGATGCGCATGAAGGATCAGGACTGGGATGCGGTTCTGAGCACCAATCTTTCAGCCGTTTTCCGTATCACGCGCGCAGCCATCCGTCCCATGATGAAGCAACGCTATGGCCGGATCATCAACATCACCAGTGTCGTCGGCGCCTCCGGAAACGCGGGGCAAGCCAACTATGCAGCTGCGAAAGCCGGTCTGGCAGGCATGACGCGTGCACTAGCGCGTGAACTTGGATCGCGACGTATCACGGTCAACTGCGTGGCACCAGGGTTCATCGATACCGACATGACCGCCAATCTCCCCGAGGCGCAGCAAAGGGCCCTTCTGGGTCAGATCCCGCTGGGCCACCTCGGAAAACCCGCAGATATCGCGCATGCCGTAGCCTTTCTGTCGAGTCCGGAAGCAGCTTATGTCACGGGTCAGGAATTGCATGTCAACGGCGGAATGTTCATGGCATAAGCCTTGTCGCTGTCGTCGGCGTATCGTCGATCGCACGCTTGCATGGGCCGCCTTCACGGCCAGCTAAAATCTCCTATTCATTTACAACCCTCAGAGGGAACCCATGAGCGATATCGAAGCACGTGTCAAAAAGATCATCGCCGAGCAACTCGGCGTCGAAGAGTCCCAGGTCACCAACGAAAAGGCATTCGTTGCCGACCTTGGCGCTGATTCGCTCGACACGGTGGAGCTGGTGATGGCGCTCGAGGACGAGTTCGGCATCGAGATCCCCGATGAGGATGCTGAAAAAATCACCACTGTGCAGAACGCGGTCGATTACGCCAGCACGCATCAGAAGGCCTGATCAAGGGCTGCAGCGACTCCTGCCCAGGGAGTAGCTTGGCGCCCCATGATGGCGCCTGTTTTTTTCTTGAGCACACAAAGGTTTGACCGTATGAGCCGTCGTCGCGTCGTCGTCACCGGTCTGGGCTGTGTATGCCCTGTCGGCAACACGGTCGAAGATTCGTGGAACCGACTTTTGTCGGGCCAGTCTGGTATCGGTCCTATCACCCAGTTCGATGCCACGGACTTCGGCTGTCGCTTCGCTGGCGAAGTGAAGGACTTCCAGATCGGGCAATACATGCCCGAAAAGGAAGCCCGGCATATGGACCGCTTCATCCATCTTGGGATGGCTGCCGCAATTCAGGCGGTGCAGGACAGCGGACTCTCTACCGGAGAAGCACTGTCCGACGAGGATGCGGCTCGCATTGGCTGCAACATCGGATCGGGCATCGGCGGCTTGCCGATGATCGAGCGGACTCATGCCGAACTTGCCGCGCGGGGGCCGCGACGAATATCTCCGTTTTTTGTCCCGGCGTCGATCATCAACATGATTTCCGGCCACGTTTCCATCCGTTTTGGCTTCAAGGGGCCGAATGTGGCGGTCGTGACCGCTTGCACCACCGGGCTGCATGCAATCGGGCTGTCCGCCCGGATGATCGAGTATGGCGATTGCGACGTCATGGTTTGCGGCGGGGCTGAGTCCACTGTCTCGCCTCTGGGCGTTGGTGGTTTCATTGCGGCGCGTGCCCTTTCTACCCGTAATGACGATCCACAAACTGCCTCCCGCCCCTGGGACATAGACCGTGACGGTTTCGTGCTGGGTGAGGGCGCCGGTGTGCTCGTGCTCGAGGAGTATGAACACGCCAAAGCAAGGGGTGCAAAAATCTACGCGGAGATATCGGGTTTTGGGATGAGCGGGGACGCTCACCACATCACAGCGCCCGATGTGAGCGGCCCCCAGCGGGCGATGGAGGCGGCGTTGCGCAACGCCGGCGTCAATCCTGATGAGGTCGACTACGTCAATGCACACGGAACCTCTACCCCGCTCGGTGACCTGAATGAAACCAACGCGCTAAAGGCTGCTCTGGGCGAACATGCCTACAAGGCGACGGTGAATTCGACCAAATCGATGACGGGGCACCTGCTGGGAGGCGCTGGCGGCATTGAGAGTGTGTTTACGGCTTTGGCTGTCCATCATCAGAAGAGTCCGCCAACCATCAATATCTTCAACCAGGATCCAGCTTGTGACCTGGACTATTGCGCCAATACAGCACGCGACATGCGGATCGATGTTGCGTTGAAAAACAATTTTGGCTTTGGCGGCACCAACGGCTCGCTCGTATTCAAGCGGGTCGCGTGAACTCGGGGGCTGGTCGACTTTCATGAGCGGACCCGCTGCGCTTCGCTATCCAGTCTGCCGCTCGAATCTGGTGGGCATGTGGACTGTCGCGCTTGCCTTAGCTGGGATCTTAAGCGTCGCCACATGGTGCATTGCCGTCCCCTACGCGTCTTTCTGGCGGTCTGCCGGTACGCTGCTGGCGACCTCCGCAGTGGCTGCTTTTGCGCTTTGGCGCTGGTGGCACACCGAACCCGGATCACTGCGCTTCGACGGTAGGGCGTGGATGTTTGAGCAGGCTCGCACTTCGAATGTGCTCGACGAATTTGCGCCCGGTTCGGTGGCCGTCGTGCTCGACTGGCAACAGATCGTTCTGGTTTGCCTTACGCGGAAAGCTCACGGGCGCCCCCGCTGGATCTGGTTGGAGCGTCGCGCAGACCCAAGGACTTGGCATGCGCTGCGCTGTGCGCTCCATCAGGGGTCTCAGCGCCGCTACGAAGGCGATCTCACGCGTGGGGTGGCGCCCAGCGAGACGGCCGCGAAGCAAGGCAAACCCGTATGACCTTGCGAGGAAATGGCCCTATCTCCACACCGTCATCCGACAGCGATCTATTGCTGGTGGAGCGAACGGTAGCGGGTGATCAGCAGGCCTTCGCCTTGCTGGTGACCAAGTACCAGCGAAGGATCGAGCGGCTCGTCGGGCGAATGGTGAGGGATTCCAGCTTGGTGGAAGACATTGCCCAGGAAACCTTCATCCGGGCTTACCGTGCACTTCATCAATTTCGGGGCGATGCGCAGTTCTACACCTGGCTGTACCGAATCGCGGTAAATACTGCCAAGAAGGCGTTGGTAGACCTTCGCCGGAACCCGGTGATTTCCGAAAACGCCTTTTATTCAGGTGGAAACGATGATGAAACTTCTTCTCCAGCGCTGGAACTAATCAACGAAGAAACCCCGGAAACGATTTTTGCCGCCAAGGAAGTGGCGGCTACGGTCAGTGCTGCGATGCAGGCGCTACCCGATGATCTGCGGCAAGCGATCGCGTTGCGCGAAATCGAAGGCTTGACCTACGAAGAAATTGCAGAAGCGATGAATTGCCCGATCGGGACGGTGCGCTCCCGTATTTTTCGCGCACGCGAGGCAATTTCTTTAAAGGTCAGGCCTCTCTTGGAAAATCAAACTGGCAAACGCTGGTGAGCGTGGGCATTGGACAGGCGGCGAAACATGACACAACACGAAATGAATGAAGAACACATGAGCGCCATTTCCGCTCTGTTGGACGGCGAGCTTGATGCTGAAGCGCTGAACAGCGCACTGTCGAGCTTTGCCGACAGTGCAGATGCCTGCGGTCGCTGGGATTGTTATCACCTGATTGGTGACGCTCTGCGCCATAGTGATCTGGTTGCACCGCTTCCCAGCGCTGATTTCGTGGCGGTGACAATGAGCAGGATTGCGTCAATTGAAGGCCAAGGAGTCGGCGCGAGGTCAGCGGGAGGCGTGGCGCATGAGCTGCCTCTGGAGAGTGCACCTCCCGAGGCCGCCAATGACTCATTCGGGTGGAAGCTGGTTGCCGGGTTCGCTTCGCTTGCTGCAGTGGCGGCTGTCGGGTGGGCCGGCTTGGGTTTCGGGGGTTTTGGCCAAGGTTCGCCTGCCGTTCTCGCTATGGTTGCCAATCCGTCTGCTCTTCTTGCGTCGGCTAGCGTCGGGGCAGATGTCGGTGCACGAACTGAGTTGGTTACTGCCGAGTCTGCCGACGCCGGCGGGCAGCCCATGCTCAGAAATGCAGAGCTCGATCGGTACCTTGCCGCGCATAGCCAGGCGGTGGGTGGCGCGGCACTCCAGACAACCGGAAATTTTGTGCGCAACGCGAGCTTTACTTCGACGGATGATGGCCAATGAGCGGTCGCCGTTTCCATTGTCAGCCGTGAACCGGCACCCGGTAGCATTTTTCAATGACCGCTTTGGAGCGTGCCGTCTTGCGTGGCTCGCACTGGCGTTGTTATTGCCATCATGGGGCGTGTTCGCGGCACTGACTTCTTCTGAAGCGCTCCCCGATTTCAGTGCCGGCCCGGTACGCAGTGCGTCTGTAGCGCTCAGCGCGGCAGCTGCTGAACAATGGCTCGTGCGGGCACACGACGCATCTCGTCAGCAGAACTACACCGGAACCTTCGTGGTGTTGTCTGCTGGCGGGGGCATGTCCAGTTCCCGTATTTGGCATGCCACCGAAGGTGATCAACAAGCTGAACGAATCGAGGCGTTGAGCGGCGCACCACGATCAGTTTTCCGGCACAACGATCAAGTGACCTCGTTCTTGCAGGACCAACACGTGGCTCGCGTGGAGCATCGTGAGGCGTATGGGCTGTTCCCGCACTTGGTGGCTTCAGGCGTTCAACCTGTCGGGCAGCATTACGAGGCGCTTCGCAGAAGCGGCGAACGTATTGCCGGGCAGGATACGGATGTTATCGAGCTGTTGCCACGCGATGAGTTGCGTTATGGGTATCGGCTGTGGACCGAGAAGCGCACTGGTTTTGCGGTGCGTTTGCAAACGCTCGATAGAACAGGCCATGTCATTGAGCAAGCCGCGTTTTCAGAGCTGAACCTGGCGCCAGCGCTCCAGCTCGACAAGCTGCTTGGCATGATGACGGATACCGCCGGTTATCAGGTCGAGACGCAAGAATCGCATCCCGTCTCGGTCGATAATGAGGGTTGGCGAATGGCATCGGAGATTCCTGGCTTCAGGCCAGTGGGCGCTTTTCGCCGCGACGGCCTGACGACAGGGACCCCGCTTCAATGGATTTTCTCGGACG
>JBBSUX010000045.1:0-16639 GCA_038234045.1 Burkholderiales bacterium
CATGGCCCACATCATCATGTGGGACGTCTCGGGCATCAGCGAGGCGAAATCCCAGAAGCTGTCGTGCGCGCTGCTGGCTTGCGGCATGCCGGTGTGCGGCTCGGGCTTCATCGCATGCATCAGGTCGGGAAACTTGATCGCATCCTGCAGGTAGAAGACAGGCACGTTGCTGCCCACCAGGTCGTAGTTGCCTTCTGCCGTGTAGAACTTGACGGCGAAACCACGGATATCGCGCGCCGTATCGGCGGATCCGCGCTCGCCACATTGATTGGAAAACCGGACGAATACCGGCGTGGCGTTGTCGGCATCGTTCAAAAAATGAGCGGTGGTGTATTCGGACAAGGCCTTGTTCAGCTGAAAAATTCCATGTGCGCCGGAGCCGCGGGCATTGGTCACGCGCTCTGCCGTCCGTTCGCTCGCGAAGTGCCCAAGCTTTTCGCGCAAAACGAAATCTTCGGCAAGCGTCGGTCCGCGCGGGCCGGCCTTCAACGAATGGTGGTTGTCTGCGATGACGACGCCCTGGCTCGTCGTCAGTGCGCCCGACGAAGGCTCGAACGCAGCGGCCATTTGCCGCTGTTTTTCCGAGATGCTGCCCGACGCGCGAGTTTTTCCGCGCGCTGCGCCCCTACTGGTGGCCATATTCAGTCCTTGATGCGAAACGCAGCGAAGGTCTGATCACCCACGGTGCGAAAAAGGGAGTCGGCCGAAGCGCCGAACGAGGCCAGAGGAAAAGCGATGCGTTGTTCAGGCCGATCAGAGACCTGCGCTGAAAAGGCGGCTAATCAAGAAAACGCGTGACGTGCTTTCCCTCGACTCCACCTGTCAATGTCTGAAAGGGTAAGCAGTCAACGCGCGGATGCCCGTAGCCCAAAGTTGCGATCCACACTGGAATATGGCGCGCACTTGCGTCGGTGGCGGACTACACCACCGGTGCGCCGATGGTGGGCTGGACCACGGGCTTACTAGGGAAGAGCCCTGCTTTGGTCAGCTGCCGAACGGCGGGTCTCAGGCTGCGAGCGCCTTGCGCATGGCATCGATCACTGAGCGGTAATCGGAGTTGCCGAAGATGGCACTGCCTGCCACGAAGGTGTCTGCGCCTGCCGCGGCTGCGCGCGCAATGTTGTCCACCTTGATGCCGCCATCGACCTCGAGCCGGATGTCCTTGCCCGATGCGTCGATGCGGCGGCGCACTGCCTCGATCTTGCGCAGGGCCGAGTCGATGAAGCTCTGTCCACCGAAGCCGGGGTTGACGCTCATGATCAGCACCACGTCCAGATCGTCGATGGTCCAGTCCAGCACATCGAGCGACGTGGCCGGATTGAAGACCAGACCCGCTTTCAGGCCCTTGTCGCGAATCACCTGGATGCTGCGATGCACATGCGCAGAAGCTTCCGGATGAAAGCTGATCTGATCGGCGCCCGCATCGGCAAAGGCAGCTGCCAGCGCATCCACCGGTTGCACCATCAGGTGCACATCCACCGGAACAGGTGTGCCGTCCACTTTTTTGGCATAGGGCCTGAGCGCCTCACACACCATCGGGCCGAAAGTGAGGTTAGGCACGTAATGGTTGTCCATCACGTCGAAGTGAATCCAGTCGGCGCCGGCTTCGATCACCGCTTTGACTTCATCGCCCAGGCGTGCGAAATCAGCGGACAGGATCGACGGTGCAATGCGGAAGGTACGAGCGGCGGTTGGCGTGGGCATTTGCCGATTGTCGCAGCGACTGCGCGGAAGCCGCCGCTTACAACAGCAGTGAGCATGGCGCTACCATGGCCCGATGTCCCAGTACCAGTTCAACGTCGAGGTCCTTGCGCAGTACCTTCCCGATCAATCATCACCGGCAGAACAGATCTACAGCTTTGCATACACCATCACCATCGCCAATTCCGGAGACGTCGCGGCCCAGTTGATCGCACGGCACTGGATCATTCTGGATGCCGAGAATCATGAAGATCAGGTGAAAGGGCTCGGCGTTGTCGGGCAACAACCTTTGCTGCAGCCCGGCGAGGCGTTTCGCTACACCAGCGGCTGCCGCTTGCGCACGGCTACGGGCAGCATGAAGGGCAGCTTCTTCTGTGTGGCCGAGGACGGGCACCGGTTCGATGCAATCGTCACAGAATTCGCGCTCGATGCGAACCATGAAAACGCCGTCGATTCAGACGAGCCGCGGGTGCTGCACTGATCAGAAGAGTCTTCGCTATTTGCTTCTGTATAAATAGCTAGTAGCGCTTATATATAAAGCGCTAGAGCCCTATTTCATGCAGATTTTCATTTCTGCTCTTTCCGCAAGATTCGTGCAGCTTCCACCATGTTGGCAAGCGCCGCTTCCGTCTCCGGCCAGCCACGAGTTTTCAAACCGCAGTCGGGGTTGATCCAGAGGTTTTCCGCTGGCACTACCGCCGCAGCCTTTCGCATCAGCCGCACGATCTCGTCCACCTCGGGCACGCGCGGCGAATGGATGTCGTACACGCCAGGACCGATTTCGTTCGGGTAGCGAAAGCCCGCGGTGGCCGCGCCCTTTCCGTCGAAATGACCGTCGACATGGCCGTCGACATGGCCGCCGCCACCAAAGCCGCGCAGCAGCTCCATGTCGGAGCGGCTGGTTTCGATGGTGATCACATCCGCATCCATCGCCGCGATCTCCGGCAGGATGTCGTTGAATTCCGAATAGCACATGTGGGTGTGAATTTGCGTCTCGTCGCGCACGCCTGAGGCGCTGATGCGAAAGGCGCGTGTGGCCCAGCGCAGGTAATCCTTCCAGGCGGCGCGTCGCAGCGGCAGGCCTTCGCGGATGGCGGGCTCGTCGATCTGGATGATGCCGATGCCGGCTGCCTCCAGATCGGTCACCTCGTCGCGGATCGCCCAGGCAATCTGCTCGCAGGTGACGGCGCGGGGCTGGTCGTCACGCACGAAGGACCATTGCAGGATGGTCACCGGACCGGTGAGCATGCCCTTCATCGGCAACTTGGTCAGGCTTTGCGCATAGGCAGTCCACGCCACCGTCATCGCCGCAGGCCGCGCCACATCGCCAAAGATGATCGGCGGCTTCACGCAGCGCGAACCATAGGACTGCGCCCAGCCATTGGCGGTGAAGGCAAAGCCGTCAAGCTGCTCGCCAAAATATTCGACCATGTCGTTGCGCTCGGCTTCACCGTGCACCAGCACATCGAGACCCAGCGCCTCCTGCCGGCGCACAGCGTGCTCGATCTCTGCCTGCATGGCCTTTTCGTAGTCCGCTGCACCCAACTCGCCGCGCCGCATCGCCGCCCGCGCCGCGCGAATGGTCGGGGTTTGGGGAAACGATCCGATCGTGGTGGTGGGCAGGGCCGGCAGCGCGAAGCGGGCGCGCTGCAGCGCCTGACGCTTGGGGAATGTCGCCTTGCGGCTGTCATCGCCGGCCACACTGCGGGCCAGTCGCAGCGCCACATCGACGCGGTGTACCCGCTTGCTCTGGCGCCGCGCGGCCAGTGCCGCGCGTGCTTGCACAAGCGCGGCGCTGGCTTCTGCAGCCCCACCCTCACCCGCCTCGCACGCCTCGCACGCCTCAAGCGTCGTCCGCAGCAACTGCACCTCGCCCAACTTTTCCACCGCGAAGGAGAGCCAGGATTTCAACTCGGCATCGAGCTTTTTCTCAGCGGCCAGGCTGAAGGGCACATGCAGCAGCGAGCAGGAAGGTGCGATCCACAGCTCGCCCTGATGCTTGCCACGGGCCTGCTGCAGGCAGGCGAGCGCAGCATCGGGGTCGGTACGCCAGATGTTGCGGCCATCCACCACCCCCACCGACAAAACCTTGTGCGCAGGCAACCAGTCGAGCACGCTGGCCAGCTCGGCCGGAGCGCGCACGGCATCCACATGCAGCCCCGCCACCGGCAGCTGGCACGCCAGGCGCAGGTTGTCGGCCAGCGGCGAGAAATACGTGGCCAGCAGCAACTTGGGTGCACTGCGGGCCAATTGCCAATAGCTGCGCTCGAAGGCGCCGCGCCATGCTTCGGCCAGATCCAAGCCGAGGATGGGCTCGTCGATCTGCACCCACTCCACACCGGCCAACTTCAGGCGCGCCAGTACCTGCTCATAGACGGGCAGCAGTGATTCCAGCAGCGAGAAGCGATCGAAACCCTCGGCCTTTTCTTTGCCGAGGTAGAGGAACGACAACGGCCCGAGCAGCACCGCCTTGACGGCATGCCCTGCCGATTGCGCCTCGGCCACTTCATCGAACAGGCGTTCGGAGGCGACGCTGAACTGCGTCGTTGCGCTGAACTCCGGCACCAGGTAGTGGTAGTTGGTATCGAACCACTTGGTCATCTCCAGCGCGTGCTGGGACTTGGTGGCATTACTTCCGTGCGCATGGTCGCCATGCGCGCAGCCAGCTTCATGCGAACCGCCCGCTTCGTCCTGCACGCCGCGCGCCATCGTGAAGTAGCGGGCCAGTTC
This sequence comes from Burkholderiales bacterium, assembly GCA_038234045.1. GTDB lineage: Bacteria > Pseudomonadota > Gammaproteobacteria > Burkholderiales > Burkholderiaceae_C > JBBSUX01. The sequence goes on from JBBSUX010000045.1 coordinate 4,432, forward strand.
GGGCTCGCTGCCATCGAAGCCGAAGCGCGCCGGCTCGCAGCCCAGCAACTGGATGTGATTGGCTACATGGTCGTAGTAGGCGAAATCGCCCACGGTGACGAAATCGAGCCCCGCATCTTTCTGCGCCTGCCAGTGGCGTGCGCGCAGTTCGGCGCCGGTCGCCTGCAGCGCTGCCAGGCCGGTCTCGCCGCGCCAGTGTGAGTCGAGTGCGAATTTCAGTTCGCGTCGCGCGCCCATGCGCGGAAAGCCGAGAGTGTGGGTTTTGGGAGTCATGGCGGCGCCGGTCGGGTCAGCAACTATTGGGAGGCGGAGATTTCCGCAAGAGGCACGATGGTCGGTGCTTCTTGGCTATGATTCAAACGAAAGTTTCTGCCCCATCACGTGAAAGTGATTCACTCACCACCATGCCGCAACCGATCCTCGAACTGCGCCATCTGCGCACGCTGACCGCACTGCGCGACACCGGCAGCCTGGTGCGCGCTGCCCAGTGGCTCAACCTCACGCAGTCCGCGCTTTCGCACCAGATCAAGCTGCTTGAAGACCACTACGGCGCGGCATTGTTCGAGCGCAAATCCGTACCGCCGCTGTTCACCACCGCGGGCGAGCGCCTGCTGCAGCTGGCCGATACCGCCATGCCGCTTTTCGACGCGGCCGAGCGCGATGTGGCGCGGCTCGCCACCGGCGCAGCCGGCAAGCTGCGCATCGTGGTGGAGTGCCACACCTGCTTCGATTGGCTGATGCCGGCGATGGACGCTTTTCGCCAGCGCTGGCCCGAGGTAGAACTCGACATCATCTCGGGCTTTCACCCCGACCCGATCGCGCTGGTGCTGCAGCGCCGCGCCGAGGTGGCGGTGGTGTCGGAAAACGATCCAGCCGAAAACGAGATCGATTACCACCCGCTGTTTCGCTTCGAGATCATGGCGCTGGTCGCAAACGAGCATCCGCTGGCAAAACGTGCCCATCTCACCGCGCGCCACTTTGCCGACCAGACCCTCATCACCTACCCGGTGCCCGACGAGATGCTCGACATCGTGCGGCAGGTGCTGGCGCCTGCCGGCGTCGAACCACTGGCGCGCCGCACCACCGAGCTCACGGTGGCGATGCTGCAACTGGTGGCCAGCGGCCGCGGCATCGCCACGCTGCCGCTCTGGGCGGTGCAACCGTATCTGGATCGCGGCTACGTGACGGCGCGGCGCATCGGCGCGAAGGGCCTTACCGGCAGGCTGTATCTCGCCTCCTCTCCCGCCACCTCGGCCGAGCCGTGGCTGGAAGATTTCGTGCAGACGACGCGCGCCACCTGCTTTCGCAACCTGCCGGCGATCGAGCTGCTGTGAGCGACGAAACCCGCGCGGCCGCACAAGGCCTGTGGACGGTCCACTGCGACGGCAGCGCGCTGCCCAACCCGGGGCACATCGGGCTCGGTGCGGTCATCATTTCGCCGGACGGCTCCCGCACAGAAATGTCGGAAGCAGCGCGCGAGATCGGCTGCAACAACGAGGCCGAGTTGCGCGCGCTGATGGCAGCGTTGCGCGTGGCCCAAGCCATGGGCGCAGATGCGACCGCGCAGATACAGGTGTTCTGCGACAGCCGTGTGGTGGTCGATCAGCTCGCGGGAGTGGTGCACGACACGAAACGCACGGCCTGCGATGCGGACCCTGCGCCGCCGCGCCCGATCGCCCGGTTGGCCCCACTATTCGATGCCGCTGGTGCGCTGATGGCGCAGTTCGACACGGTCGATCTGCGCTGGATTCCCCAGCGCCGCAATGCGCCGGCCGATGCTTTGGCGCGTGCGGCGCTCGGCATCACCGCGCCGCGTGCTGCCCCTGTGCCGGCACGCAGAAGCCGTCGGCGCAAGCGCTGAGCCGCGACAATCAGGATCGCAGCTTCGTTGCCGACATCCATGCGTCGGAACGATCAGCGCGGATCAGCGCGGCTCTGACAGGCAAAACCGACCAAGCAAGCAAACCACGGCCACCATGGGCGAATTCGATCTCATCCAGCGTTACTTTCACCGTCCCGCACGCCGCTCGCCGCTGGGCGTGGGTGACGACTGCGCCTTGCTGGCACCCCGGCCGGGCATGCAACTGGCCGTGTCGTCGGACATGCTGGTCGAGGGCCGGCACTTCCTCAGCACGGTCGATCCGGCGCGACTCGGCCACAAGGCACTGGCAGTGAATCTGAGCGATCTGGCCGCCTGCGGCGCAGCACCGCTGGCCTTCACGCTCGCGTTGTCGCTGCCTTCGGTGGATGAAGCCTGGCTCTCGGGATTTTCGCGCGGTCTTTTTGCACTCGCCGATGAACATGGCTGCGAGCTGGTGGGCGGCGACACCACGCGAGGGCCGCTCAACATCTGCATCACCGTGTTCGGTGAGGTGGCGCCCGGTAGAGCCCTGCTGCGTAGCGGTGCGAGGGCGGACGACGATATCTGGGTGAGCGGCTCACTTGGCGATGCGCGGCTGGCGCTGGAGGCGTTTCGCGGCAATGTCTCGCTCCCACAAAGCATCTTCGAAGCGGCCCGGCTGCGCATGGAAATGCCGACGCCGCGCGTCGCGCTCGGGCAGGCGCTGGCCGGCATTGCCAGCAGTGCCATCGACATCAGCGACGGCCTGGCAGGCGACCTGGGGCATGTGCTTGCAGCAAGCGGCGTGGGGGCGATCGTGGACACGCAGATTGCTACAAGGATGATTGCTAGTAGCGCCCTAGGAGATTGGCCGACATGCCAATTCGATCAACAGTTTCTTATTCTTCTCACCCTCTCGGGCGGCGACGATTACGAGCTCGCGTTCACCGCGCCGCCCGCTCACCGCGACCAGGTGGCGGCGGCGGCTGCCGCCAGCGCCACGCCCTGCACGCGCATCGGCCGGATCGTGGAGGGCAGCGGTGTGCGGCTGCTGGATGCGAACGGCGTCGCCTTTCCCGGGGAACGCTTCGCCCCTTTCGATCACTTTGCCGCCAACGCCGCCTGATCCGCCGCGCGGCACGCACAACGTTTGAAAGAAACGGATCGTTGAACGGATCAGCTACCGCCAAGTGCGAAGCGGTAGGTATTGCGGCCGGCCGCCTTCGCCGCATACAGGGCGGCATCGGCACGTGCCAGCAGTTCTTCGCCGCTCGTCGGCGGATCGCCAGGCGCAAGGAATGCGATGCCGATGCTGGTCGTCACCGCGAACGGACGCGCTCGCACCTGAAACGGCGGGCGGCTGACCTGGCTCACGATCTTCTCGGCCACCGCCGCTGCGGTTTCGCGGTCGGCCAAGTGCTCCAGTACGACGACGAACTCATCGCCGGCCAGCCGCGCTACGGTATCGGTCGTGCGCACGCTGCCCAGCAGCCGGCGGGCAAATTCGAACAGCACCTCGTCGCCCGCAGCGTGGCCAAAAGTATCGTTGATGGCCTTGAAGCGGTCGATGTCCAGAAACATCAGCGCCAGGCCATCGCCGCTGCGGCGCGCCCGGGCCAGCGCCAGCGGAAGGCCTTCGTTGAACGCTAGCCGGTTCGGCAGGTGCGTCAGCGTATCGACCCGGGCCAGCTCTGCCAATCGCCGCTCAATGGACTTCAGCTCGGTGATATTGAGGCTGAGGCCGAATACACCCAAGGTGGCTCCGCTGGAATCGATGTCAGGCACATAGATCGTGTGCACATCGCGCGGTAGCCCGTCGACGAGACGGTGGCTGTCGAATTCGATCCGCTCTCCCGCCAGTGCCCGCGCCAGCAGGGCGCTGCGTTGGGCATACACCTCGTCGCCCACCACATCGCGCAATTTTTTGCCCAGCATGGACGATGGCTCGATATCGAACCAATCCCTAAACGCCTCGTTCGCGAACGTAAAGCGCTCGTCCCGGTCCAGATACGAGACCAGCGCGGGCATGTTGTCGATCACGCCGCGAAAGCGCGCTTCGCTAATTGTCAGGGCCCGCTCGACCTCTTTGCGACCGGTGATGTCGAAGCTGAGCGAGTAGAAGCCGTTGACGGTTCCCGCAGCATCCCGGTCGGGGACGAAGCTGACCTGATAAGTGCGCTCTTCGGTGCCCAATGTGACGGAGCCCCGGTTCTCGAAGGTGACCGTTTCCCCATCAAGAGCGCGTTTGACTCAGGCAGATATTTTTGCGAAATCCGCCGCACCCCGAACCTCCAGCATGGTACGGCCCACGACGGTTCGTTTCGGGTGGTGACGAAGAATCTGCGAATTGGCAAAGGTGTAGCGCAGATCACGGTCTACACGCGAGATGAGGGCAGGCAGGTTGTCCGTCACGTCGCGCATGAACTTCTCGCTCGCCGCTATGCGCTGCGCGGCGGCGCGGCTGGCGGTGATGTCGCGGATGAACGCATTGGCCACGTAGCGGTCGGCCAGTTCCACGGCGCCGACAGACAGCTCGATCGGAAAAAGATGGCCGTCGCGATGCAGCGCTTCGATCTCGATGCGCTGGTCTACGATTGCCCCGGTACCCGTATGGCGAAATGCCGCGAAGCCGTTGTGGTGCGCCTCACGCATGGCCTGCGGAATGATCAGTTCCGCCATGCGCCGGCCGATCACCTCAGCGCGGGTCCAGCCGAAAGTAAGCTCCGCCTGGCGGTTCCATTCGGTAAGGAGCCCGTCGCCGTCGATGCTCACGAAAGCGTCGCCCGCGTGCGCCAGGATGGTGCGCAGATAGGCCTCGCTGGCTGTCAGGCGTCGCTCGTCTTCGGCCCGTTGCGCCATCAGTTGGTCGAACGTTCGGGCCAGGTCGCCGATTTCGTCTGGCGCGCGTGCGCCGGTCATCGGCGTGTACTCGGCGACGGAACGGCTTTGCAGCAGGTGCTGGTGCAAATCGGCCAGGGGCGCGAGCTGCCGGCGCGTGATGAGCATGCTCAGCGTGCCTACCAGCAATGCCAGCGCGATTGCCGCGAGCCAAGCGATACGCTCGATCTTTTCGATGGCGGCAAAAGCCTCGTTGCGGGGGTAGACGGCACCCATCACCCAGTTGGTCTGCCGCAGGCGTTTGAAGGCGTACAAGCCAGCGACGCCCATCCGGTTGGTGGATTCGGTGGTACCTTCAAAACCGGCGATGGCGCGCGCCGTGGCGGGATTGCTGCCGCCCTCGGCGTCAATGTGCTTCAGGATGCGCGACTTGCGCGGGCTATCGATCACGATGCCGTTGGTGTTCGTGATGAAAAGATAACCGGTCTGGCCGAACTTGACAGTGGCCAGGCCTCCCAGGAAGTTGGCGTCGGTCAAATGTATTTGAGCCGTGGGCGATGATCGACCCTTCACTCGCATGAGACATCCTGCTTGCACCATGGCCTCCGAACCTCCCGCTCCGTTCACCGCGACCGCATTGCGGCCGGCCGCGGCACAACCCCGGCCTCCGCGCCCCACCGCGCGCTTCATGCTTTCGCACCCCGCGCATGCGATCGCGCTCGGCTTCGGCTCGGGGCTTTCGCCTTTTGCGCCTGGCACAGCCGGCACGCTGTGGGGCTGGCTGGCGTTTCTGGTGATGCAGGGCTGGCTCAGCAGCGCCGAGATCGGCATTGTCATCGCCGCTTCGCTGCCGATCGGCTGGTGGGCCTGCACGGTGACAGCACGGCGGATGGGGCAGCTCGATCCTTCCAACATCGTCTGGGACGAAATCGTAGCCTTCTGGATCATGCTCTGGCTGGTGCTGCCGGCGGGGCTGTGGATGCAGATCGTCGCGTTTGCGCTGTTCCGCTTCTTCGATGCGGTCAAGCCTGGACCGGTGGGCTGGGCCGACCGCAGCTTTCATGGGTTCGGTCCGCGTGGCGGCTTCGGCATCATGCTGGATGACCTGGTCGCCGCCTTTTGCGCGCTGCTAGTCATGGCGGCCTGGCGCTTCTGGTTCGTGATGCCATGAGCGGCCGTGACGAGACGCAGGACGAAGACGCCGGCGCAAGCGTACCGCCTCAAAATGAAGAGCTGATAGCGCATACGGACATTGCGCTAGCGGCCGATTTGATGCTGAAAAATGGCTGGATGCTGGCGACCGCCGAAAGCTGCACGGGCGGCTTGATCGCTGCCGCCTGCACCGGCATTGCCGGCTCCAGCGCCTGGTTTGAGCGCGGCTTTGTCAGCTACTCCAACACCGCCAAGACGCAGATGCTGGGCGTGCCTGAAGCGCTGATCGCCACACACGGCGCTGTCAGCGAGCCGGTGGCGCGTGCGATGGCTGAAGGCGCTGTGGCGCATTCTTCAGCGCAGGTGGCACTCTCTGTCACCGGCATTGCCGGACCTGGCGGTGGCAGCGCAGAGAAACCCGTCGGCACCGTCTGGTTCGGCTGGAATGTGAATGGGAGCGTCGAGACCGAGCGGCGCGTTTTCACCGGCGACCGGGCCGCTGTGCGCGCTGCGACGGTGGCGCACGCTTGCCGGGGCTTGCTGCTGCTGCTGCAGAAGACGGTGGACCCGCTCGGGACGCCAGCCTGAAGCAACGATCAGCGCAAAAGCCTGCACCCGCTTGCCGACGCACCTTTTTTTTCGGCACTGCGCAGCTACCACTGCCCGAAGAATACGCCCGCCTTCTTGTGCGCCGCGGTGCCGCGTTCGACCTCTTCGTCCGTCATGGTGGTGCGGCGTTTGCGGCGGGCGAGCCAATCCAACAGATCGTCGCGCAATTCGCTGCGGATGGCGATGCTCGAGACATCCCTGCCCAAGTCGTTCATCTCGTCCGGATCGGCCTGCAGGTCGAACAGTTGCTCGGGCTCATCCAGCCAATACACGTAACGCCAGCGCGCGTTCTTCGATGAAAAGCCGCGCGCGTTCTGCGGTGTTTTGCCGAGCAGGCGGCGCGCGTCTTTGAAGCTGTAATCCAGCTCCGAGTAAACCGTGTCGCGCCATGGCGACTCGGGCGTGATCTCGCCGCGCAGCAGGGGCAACAGGCTGACACCCTCAAGCCGGTGCGAGGGCCGCTCGATCCCAAGCGCCTCCAGCACGGTGGGCACGATGTCCACGCTCTCGACCATGCGCTGCTCCACGCTGCCGCGGGTGCCATCGGCATCAGCGCGTGGGTCGACCACGATCAGCGGCACGCGCTGCACCATGTCGTAGAACAATTCCTTTTCGCCCAGCCAGTGGTCGCCCAGAAAATCGCCGTGGTCGGCAGTGAAGATGATGAGCGTGTCGTTCAGCACGTCGGCTGCGTCCATGCATTCGAAGAGTCGCCCGAGGTGCATGTCGAGCTGCTCGATCAGACCTTGATACGCCGGCCGCACGATGCGGATGCAATCGTCCTGCGAAAAGCTCTGGCTCTCCTCGCTTTGCCGATAAGCGCTCACCACCGGATGCGCATTGGCCAGTTCCGCGTCGCTACGCAGCACCGGCAAACATTGCTCCGGCGAGTAGCGCGCGTGGTAGGGCGCCGGGGCCATGTACGGCCAGTGGGGCTTCACATAACTCAGGTGCAGCGCCCAGGGTTCATCGCCTTTTTGCTGAATGAAGTGCATGGCCTGATCGGTCATGTAGGCGGTTTCGGAATGCTCTTCTTTCACGCGCGCCGGCAGGTGCACATTACGCATGTGCCAGCCGCTGGCAATCGATCCATCGGGCGCCTGGCCGGCGATGACGAAATCGCTCCATGGGTCGTCGCTCTGGTAACCGTTGGCGCGCAGGTAATCGGCATAGCCGGTTTCGCGGCCGGGCGCGTGGTGGCCGTCATAACGGTCGATCTCTTCGAAGCTGCCGCGCGCCAGCAATGCGGCAAAGGCCGGATCGGCATCCACATGCAGGCGATGGATGCCGGCGCGGTCGGGCATGACATGCGTCTTGCCGGCAAGCTGCAACGAGCGGCCGGCGCCGCGCAGATATTCGCCGAGCGTGATCTCTGAAATGGAAAGCGGCACGCGGTTCCAGGTGGCTCCGTTGCTCGATGGATAGCGCCCCGTGTAGTAGCTCATGCGCGATGGGCCGCACACGCCGGAATTCACATGCGCCTGATCGAAGCGCACGCCGCGCCGGGCCAGCGCATCGATGTTGGGCGTGCGCATATACGGATGCCCGTAGCAGCCGAGATGGTCGCGCCGCAGCTGATCGGCCATGATGAAAAGCACATTGCGGGTCACGACGGTGAAGCTCCTGAACGAAATTGAAATGCGGTGTTGCAGGCGCTGCGGGTGTGACGCGCGGTGCGCAGGGTTCTATGCAGCGGCCTGCCTCAGCCCGGCGCCGTCGCGTTGATGACGCGAGAAAGAAAAGCCCGCGTGCGTTCGTGCTGGGGGCGTTCCAGCACCTCGCCCGGGGGCCCGCATTCGACGATCTCGCCGCCATCCATGAACGCCACGCGATGTGCCACGTCGCGCGCAAAGGCGATCTCGTGCGTGACGACGATCATCGTCATGCCGTTTGCCGCCAACGCACGCATCACGCCGAGCACCTCGTCCACCAGCTCCGGGTCGAGCGCGGATGTGGGCTCGTCGAACAGCATCAGCTTGGGCCGCATCGCCAGCGCACGGGCAATGGCCACGCGCTGCTGCTGCCCGCCCGAGAGTTGCGCCGGATAGGCATCGGCCTTGTGCGCCAGCCCGACCTGCGCCAGCAATTCCAATGCGCGCTGTCGTGCCGCTGCGGGCGGCTCGCCAAGCACATGCACCGGTGCCTCCATCACGTTCTGCAAAGCGGTCTGGTGGGCAAACAGGTTAAAGCGCTGGAACACCATGCCGATGTGGCGCCGTTGCCGGCACAGATCACGCTCGCCCAGCTCGAACCAGCGGTCGCCACCATCGCGGTAGCCGATCAGTTCGCCGTCGATGCGGATGCTGCCGGCATCCATCTTTTCAAGGTGGTTGATGCAGCGCAGCACCGTGCTCTTGCCCGAGCCCGACGGGCCGATGAGGCACAGCACCTCGCCCTTGTGCACCTCGAAATCGATGCCCTTCAGCACCTCGTCGTGGCCGAAGCGTTTTTGGATGCCGCGCACCTCCAGCAAGGGGGCAGCATCGCCTGCCGCGTTCACGCCAGGCATTTCTTGTGCATTACCGGTTGCCATGCGGCCCCGCCACGGAACGCGCCAAGCGCCGCTCCAGAAAGTACTGGCCGATGCCAGTGAGTGAGGTCAGTACCAGGTACCAGAAGGTGGCCACCAGCATCAACTCGATGGTGTGCAGGTTGGCCGAACTAATGTTCTCGGCCGCCGTAAGCAGATCACCGCCCGCAATCACGGACACCAGCGAAGTTGCCTTGAGCAGCGAGATGAACTGGTTGCCCGCTGGCGGCACGATCACGCGCAAGGCCTGCGGCAGCACGATGCGCCGCATGGCGGTTGCACGCGGCATGCCGAGCGCAGTGGAAGCTTCGAATTGCCCACGGTCCACCGCCAGAATGCCGCCGCGCACCACCTCGGCCATGTAGGCCGCCTCGTTCAGGCTCAGGGCCACCAGCGACGCCACGAAAGGCGTCAGCAGATCATTGGTGCTGAACGGGCCGATGTGCTGGAACAGCAAAGCGAAATTTCCCCAGATCAATATCTGCACCAACAGTGGCGTGCCGCGAAGCAGCCAGATATAGAAGCCGCTAAATAGCTGCAGCAGCCGGCTATCCGACAGCCGCATCACCGCCAGCAGAATGCCCAGCACCAGCCCGATCACGCCAGCCAACACCGCGAGGATCGCGGTAGTGCGCAAGCCCGCCAGGATGGCTGGCGCGAACTGGTATTGCCAGATGACAGAGTGGACGATGTTGGGGTTCTGCGCCACCGCCAGCACAAACCATGCAAACAGCAGCACGACAAGCGCGCTGGCAGCCCACAACCCGGGCCGCCGCACCGGCACGATGGGCAGCACCGCCGCCTGCGAGCGCCGCATGGTGACGGTAGACCCAGGTTGCGGCGAAGAAACCTCAGTGGCCACCGTTGATGGCCGCTGTCTTCAGCGCGCCGCCGGCCACGTCGTGCTTCTCCAGAATCTTGCCGTAGGTGCCATCGGCGATCAGCGCGTTGAGCGACTTCTGCAGCGCATCGCGCAGGGCCGTGTTGTCCTTGGACACCGCAATGCCGAGCGGCACTGGCTGGTATTCGCCCGGCACCACGTCGAAGATCTTGCCGTCGCCCGCCGTCTTGGCCAGATACACCATCACCGGCGAGTTGCCGAAGAAAGCCGCCACGCGACCGGTTTGCACCTGCATGCGGGCGTCCGATGGCTGCGAGTACTGCAGGTTCTCGATTTCGGCCCTGCCTTCGGTCTTGCACTTGGCATTGGCTTCATCGACGATGGCGAGCTGGGTCGAACCCTTCACCGTTGCCACCTTTTTGCCGCAAAGCGAGTCGAGCGCGCCGACCTTCTCGGGGTTGCCATGCTTGATCAGAAGCCGCGTGCCAAGGTCGAAGAAGTCAACGAAATCGACGACCTTCTGCCGCTCAGCCGTGTCGTTCATCAGGCTGAAGGCGATGTCGATGTTCTTTGATTGCATGGCCGGCAGCAGGCCGGGAAAAGGCAGGGCCTTGAACTCGATCTTGCGGCCCATCTGCTTGCTCATCGCGGCAGCCAGATCGACGATCACACCTTCCAGCGTGGTGCCGTCGCTGGCGTAGGCAATCATCGGCGGGCTATTGGTGATCGAGCCGGCGGTGATGTCCTGCGCCTGCGCGGGGAGCGTTGCGCACGCCAACCCTAGCGCCAGAACCGCAGGGGCAAATCGTAGGGACGAAATGGAAAGGCTCGGACGCATGGTGGCTCCTGGTGAAGGGAAAGATCGGATTGCCTGCATCGTAGGCGGCGTCAGAATGATTGTTCAAATCAATTGATCTACCGAATGACCCTGAGCCTGCGCCAACCGACCTCGCTGGAGGAACTCCTCAATTACCGGCTGATGCGCCTGTACGCGGAGAGCACCGGGCCGGTCACGCGGATGATGGAAGGGCGTTGGGGGATTTCGCGGCGCGAATGGCGGGTACTGGCGTTTCTCTCGATGCAGCCCGAATGTTCGCCGTCGGAGTTGGCCGAGCAGGCGCAGCTCGACCGGCCGCGCACCTCGCGCGCGCTCACCAGCCTGCGCGCCAAAGGCTTGGTAGAGCGACAGACGCACCAAGGCGATGCACGCCGCGCCAGCGTGGCGCTCACACCGAGCGGCCGGGCGTTGTATGACGAAATCTTTCCGCATATTGCGGCGCTCAATGCCCGGCTCATGAGCAGTCTGGACGAAGTCACGGCGCAGGCATTCGACCGTGCACTGGAGCAGCTCACCCGCATCGCAAAGCAAACCAACCGCGAAGTGGCGCAGGACGTGCGCGCCGACCGGCACGGCGGCGGCGCGCGCAAGGTGCGGGATTGGCCCAAGCCGCCCGCGTGAAATGTGAAGGGTCAGGCTGGCGGCAAAGTCACCAGATCACTCACCCATTCCCCGATCGCCATGCACGAAGTGAGCCCCGGCGATTCGATGCCAAAGAGCTGCACCACGCCCGGGCAGCCATGCTCGGCCGGCCCGGCGATGCAGAAATCCGCTGCCGGCTCTCCCGGTCCGCTGATCTTGGGGCGGATACCGCTGTAGGCGGGTTGCAGAGCGCCATCAGGCAAGGCGGGCCAATACCGGCGGACCTCGGTCGCGAACGCATCAGCATGGCTGACATCAACCGCGTAATTCATATCGCGGCCGGCAGCGATGTTCGACGCTGGCAGCCAGTTCACATCCGGGCCGAAGCGCGCCTGGCCACCCATATCAAGCGTCAGGTGCACGCCCATGCCGCCGTCCACCGGCATCGGGTAGATGAGGCGCGTGAAAGGCGCGCGGCCGCTCAAGCTGAAGTAGTCGCCCCGCGCGATGTGGCGTGCCGGAATGGCTTCGGCCGGAAAGCCCTGCATGGCGTGGGCAACGGTTTGTGAATCGAGCCCGGCCGCATTGATGATCCAGCGGCTGTGGAGAGCGAAATCTTCGCCGTCGGCGTTGCCATTCACTTCGCCTTCATCACCGGCTCGCATGTGCACCAGCCACCCTTCGCCGCCCGCATCCGCCGCTGATTGCCGTTCCGCGCGGTTAATGTGGCTGGCCAATGCCAGCGTGGCGCCTGCCGCTTCTGCGTCGGCCAGCAACGCCGTCATCAACCCGTGGCTATCGACGATGCCGCTCGACGGCGACCACAGCGCCGCCACGCAAGACAATGCCGGCTCCATGGCGCGGGCTTCGTCACCCGTCAACAAGCGCAGGTCGGTCACGCCGCAGGCTTCGGCGCGCGCGCGGATCACCTCCAGCTGCGCGACATCCTCGTCGCGCGTGGACACCAGCAGCTTGCCG
>JBBSUX010000046.1:0-16599 GCA_038234045.1 Burkholderiales bacterium
AAAACGCGGAATTCAGGGCGCTGGATTTCTCGGGGCTCAAGGCTTCGCAGGCTGGCGGGATGGCCGCGAGCGAAGGCACGGCGCGTGAGTGGCAGAAGGTGACGGGCTGTGTCATGGTCGAGGGCTGGGGCATGAGCGAAACCTGCGCTATCGGCACCAACAACCCTACCAATTCCATGAGCTTCAGCGGCACCATTGGCCTGCCGCTGTCTGGTATCGATATCGCCATCAAGGACGATGCCGGCAACACGGTGGCTTTTGGTACGCCGGGCGAGATCTGCATCCGCGGCGAGAACGTCATGCGCGGCTACTGGGGCCAGCCAGAAGAAACCGCGCGCGCCTTCACTGCCGACAAGTTCATGCGCACTGGCGATATCGGCATCATGGCGCCGGACGGCAGCACCCGAATCGTCGACCGCAAGAAGGACATGATCCTGGTGAGCGGCTTTAACGTGTTTCCCAACGAGCTTGAAAACGTGGTGTCGCTATGTCCCGGCGTGCTCGAATGCGCTGCAGTGGGCGTACCCGACGAGAAGCAGGGCGAGGCGATCCGGCTCTTCGTCGTGAAGAAGGACCCTGCCCTCACCGAAGACGAAGTGCTGCGCTTTTGCCATGACCGGCTGACGGGCTACAAGCGCCCGCGCACGGTGGAATTCCGCGAATCCTTGCCCAAGACCAACGTGGGCAAGATCCTGCGTCGAGAGTTGCGCGACGTGCCGGAAACTGTTTAAGGCGTGGCTGCAAGACTCCAGCCATACCGCCATCAACACACTATTGATAGCTAATAGCGCTTATAGATAAAGCGCTAGAGGCCTATTTCATTCATGAAATTCGAGATTTTCCCCTCGTGACCGCATCGCTTCCCTCCGGCGTCCAGGTCTTCGAGCGTGGCTGGTTATCCGCCAACAACGTGCTGCTCACAGGCGGTGATGGGCCGACGGCGCTGATCGACAGCGGTTATTGCACGCACGCCGATCAAACGGTCGCGTTAGTCGCATCCGCGCTGGAAAACCAGCCGCTCGAATTACTGGTGAATACGCATCTGCATAGCGATCACTGCGGGGGCAATGCTGCGTTGCAGGCGCACTATCCGGCGCTTGCCACCCTCATTCCGCCGGGTGAATCAGCAGCGGTGCAAATCTGGGATGAAGCGGCTCTGAGCTATGTCGCCACCGGCCAGCTTTGTCCGCCGTTCGGGTTCAGCGGGCTGCTGCAACCGGGCAGCGCGATCGCCCTCGGGCAGCATGTTTGGGAAGTGCATGCGGCGCCGGGTCACGATGCGCACGCGGTGGTGCTATTCGAGCCCGTGTCCCGCACGCTCGTCTCGGGCGATGCGCTGTGGGCCGACGGGTTTGGCGTGGTGTTTCCGGAGCTCGACGGGATTCACGCGTTCGACGATGTTGCCGCGACACTCGACCTGATAGAAGCGCTGGCTCCGCTCACGGTGATTCCGGGACACGGGCCGGTCTTTGTCGCGGTGGGTAGAGCGCTGTCTACCGCGCGGCGCAGGCTGAGTGCCTTCGTGCAGAAACCGCTGCGGCATGCACGGCACGCGGCCAAGGTGCTGCTGAAATTCAAGCTGCTGGAGTGGCGACAACAGGACATGGCTGTTCTGCTGAGTTGGGTAGAAGCCACCCCACTGTTGCGCGCTTTGCACGCTCGGCATTTCTCAGACGTTTCGCTCGACGCTTGGTGTAGCGACGTGCTCGCGCAACTGGAAAGCGCGGGAGCGGTCGAGCAGGTCGGCGGCATCGTGTACGACCGGTGATCGGTTGGGTCCTGGTGACACTTCCTGACCCAGGGCGATTGGGATTTCTTCTCCGAACAGAAACAGCGCACGGCAGTAGAAAAAACTCCCAGAAGTCGCTCTTGGCCTTCGAAAGGGCATGTCGAGTGCAGAACCCGTCGACAGCGAGCTACAACCACCGCGCGAGCAAGGGGCGATAGTGATCAAGGCCAGGCACAAGCTTGTCGGGTACCTTGGCAAGGTCATCGTAATGGCGCAGGCGAACTGCCTCACCTGAATAGGCCTGCGTCATGAACGTTTGCGCTTGCTCAGCATTGAAAGCTCCACCCTGTTGCCTCAGGCTGTGCTGCGATGCCGGCGACAACAGGGATTCGTAGTCCTGCTCGACATGGCAGAGATACCGCTTTGCATCCACGTGCAGTCGGATCGGCTCCAGCACTGCGTCAGGCATGCGTGTCCGAAGAAAAGGCAGCGCTACATACTGATGCAGGTCATCGCGTTCGAGTTCTTTCTCCAGGGAATCCGCTCGCTCCGCGGCGACCAGGTGGCCAAGGTCGTGCAGAAGACATGCGGCTATGGTTTCGGGAGTTTCTTTTGCGATCTCGGCAAGCTGGGCACATTGCAGCGCATGCTCAAGCTGCGTGACCGCCTCCCTGCCGTAAAGGCTGCGACCACGGTGGGTCAGCAACTGTTCGACATCCTCAAGGTTCAAAGCCATCGCAGGTCTCCCTAAATCATGAGCTTGCGCACGCGTGAAGAAAGCAGATCAATCAAGCTGACGGTCACGATGATGATGATCATGACGGCTCCGGTCTCCGCATACTGAAAGCTGCGGATGATTTCCCACAACACGACGCCGATACCGCCCGCGCCGACCATGCCCACCACAGAAGCCGAGCGCACGTTGGCTTCGAAGCGATAGAGCGTGTAGGAGATCCAGAGCGGCATGACCTGGGGGATCACGCCATACACGATTTCGTGAAGAGCCGAAGCGCCCGTTGACCGGATTCCTTCGACTGGTTGCGGGTCGATCGCCTCGACCGCTTCGGAGAACAGTTTTGCCAAGGTACCCGCCGTGTGAACCCACAAAGCCAGGACGCCCGCGAATGGACCCAGACCCACCGCGACAACGAACAACATCGCAAATACCAACTCGTTGATCGCGCGACAGGCGTCCAGCAGGCGCCGCACGGGCTGGTATATCCACCAAGGCACGATATTGGACGAAGCCAACAGGCCCAACGGCACCGCCACGACAACCGCCAGCGCAGTACCCCACACGGCTATCTGAATCGTGACCAGCATCTCCTCAACGTAGAAACGCCAACTACCGAAATTCGGCGGAAAGAATTCGCTGGCGTACTGGGCCATGTTGTTTGAATAGCGCCAGAGGTCCATGGGGCGCATGTCAGCACCGTTCCACGATGCCGCCAACAAAAATACGACCCCTGCCCAACCCAAATACCAACCCAGGCTGTGGCGCTTCGCAGCGGCGGCACCGTGAATAGCCGCTTCGGTCCGACGTGCAGTGATTGAGCCCACTTATTTTTCTCCGATCGCGAAAAGGCCTGCCATCGGACAGGCCTTCTACGGGTCACGTTATTGCAGGGCGGCGAGCTTCTGGTCGAGCTCGGCCAACTTGGCGGCCTTGTCGGCAGCCTCCAGGGTGGTGTCGGCGTCGATCTTGTTGCGCTGGCTGAAGAGCGCGAGCTGGCGGATCGGCAGCAGTTGCGCATTGGTCGATGGCTTGAACCCCGAGAGCTTGGAGAGCTTGATGACGACCTCTTTTTCATGCGCATCGGTCTTGGCATAGTTGTAGAAGAATTTCTTGATCTTCTCCTTGGTTTCAGAAGGCAAGCTCTTGCTCATCACCAGAGGGTCCAAAGGGATCAGAGGCGAGGTCCAGATCACGCGAATTTCCTTGAATTTCTCGGGCTGGCGCTCCCTGATCTTTTCCAGGTTTTCGCTGTTGTTGGTGGCTACATCCACCTGGTGGTTAGCCACGGCAAGTGCGTTGCTTTCGTGGTTGGCACTGCGCACTACCTTGAAGAAGCTCTTTGCATCGATCTTGTTCTTGGCGAACACGTAATAGCCGGGAACCAGGAATCCGGAGGTGGAATTCGGGTCACCGTTGCCAAAGGACAGCGACTTGCCATTCTTCAGAACGTCGTCGAGCGAGTGAAGCGGGCTGTCCTTGTTCACGATCAGGTGCGAGTAGTAGCCCTGCGTACCGTCGGCATTGACCATCTGGGCAAAGATTTCACCGTTGGCTCGGTCCACGGCTTCCATGGCCGACTTGTTTCCAAGCCATGCGACTTGCACTTTGTTGAAACGCATGCCTTCGATGATGCCGGCGTAGTCAGAGGCAAAGAATGGCTTGATCGTCAGACCGGTCTGCCTGGCCATGTCATCTATCAGCGGTTGCCAGTCTGACTTGAGGTTTTGCGAAGACTCGGTGGAAATGATGCCGAAATTGATGTCTTGCGCCCAGGAGACGGTGAGAGTCGCGCCGAGCGCGAGCGCGGCTAGGGTTTGCTTGATCATGGAAGACCTCCTTGAATTGAAAAATAGCAATGGATGGGAGCAATGCGTGGGAAATTTGCTGGTGTTCAGGCAGCTTGGGCCAGCGGGGCTGGCCAGCGCGCTTTGACGGAACGCTGAGCCGGGGTTGAAGGTTCGTGCAGCGTTGCGCTGCCATTGAGAATTTCATCGGCCTGCATGCCGTACAAGCTGCGAAGCAGCGCCGGCGTAAGCGCGCTGGAAGGGCCGTCGTACACCACTCGACCCTGGTTCAGCGCAATGGTGCGCGGGCAGTAGCGCATGGCCACGTCGACTTGGTGCAGCGACACCACTACGGTGCAGGCGTCTTCACGGTTGATGCGCGCGAGAATCTCCATCACCTTGCGGCACGACTCGGGGTCGAGAGAAGCAATCGGCTCGTCTGCCAACACCACTTTTGCGCCTTGCACCAGTGCGCGGGCGATAGCTGCGCGTTGCTGCTGCCCGCCCGAAAGGGTGGACGCGCGCTGCGCATGGCACTCGGCGATGCCGACCCGGCTCAGCGCCTCCATGGCGAGTTGGCGTTCTTGCGCATTGAACCAGCGCGTCCAGGCGCGCCACCACGGCATGCCATGCAGGCGACCTACCAGCACATTGACCAGCACCGGCAGGCGGTCCACCAGGTTGAACTGCTGAAACACGAAGCCAACTTTTGATCGGATGCGGCGCACGTTTTTCTGAATGCGCCCGTCGCGCTGCACGCACTGGCCCGCGATCTCGATCACAGAACCAGGCGTGTTGTCGGCGGCCATCAAGCCCGCTACGTGTCGCAGCAAGGTCGATTTGCCCGAGCCCGATGCGCCGATCAGCGCCACCATCTCGCCTTCGCGGATCTCAAGATTGATGTCGTCAAGCGCCAGCTTCCCGCCAGGAAAGCGTTTGCTCAGGTGTCGGATGCTCAGGGCGTTAGACATGAATTCACTTTCCAGAAAAAGCAAGTTATCTAGACAAGTTATCCAGACAAATCAAAGTGTCAGCGTTCTGTATGACAACCGTTTGACACCTTCAGGAAGTTTCTGTGGCTGTGGCTGTGGCTGTGGCTGTGGCTTCGGCTTGCCCGACCGCGGTCTGCATGGCCAAGCTCGGCTCAGAGCACGCGCCGGCCCTCGCGCCAGACGGCGCGCACCACGGCGTGGTGGTGTCCGCCTGCACCCTCGACCAAGCGCACCTGCACCAGGTCGGCCTTCAGGCCGGCGGTGATTTCACCGCGGTCGTGCAGACCGACCGCACGTGCCGGGTTGCGGCCGATGGTGGCAACCGCCTGCGGGAGATTCATGTGACCGTTGTCCACCAACCGCAGTGCGGCGGTCAGCAAGCTGCCGGGCACGTAGTCGCTGGAGAGAATGTCCAGCAGGCCCAGGCTGGCCAGGTGGGATGCCGCCACGTTGCCCGAATGGGAGCCTCCACGAACTACGTTGGGGGCCCCCATCACGGTGAGCATGCCGCGCTCGCGGGCGGCAAGTGCCGCCAGCTCGGTGGTCGGAAATTCGGACACGCTGACACCATCGGCATGGGCTTCTTCTACATGGGCCAGTGTGGTGTCGTCGTGACTGGCCAAGGCAATGCGGCGTTGGCAGGCGTAGTTGACGAAGTGGCGGCGATGGGGTTGGGCATAGCGTTCCTGCAGCTCGGCGGCTTCCGCCACCTGGCGCTGAAATTTCGCCTCGCTCCAACCTTTTTTTCCGGTGAAATAAACGCGGGCATGTTCGATGTTCTCCCACTGTCGCTGGCCGGGGGTATGGTCCATCAGTGAGATCATTCCCACGAGAGGGTGGTCCAGAAAAGGCTGAAACAGATCGATGGTGTTGGGCGCAGGCAGCTCGCAGCGCACGTGCAGGCGGTGCTCGGCGCGCAGCAAATCACGTTGCGTGCATTCCTCCAGCGTTGTGATCACGTCGTCCCACGCGTGACCGCGCAAGCTGTCTGTATCGGCTTCGCCCACGCCCAGCGCGTCGTAGACCGTAGTGATGCCCGCCGCCGCGATCTCGGCATCGTGCGCAAGCAAGGCAGGCAGCTCGGCCCAGCGTACCTTGGGGCGCGGCATCAGGTGGCGCTCGAAATTGTCGGTGTGGATTTCAACCAGGCCGGGCAGCAACAGGTCACCCCCCAGATCCTGCGCGCCCGCCGGGACGGATGTACCACTGTCGACGGCGGTGATGCGCCCGTTGCGCACCTGGAGCGAACCGGTGATCACTTCGTCAGCCAGCACAAGTCGTGCATTGCCCAGCGTCATCTCTGCGGTGTGCAGGGCCGATGCCGGCAAGTCGTGGGGGGCGTTCATGTGAATTCTCCTTGCGGATGTGCGTGGGCAATGGATGTTTCGGATTGGCGAAACGAAGCCACCGGCACACGGCGGGTGGCCACGGCATCGGCCACGGCGCGGTCGTGGAAGATGCCCAACAGCGCGGCGCCACGATCACGCGCCTCGCCAATCAGCTCGATCACGGTTCGCGTGTTGGCCGCGTCGAGCGATGCGGTGGGCTCATCGAGCAACAACAGGCGCTTGGGCTTGATCAGGTTGCGTGCGATGTTGACGCGCTGCTGCTCGCCGCCAGAAAACGTGGCGGGCGGTAACGCCCATAGCCGCTCAGGAATATGCAGGCGCGTGAGCCAACGGCGGGCTTGTTCGCGCGCGGCTTCAAGCGCAGCCCTGTCGCCGCCAGCGTCCTCCGCCAGCGGTTCGGCCACCACGTCCAAGGTCGAGACGCGCGGAATCACGCGCAAAAACTGGCTGACGTAGCCGATGGTGTGGCGGCGCAAGGCGATCAGTTCACGTGGTTCCGCCTGGGCCAGATCGACGCGCTGGCCGTCAGCCTGTCGCACCCAGATGCTGCCGCTGGAAGCGCGGTAACTGGCGTAGACCAGCTTCAGCAAAGTGCTCTTGCCCATACCGGAGGGGCCATCGAGCACCACGCACTCGCCTGGGCGAATTTCAAGGTCCACACGGTCAAATACGGGCAATACGACGCCGTGCTGGTGGTGCAGGGTGAAGCGCTTGGACACGCCTTCGAGCGTCAAAACGGGAGTGGATGGGGCGTTGGCCGAAGTAAGGATGGATGTCATGGTTGCAGCACCGAAGCGACCAGCAGTTGGGTATAGGGGTGTTGGGGGTCGTCGAGCACCTGATCGGTCAGGCCCGTCTCGACCACCCGGCCGCGTTGCATCACCACCATGCGGTGGGCCAGCAGGCGGGCCACGGCCAGGTCGTGCGTCACGATGATTACGGCCAACTGCATCTCGCGGGAGAGCTGGCGCAGCATGTCCAACAGGCGCGCCTGGACCGACACGTCGAGGCCCGAGGTAGGCTCGTCCATGAACACCAGGCGCGGCTGCGTTACGAGGTTGCGCGCGATTTGCAGGCGCTGCCGCATGCCGCCGGAGAAAGTGCGCGGTGCATCGTCGATGCGGATCGGATCTATCTCCACACGCTGCAGCCATTCCTCTGCTTGCGTGCGCAAAGCACCATAGTGGCGCTGGCCCAGGCCCATGAGGCGCTCGCACACATTGGCACCCGCCGAGACGTCCATGCGAAGACCATCTGCAGCGTGCTGGTGCACAAAGCCCCAATCGGTGCGCGCCAGCAAGCGTTGCTGCGCCTGGCTCATGGTGTGCACGTCTTGCAGTTCACCTTCGCGGCTCTGGAACTGCACCTCGCCGCTATCGGGCGCAAGACGCGCCGCCAGTGCGTTGAGCAAAGTGGTCTTGCCTGAGCCGGATTCGCCCACGATGGCGAGCACCTCTCCAGGCCACAGGTCAAAGGAGGCGGCTTGCAAGGCCACTTGCCGGCCGTAGTTTTTGCTTACGCCGCGCACGCGCAACAGTGGAGAGGGGTGGTTTTGCATGGGCAGGGATGTCTCAGAGCGTGACGAGAAAACTCAGGCCGTGCCGTTCAAAGCCCAGCGATTCGTAAAAGGCGTGCGCGCGGGTGCGCTTGAGATTCGAAGAGAGCGCGAGCTTGTAGCAGCCCGCCTCGCGCGCCAGAGCCATGGCGTGGTCCATCATCCGGCGACCGATGCCCAGGCCACGCTGGCTTTCATCGACCACCACGTCTTCGACGATGGCCGAGGGCGTGCCCATGTGGGCCAGGTTGTGCATCACGAGCAACGCGTAGCTGCCGAGCACCTTGTCGCCGGCACCACAGGCCACGAACAGGCGGTAGCTGGGGTAGCGTGCGAAGCTGGCATGGATATCCCGGGCGCGAGCCGGGTCGAGCAAGCGCGCATCGCCCAGGCCGGGCTGCGCGTACAACGCCAGCACCTGCGGCAGATCGTCAGCGCTGGCTTCGCGCAGTTGCAACTGCAGATCGTTCACGCGATCACTCCGCTCGGCCCATCCTGGACGACCTGCGCTGCCTGCCGTTCCTGGCAGTGGTCCGAGTCCGAGCAGACGTGCAGGCGCGTGCCCTGGTCGTCGGTGATGATTTCGTCAAGGAAGCTGTCGGTCGCACCGCAGAGGGCGCAAGGCTCATCCCAGCGCTGCACCTCAAACGGGTGGTCTTCAAAACCCAGGCTTTCGACCGCCGTATAGGGCGGCACCGCGTAGATGCGCTTTTCGCGGCCGGCACCGAACAGCTGCAGCGCCGGGCTCATGTGCATCTTGGGATTGTCGAATTTAGGGATCGGCGAGGGCGCCATGAGGTAGCGGCCGTTGACCATCACCGGATAATCGTAGGTGGTGGCGATGTGGCCGAAGCGCGCAATGTCTTCGTAGAGCTTCACGTGCATCAACCCATATTCGGCCAGCGCATGCAGCGTGCGCGTCTCGGTTTCGCGCGGCTCCAGGCGTTGCATGGGCTCTGGCATCGGCACCTGATAGACGAGCACCTGCCCTTCTTTCAGCGGCGTCTCGGGGATGCGATGGCGCGTCTGGATGACGGTGGCGTCCTGGGTGCGCGTGGTCACCGGCACGCCGGTGGTGCGCTGGAAGAAGCGGCGGATGTTGACCGCGTTGACCGTGTCGTCCGCGCCTTGGTCAATCACCTTCAACGTGTCGTCGGGGCCGATCACCGAGGCCGTGACCTGGATGCCCCCCGTGCCCCACCCGTAGGGCAGCGGCATTTCGCGAGAGCCAAACGGCACCTGGTAACCGGGAATCGCGACCGCCTTGAGGATGGCGCGGCGAATCATGCGCTTGGTGCGCTCGTCCAGGTAGGCGAAGTTGACGCCGGGTTCTGTTCCCGAGGATCCGGGGCCGAGCAGATCGGGGGGCAGCGGGGCGTTCATGGGCGCTCCTGTGCGATATGCGTTGACGCGGTGCGCGCCGCTTCCGCACGCAGGCGCCGCACCAGTTCGAGTTCGGACTGGAAGTCCACGTAATGCGGCAACTTCAGGTGTTGCACGAAGCCCGACGCTTCCAGGCTGTCGCTGTGCGAGAGCACGAACTCCGGCATCTGAGCGGGCGCCTCTACCGCTTCGCCCAGCTCTTCAGCGCGCAAGGCGCGGTCGACCAGGCTCATCGCCATTGCCTTTCGCTCGCTGTGGCCAAAGGCCAGACCGTAGCCGCGCGTGAACTGGGGCGGCTCCGTCTTGCTGCCACCGAACTGGTTGACCATCTCGCATTCGGTTATCTCGATGTCGCCAATCGAGAGCGAAAAGTCCAGCTCTTCCGGTTCCAGCTCCACCGCGACCTGACCCATGCGCACTTCGCCTGCGAAGGGGTGGGTGTGGGAGTACCCGCGCTGGGTGGAATAGGCCATCGCCAACAAAAAGCCTTCGTCCGCGCGCGCCAGGTTCTGCAGTCGTGTGGCACGCGTGGCTGGAAACCGCAGCGGCTCGCGCGTGAGGTCCGCCGGGGCCGGATCACCTTCGGGAACGGGGTGTGTCTCGATCAGACCTTCCTGGTTCAACAGGTCGACCACCCGCGGGGCGGGCGCAGGCACTTCAGCGGTCGCGTTGTCCGAACCATCCGCGCCGCTGCCGGTGGCCAGCAATGTGAAGTCCAGCAGGCGCTGCGTGTAGTCATAGGTCGGGCCGAGGATCTGGCCGCCGGGCAAGTCCTTGAAAATGGCGGAAACGCGGCGGTCGGGTCGCATCTGCTCGGTGCGCAGCGGCCGCGTATCGCCCAGGCGTGGCAGCGTGGCACGGTAGGCGCGCAGCAGGAAAATGGCTTCCACCAGATCGCCTGCTGCTTGCTTGATCGCCAGCGCGGCGAGCTCGGGGTCGTACACCGATCCCTCGGTCATGACGCGATCTACCGCCAGCTTCATCTGCTGTCGAATCTGGTCCACGCTGAGCTCGGGTTGCTGCGGGTCCCCACGGCGCTGGAGGGCCAGCACGGCATAGCTGTTGAGGATGGCGGTTTCTCCGCCTTTCACGGCCACGTACATGTCATTGCTCCAGGATGCGTGTGCTGCGGGGCAAGCCCGCGATGTGGGTAGTACTGGCCAGGAAAAGGTCTGCGCCGCGCGGAAAGACGCCGTAGTTGGTGCCCCACTGCGACGCAAAGTCTTCAGGCAGACCGCTGACCGACAAGGCCTGCGTCTTTGCGATGCCCGGTCCTTGCAGGTCCAACGCCTTCGCGTTGGCATGCGGGGTGTCGAGCAGGGCCGGCACTTCGATGACGACCGTCGCGGATTGGTCGGGGTATTCGTCAGTGCCCAGCGCCAATGACGACAACACAGGCATCGCATCGCCTTCGGCGATCCACAAGAAGCGGGCCGAGGCCGGTACGGCTGCCCAGCCACAACCAGTGTGAAATCGGAGCCAGGCAGCGGCGTCTGTGTGGGCGAGCTGCGGCGAGAGCCAGACGCTGCAATCACTGTCGACCAAGGCCAGCAACAGCGCGGCTGCGGCGCCGTATCCGTGTCGTGGAAGCTCGGTGACGGCTGGCATCTCATGGAGACGGCCCGGGTGCGACAAGGCGCTCAGCGCCGTGCGAAACACTGCCTGACTTCCCAGCGCCCCATCGTGAAACGCGCCGCGCACCTCTTGCAGGTCTTCGGTTTTCATGCCTCGTCCTCCTCATCGGTATCGCCTGCTTCCCGGGCGACGGTGAAGAAATCCACCTTCGTGGCTTCTGCCCGGGCGGCGCGTTGCTCACGCTCCAGCGCGAGGTGGAGCCGGACCGGGTGCAGCAGGGCGGCTTCCAGCGTTTCGCTGTGCACAGGGTTCTGCAGCAATGCGTCGGCCACTGCGGCGAGTTGAGCCTGCCGGTGGTTGCGCCCCAATACATAAGCGATCCCTATGGCGTTAGTGGCGACCGCAGCGTCTTCGCCCATGCGCAGGGCGCAGCGCGTAACGGTCACCTCGCCAAGGTTGAAACGCTCGCCGGTTCCGCCGACGCGGCCCTGCACCATGAAAAGCCCCGTCTCGGGCCGCCTGAGCCACCGAGCTGCAGATGCGGCCTGCTGGTCGAGGCCTTGCTCGAGCAACGCCAGCGGCGCGCGGGCTAACAGCGCCATCCATTCGGATCGCTGCGGAGACCGGTTGGGGTCGGTGTTGTCAAACGCGTGAAACATTGTCGTGGTAGTCTGAAATTTGTGTAGACAACTTAGGAATGCCGCCAGATTAGGCGTAGCGTGTGTCCCTTTCATGACAAGAACCCTGACCTCCTCACTCGCTTCTCCTGACCCGGAACACAGCTTCTGGGCGCGTATCGCCGGTGAACTGACCGAAGCCATTCGCCGCGGTGTTTACGCGCCAGGCCAACGGCTGCCTTCAGAACACACATTGGCGCAGCAGTTCGGCGTCAATCGCCACACGATCCGTCGTTCGGTGGGCAGCCTGCGCCAGCTGGGCCTGTTGCGCGCCAGCCAGGGCAGCGGCACCTACGTCGAAGACTTCGCTGTCGATCTCGTGCTCGGCCGGCGCACGCGCCACCGCCAGAGCCTCGTTCAAGCGGGCTTGCAAGGCGGTATGCAGGTGTTGTCATCGCGCACGCTGCGGGCCAGTGCCGATGTGGCCCGCGCGCTGGCCGTGCGCGCGGGTGCGTCGGTGTTGCACCTCCAGGTGCTTGGCGACGGCGGCGGGCAATCGCTGCACTTCAGCGACCGTTACTTTCCCTGCCCCAGATTTGCAGGCCTTGACATGCTGCTGCGTGAGAGCGGATCGATCACCCAGGCCTTTGCGAAGCTAGCCGTTCCCGACTACACACGAAGGCAAAGCCGGATCAGCGCTCGAATGCCGGATACGGATATTGCCGCCCACCTGCAGCAACCGGCGTCGCGGCCCGTGCTGTATGTCAGCAGTGTCAACGTGGACCCCGAGAGTGCGCCGATTGAATACGCCTGCACATGGTTCGCCGGCGACCGCGTCACCTTGACGGTGGACGACGATCAGGGTGGCTGAAACACGCTTGCCCTACCGGGTCGCAATCTATGCAGCGCCTGATCCGCAATCTGCATGGTGGACGCTCGGCAGCGAGTGGTTGGGCCGTTGTGCTGCGCAACGCCGTGAATTGCCTCAGCCTTCCATTGCGGGGCTGAGTGCCGGAAGATTTGCGCAGCTCACTCTCGATCCGCGTCGTTATGGCTGGCACGCCACGCTCAAAGCTCCATTTCGCCTCGCACCCGGTGTGGGGATGGCGGCGCTACGCGATGGGCTGGCCGCCATTGCCCGCGATCACCGAAGCTTCGCGCTCGAGAAGCTTCACGTGGCGAGCGTCGGCGGCTTCCTCGCGTTGCGGCCCACCGCACCGCCGGCGGCCTTGGGGCTGCTGGCGAACGACTGCGTTCAGCACTTGCAGCCATTGGCCGCGCCGTTAGGCGAAGCCGAGCTGGCCCGTCGCCGCCGTGCGCCACTGACGCGAGAGGAAGACGCGCTGTTGCTGGCATGGGGTTACCCGTGGGTGCTCGACAGATTCCAGTTCCATTTTTCGCTCACCTCAACGCTCGATGAATTAACCGGCGACCAGCTGGTGCAGATCCAGCGCGCGGCGGTAGATCATTTCGCGACCTTGCCGCCCTTGCGCATCGACCGGCTCTCGGCATTTGTCGAAGCGACGCCCGGCGCCGATTTCACCTTGCTCGAACAATGGGACCTGGCTCCATGACGCACCGGTTGATTTATGTGGTTGGTCCATCGGGCGCCGGAAAAGACAGCGTGCTGCAGGGCTTGCGCGATGACTGGAGAGATATGCCCGCCGCCCATTGGGCACGCCGCACCGTCACACGCAAAACCGAGGCAGGCGGGGAGGCACATGAGAGCGTGAGCGTGTTTGATTTTTTGCGCTTGCAAGAGCGGCAAGTCTTTGCTCTGCACTGGCAGGCCAATGGCTTGCGTTACGGCGTACGCGCCACAGAGCTGGAACCGCTCGATCGCGGTGACTGCGTTTTCGTCAATGGTTCGAGGCAATACCTGGGCAGCCTCATCTCCAGATTTCCTGCAGCAAGCGTTGTTCACATCACCGCATCGCCCGACATACTTCGTCAAAGATTGCAAATGCGAGGTCGCGAAACCGCAGAGGCCATTGGTCAACGCCTCAGCCGCAGGGTCGATGTCGAGCTTCCCGAAAACACGCTCCACATCGACAACAGTGACTCGCTAAATGCAGCCTTAGTGGCATTGCGCCTAGGTCTGAATACACGGCTTTTCTCGACGAGTGCGCTTCACGTCATGAAAAGCGCGTGATCTGGAAAAATCCGCGTCGCTCCCAAGACCCTCATTTCATTGGAGAGGCCCTGGATGTTACGTAACGGTTTCTCTCCACTAGAAAACGACCGCACCACCCACCAGCGCCAGCACCAGGAAAATCAGGAACACGATGATGGCGATCACGAACAGCACCTTGGCGATGCCAGCCGAGGCGGCAGATACGCCCGAAAAACCGAAGAAACCGGCGATGACCGAAACGATCGCCGCAATGATGGCCCACTTGAGCATATGAATTCCCCCTGTTGAAGTTCTTGGTATGGCTGTCCGCCTGCAGTTAATAGCGGCAGACCTGTCCAATCATCTCGAAATCCGGCAGGGGTGTCGGGCCGTATCGGCCCGAATGCGCGTAGGAGCAATGCGCACCCGGGATGTGCGCACCGAATCCCGGGGGGTCAGGGCAGATCCTTTGCGGGCTCCACAAAGCTTGGGTCTGCTGGCCCCACAGTGCCCAGACGTTGTCGCAGCGATTGCGGCTGACCGGTCAGCATGGCGGCATACATAGTGGTGTTGGCCAGCACCTTCTTCACATAGTCGCGCGTCTCGGTGAAGGGAATGTTTTCAGCCCAGATGGCGCCGTCCAGCACCGGCCCTTCGCGCCACTTGCGAGGGCGCCCCGGGCCGGCGTTGTAGGCCGCGGCAGCAAGGGGCATGGAGTCGCCAAAATCATCGAGCGCCAACTTCAGATACGCCGTGCCGATGGTGATGTTGGTATCGCGGTCATGGATCTGGTCGGGCGAGAACCCTTCCAGTCCGATCTTGCGCGCTGTCCACCGTGCGGTGGCGGGCATCACCTGCATCAGCCCCGAAGCGCCCACACCTGATCGCGCGTCGATGATGAACCGGCTCTCCTGTCGGATGAGCCCGTAGACATAGGCGGGATCAAGCCCGATCTGCCGGCTGCGTTGCACCACCTGCGCCTCGTGCGGCATGGGAAAGCGCTGCGCGGCATTGAAGACCACGGGGGTTCGTTCGCTGGTGTTGATGCAGCGGTCCCAGATCTGGCTCTGGCAGGCCATTGCGGCAGCGGCGAGCAGCTCGCGCTCGTTCATGCCGCCGGGGGTGTGCAGATTGGTACCGTAATTCCACTCGCGCACCCCTTCGCTGCGCAAACCCATCAGGATCGCGTAGAGACCGCGCGCAAGCGCGGGGTTGGTGCGCGCGGCTTCCTGCTCGGCCAGCGTAGGCGGTGCGGGAGGCGCCGGCGGGGCGATGCGCTGGCCCAGAGATTCCATGGCGAGCTCTTCATAGAAACCGCGCGGCGACGCGATGCTTTGCAGCAAGCGCGCGGCTTCTGCACGCATCGCTTCGGGCGTTTGCAAGACCAGGGCGCCCATGGCATTGCCGCCGGTCTCACCCCCGGGCGATGGTTTGGCGCCCGCCTGAAGGGGCGCGACTCGCGCCAGATTCAGCAGCGCCTGGGCACGCCAGTAAACCCAGGTGCTATCGGCGCGGGTTTCGGCATCCATGCCATCTATCGCCGAGGCAACGGCTTTCCATTGACCAGCGCGCAGGCCCGCGCGGGCCTTCCACGCGAGCATGTCCTGATCCAGGTCGATCTCCTTGGTTACATGCGCGTAGTAACTGAGCGCATCGGGCGAAAGGCGCAGCGCAGCGCGCTCGCCGATGGCGCCCCAGACCCAGTTGCGCTCCTCTGCGCGGATCTGCACGCTCCATTTGCCTTCGAGCTGCGCGGCGGCCACATCGGGATCGGTGGCACCCATGCGGATGAGCGCCAGGGTAACCAGCTCCTTCTTGACGCGGGAATTGGCAACAGCACGGTCAGCCAGAAAGCGCGCCGGATTGGCTGCCAGCTTGCTGACCAGTGCACTCGAGTCGGGCGCGACGATGTCGACCGCCTTCACCGCAGCGCCTGTCCGACCCGCCTCGATCGCCTGACGCGCCTTGCGCCAGATGTCCAGGTCGTCGAGCTTTTTCACGGCGTAGAGCTGCGCTGCGGCTGTAGTGCAGCCGTCACCGGCGTCGCGCTGGGCGTACCAGTCGCGGCGAACGACATCAGCCACATCGGCCGAGGCAGTGCCGCGCAGCAGATTCGCTACCGCCGCATAGCACCGCACTTCCCGGTCATCATTCATGCGAAAGCCTTGCAGTACCTGCAGAAACTGCGGCCAGTCGCGGTCTTTGCCCAGCTGCAGCAGCCAGTCGTTGCGCAGACGGTCTTCCTGGTAACTGCCGGCCCAGCGTGCGAGAAAGGCATTGATCTCGGCAGGGTCTGCCTCCCTGAGACGAGCCTTCAGTTCCCAATACGCCGCCCACGGCTCCAGCGCATGGCCGTGCGCCAGCGGAAGGAGCGCAGTCAGGCGATTTTTGTCGCCCGAGCGGTACGCCTTGGACATCTCCATCAACACGTCGTCCCCGGCGGACGGGTTAATGGGCTGTGCCACGGCACACGAGCTGGTGGTGCTTAAAAGCACCCCAAACGCGGCTGTAGCAAGGGCGGATGTCAGAATCTTCGAAAATCGCATTGGAGAATTATGGACAAGTCAGCTTTGCGCAAAGACCTGATAGCCCGGAGGCTCGATATGGCCGACCGCATGGAGCGCGCCGAGGCGCTCCAGCGCGTCATGCGCATCTGGCTCATCGGCCGCGAGGAGGACGTGATTGGCGCCTACTGGCCGATCAAGGGCGAATTCGATCCCTTGCCCGCCTTGCACCGCTGGAAGGAAGACGGCGAACTGCAAAGCG
>JBBSUX010000047.1:0-16367 GCA_038234045.1 Burkholderiales bacterium
GATCAGGGCTCGCGTCTGTCTGAGCGCAGCGAGTTGAGCGAGACCCCGCTCGCAGTGAGCACCGCAGGTTGCCCGAAGCGAAGCGCTGGGTCGCAGACAGCAGGGTCGCCTTTTCTTTGGCTACTTTCTTTTGGCGAAGCAAAAGAAAGTCGCTCGGCCGCCGCGCCGAAACCCCGGCCAGCAGCATTAGAAATGCACAATCGCTATTATTATCAGAGCTAATAGCGCATGCAAAATAAGCGCCACAACCAATTTTCACTAAAAAATACCGACCCCATCTACCCCACTCACCCCACCCATCCTCTGTCACACCTTGAACACCGCTCCCCCCGATCCCAAGCCATCATCCCACCATGTCCCAAGTCAGACCCAAAAAACACTTCTCCATGATCCGCGGCTTTCACCTCGCCGACTTCTTCACGCTCGGCAACGCGGCGTGCGGCGTAGGCGCAGTGTTCCTCGCGATGGCATTCGCCGCCAAAGGCGATATACGGCTTTTCTACTGGTCGGCTGCGCTGGCGCCTGCGGCCTTCATCTTCGATGTGTTCGACGGGCGAATCGCCCGCTGGCGGCAGACGCATTCCTCGCTCGGTCGCGAGCTCGACTCGCTGGCGGATGTGATTTCGTTTGGCGTGGCGCCAGCAGCGCTCGGCTTTGCGGCAGGGCTCGACGGCGGCTGGGATTGCCTTGCCCTGATCTATTTCGTCTGCTGCGGTGTGAGTCGGCTGGCACGCTACAACGTTACGGCCGAGGCCCTTTCGGAGGGTGCCGACAAGGTGCCGTATTTCGAGGGAACGCCCATCCCGACAAGTGTTGTGCTGGTCGGCCTGTTGGCGCTGGCAGCATGGGAGGGCCATATCGGAGGCGATGCGATCTGGGGAGGAGTGTGGAACCTGGGGCCATGGGCGCTGCACCCGTTCACCCTGCTCTTCGGCCTTTCCGGCAGCCTGATGATCAGCAAGACGGTTCACATTCCAAAGCTGTGAGCTGTGTCGGTAGCTGAATCGGCAGCATGCTGCTACTTCGATTCACACGTCCTACACCCTTCTCCAATGAGGGCTTACAGTCGCGCTCGTTTGGGTAGGTGAAGCTTCGGTCTTCATCAGCAGGAGGGCCCGTACCTTGAGTTCCATTATTTATATCATCGGATTAGTTGTCGTCGTAATTGCAGTGCTGTCCTTTTTCGGACTGCGCTAAGCAATTGGCGGCCGTTAGGGATCACCTTCAACGGCTGATCCCTAACTCAATCAAAAGAGGTCTGTTTCATGCATGAAACAGGCCTCTTTTGATTGCCTGACAGTCGCTAACAGCTATCATCACGATAGCGATGACGGGGTTGCAAACCGCGTTCACCGCGGCGGATGATCCGCACGTTGTTCCGGGTTGTCGCTGGATTCGGTCCGCAGTTCCTCCACCTCGTCCTGCGCGGCGTCGTCAGCTTCAGCCAGCGTCTGGGCGTCATCGTCCGAAGAAGCGCCCGGGATGAGATGGTCTGGCAGGATGTCCGCTCCCGGTTGGCCGCTCTTGGATTCGACCGTTGCACGTTCGCCGGTTCCATAACGATCGGAATCGCTATGAAATTCGTCCGGATTGAGCGTGCCTGCGGTGTCGCTGCCGGTATCGCTGCTGTCGCTCGGGCCAAGGCTGTCGGTGCCCGTGGCGCTGGTGGTGGAGGTATCGAGGTTTTCCTCGCCGAGAAGATTGCTGTTAGCCATGGAACGGGGCTCCTTGTAAAGGGTGCTGACGCAAGCCGCCGTTGCCGGCAGGCTCCTGTCTAAAGCAATGATCTTGTCGAACCCCGTTTGACGGCAACGTCAGGCGCAGGAGTCGTGCCTTGTCAGCCATGAACGAACGTGCGCCTCCGTTCAGTAAGCGGCAACTGCCCCGTCCGACCGGGGATCAAACCCGCCTTCGAGCGAACCGTCGGGATGCCGGAACAGGCAGCCCGCATGGCCGAAGGTTTCGTCGAAATGGCCCAGCACATCGACCGTGTGGCCGCGCGCCCGCAGGGCGTCGACGGTGGACTGAGGAAACCGGCTCTCCAGTTTCAGGCTGTCGCTGGTCTGCCCCCAGGTGCGGCCCAAAAGCCAGCGCGGCGCAGAAACCGCCTCCTGGGGGTTCAGACCGCATACGACACTGCGGTAGAAGACGGCGGACTGGCTCTGCGGCTGGCCGTCTCCGCCCATGTTGCCGTAGACCATGGTGCGCCCGTCGGCCAAGTGCGCCAGCGCAGGGTTGAGCGTATGAAACGGCCGCTTGCCCGGTGCCAACACATTGATGTGAGTCGGGTCGAGCGAGAACGAAGCACCACGGTTCTGCCAGTTGACACCGCTTTCCTTCAGCACCACGCCCGAGCCACCTTCCCGAAGGACGGCCAGAGCAGACTGGGAAGCCAGCGCGTGGAGGGCGACCGCCATGCCACGGCGGCCACAAAAGGCAGGCTGTTCGCGGAGTGGCCGGAATGGCGGCTCAAACCGTCGAATCTCGGTTATGTTGCGAACTCACATGCGGCGACCGCTGCATCCCAACAAAAGCGCCGGCCTCGCTGGCATGTCTGCGAGATCGACACGTGAAATCCATTTCCCACAAAGACTACGACAAACGGCTTGAAAAGCTGCAGGTCAAGCTGGCCCAGATGGCGCGGTGGTCAGCGGTTACCGGGCAACGGATCCTCGTGATCTTCGAAGGACGTGATACCGCTGGCAAGGGCGGCGCCATCGAAGCTGTTTCGCAGCACCTCAACCCCCGGCAGTGTCGCGTGGTGGCACTTCCCAAGCCGACCGAGCGCGAATCGATGCAGTGGTATTTCCAGCGTTACGTGGCGCATCTGCCCGCAGCCGGAGAGATCGCGTTGTTCGACCGGAGCTGGTACAACCGCGCCGGCGTAGAGGCAGTCATGGGCTATGCCAGCGAAGCGCAGGTGCAGACTTTTCTGAAGCAGGTGCCGGTCTTCGAGCAACTGCTGATCGACGATGGCGTGTTGCTCTTCAAGTACTGGCTAACCGCCGACCAGGCACAGCAGGAGGAACGCTTCGCCGAACGCGAGGCGGACCCGCTCAAGAGGTGGAAGCTCTCCCCCATCGACCTCGAGGCGCGAAAGCGCTATGCGCAATACACCGACGCGCGTGAGGCCATGCTGAAGGCGACCCACACCAAGCAGGCACCGTGGACCTTGGTGGATTTCAACGACCAGCGGTTGGGCAGGCTGACGCTGATCGAGGATCTGCTCAAGCGCGTGCCGGATACGCGGGTCGCGGATGACAGACCAGCGCTCGAACCACTGCAGCGCAAGCTCATGAAGGAAAGCTTCACTGTGGTGAAACCCCTGAAGAGTTGAGCAACGGCTGGACGTTGCGAAAGATTAGCTGTGCCGGCCCGCAGTGCAGTGCACTGCAGCTGCAACGCGAGCTTGCAGGCTGCGGCGATAACGGTGCTACCTTGCATGGTCAGGCTGCGCAAGATCGCAGGCCCAGAATACGACTGCATTCCGCCCGATCGACTTCCCGATTGCACCCATGGACTTCAAGAACTACTACGACATCCTCGGCGTACCCAAAACTGCCAGCGACGACGAGATCCGCAAGGCTTTTCGCAAGCTTGCCCGCAAATACCACCCGGATGTGAGCAAGGAGGCAGACGCAGAAATCAAAATGCGCGACCTCAACGAGGCCAGCGATGTGCTGCGCGACAAGGAAAAGCGTGCCGCCTATGACGCGCTGGCCGAGCGGGTGGCGCGCGGCGGCAGCGCCGAGCCAGGAGGCTTTGGCGGCGGCCAGGGCGGTGCAGGCGGTTTTCAGCCGCCGCCCGGCTGGGACACCGGCTACGAGTTTCACCGCGCACCTGGCGCAGGCCCGGCGGATCACGCAGATTTCAGCGAATTCTTCTCGTCGATCTTCGGCGCCGGTGAGCGCCGTGGCGCGGCGCGGCACGCCCCTGACAGCCGTGGTGAAGACCACCACGCAGCCATTGAAGTTTCACTGGAAGACGCCTTTGCCGGAGGCGAGCGCGAGATCACGTTGCGCGCGCTGGAAACTGATGCACAGGGCCGACCGCAATGGGAGACGCGCACGCTTCGGGTCAACATTCCGCCGGGCGTTCGGCCTGGCCAATTCATCCGGCTTGCCAAACAAGGCCTGCCCGGCCACGGCAAGGGCGAGCCGGGCGACCTGTTCCTGGAAGTGCGCATCGCGCCGCATCCCCGCGTTCGCATCGAGGGCCGCGACCTCTATATGGACTTGCCCGTTACACCGACCGAAGCCGCTCTCGGCGCACAGGTACAAGTCCCCATTCCGGGCGCTGGAGGTGGCAGCGTGATCGAGGTGACTGTGCCGCCGAATGCGCGGGGCGGCATGAAGCTGCGGCTCAAGGGTCGCGGGTTCAAAGGAGATCCGGCAGGCAACCTCTACCTGCTGGTGCAGATTGCGTTGCCCCCCGCAGACAGCGATGCCGTCCGCGCTGCCTATCAGCAGCTGGCAAGTGCCAGCACGTCGTTCAACCCTCGCAGTGCCATGCAATGACGATCGCCGACCTGCAAAGAATCAAGGAGCTGAGCCAATCATGACCACCACTCTCATTAGCCGGCGCGCGTCGGCAAGCGCACAAGGCGACGTTTCGGTTGTCACCGCCGCCACTGTTGTCGCCGGTGAACACCCTCTTACCGCCGACGAACTGGCGCGAGCCTGTGGCGCCCATCTGGAATGGGTGGCCCAGCTCGTCGATGCGGGCATCGTGGAGGCAGACGCCCGACACGCCAGGACGCAGTGGCGTTTTCGGGGTGCGGATCTGGAGCGCGCGCTGGAAGCCCGCCGGCTGGAGCGGGATTTTGGCGCGGGCGTAGATGCCGCCGCCCTGATCCTCGACATGCGCGGCGAGCTTCGCCGCCTGCGGGGGTTGCTGCAGGCCCATGGCGTGCAGCGGCCGTCCTGAGGACCACCGCTGCACGCTTGCTGGCTCGGCCAGCCGGGTTACTGAATCAGCGCAACGCCCGTCTTCGCCTGCAACGCCTCGAACGTCACGCCCGGCGCCAGCTCTACCACCTTCAAGCCTTCGGGCACCACATCCATCACGGCCAGGTCGGTGATGATGCGGTCAACCACGCCTACGCCGGTGAGCGGCAAGGTGCATTCCTTGAGGATCTTCAGGTCCTCGGTGCCGTCCTTTTTCTTGGCGACGTGTTCCATCAGGATGATGACGCGCTTGACGCCCGCGACCAGGTCCATCGCGCCGCCCATGCCCTTGACCATCTTGCCGGGGATCATCCAGTTGGCGAGATCGCCCTTTTCGCTCACCTGCATGGCGCCGAGGATGCTGAGGTTGATCTTGCCGCCACGGATCATGGCGAAGCTGTCGTGGCTGCCGAAGATCGATGAGCCGGGGATGGTCGTCACCGTTTGCTTGCCGGCGTTGATGAGGTCGGCATCCACGGTCTCCTCAGTGGGAAACGGCCCGATTCCGAGCATGCCATTTTCCGATTGCAGCCACACCTCTTTGTCGCCGGTGTAATTGGCGACGAGCGTCGGGATACCGATGCCGAGGTTGACGTAGAAGCCGTCCTGCAGCTCTTCTGCCGCACGAGCGGCCATCTGTTCCTGGGTCCAGGGCATATTCAGGCTCCTTCTTTGCGGGGGGCAGTGGATGCGGGAACGTCCACTTTTGGCACGGCGACCTCATCACCGCCGACTTCTGCGGCTTGAGCGATGACGGCCTTGGCCTCTTTTTTGGCGGCTGTGGCATCGACTTGCGCAGCAGCACTCAGCGTGCGCTTCTCGATCCGCTTTTCCGGATTCGGATTGAGGACGATGCGGTGCACATAAATGCCGGGCAGATGAATGTCGTCAGGCGCCAGTTCGCCGGTTTCCACCAGCCGCTCCACCTCGACGATGCAGACCTTGCCAGCCATCGCAGCCGCCGGGTTGAAATTGCGCGCCGTCAGACGAAAACGCAGGTTGCCGGAAGTGTCGGCCACATCGGCTTTCACCAGCGCTACGTCGGGCGCCAACGACCGCTCCATCACATAGGTTTCGCCGTCGAAGTCGCGCAACTCCTTACCTTCTGCCACCTGCGTGCCGACACCCGTCTTGGTGAAGAAAGCGGGAATGCCGGCTCCGCCCGCACGAAGCTTTTCAGCCAGCGTACCTTGCGGCGTAAATTCGAGTTCGAGTTCGCCAGCGAGGAACTGGCGCTCGAACTCCTTGTTTTCACCGACATAGCTGGCGATCATTTTTTTGATCTGCCGCGTGTTGAGCAGTTTGCCAAGGCCAAAGCCGTCGACACCAGCATTGTTGGAGATGACGGTGAGGTCCTTTTTGCCGCTGTCGTGCAGCGCCTGGATCAAGGCTTCTGGGATGCCGCAGAGGCCGAAACCGCCCACAGCGAGCAGTTGGCCGTCCTGCACGACATCCTGCAGGGCCGCCTCGGCGGAGGGAAATACTTTGTTCAAGAAAGTCTCCTGGACAGTCGACGAAGGGAAGAAACGAAAACCAATTTTGGTCTCCCCGCACCGCAGATGCGCGGGGAGCACTGCATACGATACTACGCACGCTCACTGGTCCTCAACCAATCCAACCGGACAACCTCCATGCAACGGACCGACACTGTCCAGGCACTTCTGTTCGACACCTTTGGCACGGTGGTGGACTGGCGCAGTGGCGTCACGCGAGAAGCAGCGCTGTTTCTCGTACGACACGGTTCAGAGACCGACCCAACCGCGTTTGCCGATGCGTGGCGCAGTCGCTATCAGCCCGCGATGGATGAGGTGCGCAGCGGGCGGCGACCGTTCGTATCGCTCGATGTACTGCACCGTGAGAGTCTCGCAGCCATCCTGCCGGACTTTGGACTGTCGCCTGACAGGATTACGGCTGCTGAGCTCGATGCACTCAACCTCGCCTGGCACCGGCTAGACTCGTGGCCTGACAGCTTGG
Source organism: Burkholderiales bacterium (assembly GCA_038234045.1). Taxonomy (GTDB): domain Bacteria; phylum Pseudomonadota; class Gammaproteobacteria; order Burkholderiales; family Burkholderiaceae_C; genus JBBSUX01. The sequence continues at coordinate 6,921 of JBBSUX010000047.1, forward strand.
AGGGGCTGCAACGACTGAAGGCACGCTTCATCATCGCTTCGATGTCCAACGCGAACGTCCGCCTGATCGTGGATATGGCCAGACATGCAGGGCTGCGGTGGGATGCCGTTCTCGGAGCCGAAGTGGCGCAGGCATACAAGCCTTCGCCAGCAACCTATCTGCGGGCGATCGAGTTTCTCGATCTGCGGCCCCAAGAGATCTGCATGGTCGCCGCGCACAACTACGACCTCGCCGCAGCACGCGAATGCGGAATGCAAACGGCATTCGTCTATCGGACGACCGAGTACGGACCCCAGCAGACCACCGATCTGCAGCCTTCACAAGATTGGGATTTCGCGGCCAGCGATCTTGTTGATCTGGCTACTCAGCTGGGCGCCTGAGTTGCCAATTTGGTCCCTAAGACGCTGAGGCGCGTGTCGCCTTGGTCATCCGACCCTTTCCGTGGCTATCAGTTGCTAGTCGTCGTCGGTGGACCGGACTGCCCCGACAGCGGCGTCTTCTGCACATCGGCAGCGCCAATTCCCACCACAGCCGCGCGAACCACCCGCAAGCGTGCCTTGAGTCGACGCTCATTCACCAGACCCACACGCACCATCATTTTTTGCCCGGACGAAAGTGATTCCAGCGCCGGATCGTCATATTCGTAGCGAACCCACGGCCGCAACGAAGGCACCTCACCCCTGACTTCGGTCAAATGCAACCGGACCGGGCCAGCGGGTTCTGGCGCAGCAAGCAGATGATCAATCACCGCAACCAGCCTGTCGTTGAAGTATTTGCCGGGATAGCCCAGCTCTTCGTATGCTTGCTGGAACAACGGGTAGAGGCGGCGATAGACACCCGCTGCGCGTTTCACATCGACGTGCTCAAGCATCAGCACAACCGGGGTGTAGCGCCCGGCGTTGTCCTCGGCAACCCGCTCCGAGCCGGGAGTGCCCGCAACGGTGAACTTCCCGGCTGTGGGCTGCACCGGCCAGAGCCGCGAGGCCGCATGCTCCCGCGTAAGGTTGTCCACCGTGGCAACGACCCGGCGCACGAAACCTTCGGATTGCAGCAGCGTATTCACCCGCTTGGAGCCCACGAGGGCATCGAGTTCGGGTTCGACAGCGGCATCGGCCTGGTCCAACGGCGGCAACGCGCCGGCGGCCGCCTCCTGCCCCACCGGATACTGCGGCAGGGCTGACAATTCGGGAGATGGAGGCTGCATTTGGGTCGCTCCTGGCATCGCTTGCTCTGCTCCCGACTGCGCAGAAGCCTGATCGGCCGCCAGCTGTTGGGCGGCCTGCTGCTGTTGCCAGGTCGTCCAGCCCCACCAGCCTGCGGCGAGAGCGGCGATCAACAGCACTAGCCACAGCACGAAGCGGCTGCCCGAGCCATTGCGACGTGGCTCGGAGCCTGGCGGACGAAATTCGTAGTCGGACATGTGTGCTCCAAAGTGCAAAGCGAGACGCGAGCGATTGACCCAGTAAACGTAGTAGACCGCAGTAGCCCGTTATGACGCGAGGCATTGGCAGTTTCAGGCAGTGACGGTGAAAATGCTGATCACGACACCGTACCACCGTCGTCAATACGGGAAGCCAAACCCACCCGAGCGGCGCCCGATTTTCGACGATGCATCTAAGGAGACCCGTTTCATGCTCAACCCACAGCCGCGCTACCCGCTCGCCGAATTTTCCACGGTTCCCGTCGACATCCGGGATCGCATCCTGGCGGTGCAGGAAAAATCAGGGTTCATTCCCAACGTCTTCCTCGCCCTGGCCCGCCGGCCAGCGGAGTGGCGCGCTTTTTTCGCGTATCACGACGCGTTGATGGACAAGGAATCCGGCCACCTCACAAAAGGCGACCGGGAAATGATCGTCACCGTGACCAGCGCTGCCAACCAGTGCCTTTACTGCGTCGTGGCGCACGGCGCCTTGCTGCGCATCTACGAGAAAAAGCCGTTGATGGCCGATCAGGTAGCGGTGAACTGGCGCAAGGCCGACATCACACCGCGCCAAAGTGCGATGCTGGCGTTCGCCATGAAGGTCTGTGACCGTTCGAGCGAAGTTGACGATGCCGACTTCGAGGCTCTGCACGCGCACGGTTTCGACGACGAAGACATCTGGGACATCACCTCCATCACCGCGTTCTTCGGGCTCTCCAACCGCGTAGCGAGCGTTATGGGCATGCAGCCAAATCCGGAATTCTTTTTGATGGGGCGCGTGCCGAGGGAGAAGAAAAAGGCCGGAGACGTTTGATAGCTCGCTATTTATTTGAGTGCTATTGAATTGATTGCTAATAGCGCATACCAGCATTTCGCGAGAGGCACTTTTTGCTCATAAATAGTGAGGGCTGATCATTCAGTCAAGACGATTTTTCGCAGTCATCGCCCGTCACCGATCGCACATAAGCAGCCATGCCCACTTTCACCGCACAGCCACCCGACCATCTGATCGTGCGCAAGCTCGAAGTTGACCTGAAGCGCGGCTTTGGCCGCCACTGGCACGGCGGGCGGGCGTTTCGGACACAGTTCTTCAATGCCTTGTCGATGAGCTTTCCGGTAGGCGAGCAATTTTTCATCGACGCGGTACGCGACGCCGCGCGAACGCTTCCATCGACTCCGGAGCAAGAAGCCCGGCGTGCGCTCATTGCCGGCTTCATCGGGCAAGAGGCAACGCACCGTCGTATTCACGGGCTCTACAACGAAGTGCTGGAGCGCCAGGGCTTGGTGAATCAATGGCAGCATCGCGCAGCCCGGCGGATCGAACGGCTCGCGCGCCTCAAGCTCGACCCGCGGCATGCGCTGGCTGTCACCTGCGCGTATGAACACTTCACCGCATTGCTGGCCGATGGCACGCTACGCCATAACGCCTGGCTCGACGGCGCCGAGGCGGACGTGCAAACGGTGTGGCGCTGGCACGCGGCGGAGGAAACCGAACATTCGGCGGTCGCTTTCGACCTCTACCAGACGCTTGGTGGTAGCCACGCTTGGCGAGTGCGTTGGTATCTGTACGTCTGCGTGATCTTTGCGTGGGACGCGATGCGTCAGACGCTCCTGAATCTGTGGCACGACCGGAGCTTGTTCAAACCTTCAACCTGGGTCGACGGCGTGCGTCTTTTCTGGGGCCGCGATGGTCTCGTGTGGCGCTGCGCCTGGCCGATGGCGGCCTACCTGAAGCGAGACTTTCATCCCCTGCAGGACGGGCATTCGGTGTCTGCGCAAACATTGGCGGCAGGCTGGCTGGCTGCGCATGCAGGGATGCTCAAACCGATGGGCGGATCGGTATCAAAATAAGAGCTGATTACGCAATCCAGATATGCGCGAACAACACATTTGTTGCGTATGTTCGGAAGGTCTTGGCTCCAAGGTGTCGCGTGCCAGCGCTGTATTGTTCCTCAGCCAAGCCAGTCAAAAAGGGGGCTTCAGGCTTTTCCCTCAACGATCGCTCGCATCCAGTCCGGCAATGCAACAGCTTTTTCTGCGGCAGGATCAATCCAGATAACGGTTGCTCCACCCGATGCGCTGATAACGCCAGGTGGATCGGTGCGTTCGATCGTCGCCCAGCTCTCAAACGTCGTGCGCGCCGCGTCGCTCACATAGAGCTTGACCAGGAGGTCGCCTGGATAGCGCACCTGCCGATGAAAATTGCAAAACGCATTGAGGACCACCGGGCCCTGAGCATCCGGGCCACTGAGGCAGCCAATCTCGCGCATCCAGTCGATCCGCGCGGTTTCCAGGTAGCGGAAATAAACGGTGTTGTTGACGTGCCCCATCGCATCCATGTCGCCCCAGCGGATGGGGATCGTCATGGCGCGCACGAAGCGCTTGTGTTCTGGCAGTTCGAGACGCATGGGCTTCAAGGATCAGACGGAGAAACCATCATCGGCAGCGATCACGGCGCCGTTGATGAAGTGACTCTGATCACTCGCAAGCATCACCAGCAAAGCATCCAGATCCTGCGGCTTGCCTACGCGTCTGCGCGGCAGCATGGCGACCAACTTCTCGCCCTGCGGAGTCGACCAGTGGTGGTGGTTGATTTCGGTATCGATGTAACCCGGGCAGATGGCGTTCACATTGATCCCGTGGCGGCCCCACTCCACTGCCATCGCCTTGGTCATCTGAACAACCGCCGCCTTGCTCATGCAATAGACGCCGATTTGCGGCAGCACCTTGAGCCCAGCCGTCGAAGCAATATTGATGATGCGGCCACCGGTGTAAGTGCCGGGCGCCGCACCCTGCGCGCGCGCAATCATGCGGCGAGCGACTTCCTGGGCGACGAAGAAGGCGCCTTTGACGTTGGTGTTGAAGACGAAATCAAAGTCTTCCTCGTCCACGTCTTTCAGCGGCTGCGTCGTGCTGACGCCCGAGTTGTTGACGAGGATGTCGATCGAGCCGACTTCTGTTTCGGCATGCGCGATGGCGGCGCGGATGCTGGCCCTGCTCGTCACATCCAGCTCCATGACATGCGCACTTCCGCCCTCGCCTTCGATCCGAGCGCGGACGTCTTTCAACTTCTCCACACGTCTGCTGCCTAACACGACATCAGCTCCCGCGCGTGCAAGCGTCTGCGCAAACTGTGCGCCAAGACCGCTGGAAGCGCCAGTTACGAAGGCCACGCGGCCGGAAAGATCGATGGTGTAGGCCATGGTTGAAGTAGTTCTGTTGGTTGTGTGCTGTCGTAGGTTCAGGGCAAGAACATCACAACGGATGTGCTGCCCGCGAAATAAGCGAACGATCGTGCTATTCGGTGCTGGCTCGAAGGTAAGATCGACTGCACATTGGATAGTCCCGACGATGTGGCCGGATACCCGCTCCCTGCCCGCCGCTCTTCAACCCATTATGACCAGCGAGACCGCATGACTCACGACGAAATCCTTGCCCAGTTCGGCCCCCGCGAAGCGATGGAGTACGACGTAGTCGTTGTCGGCGGCGGCCCGGCGGGACTCTCCACGGCAATACGACTGAAGCAGCTCGCCGCCGAGCAGGAAAAGGAAGTCTCGGTCGTGGTGCTGGAAAAAGGTTCCGAGCCCGGCGCACACATCCTCTCCGGCGCAGTCATGGATCCACGCGCGATCACCGAACTGTTCCCCGACTGGAAGGAGCGCGGAGCACCGCTCAACCAGCCGGTGACGGAGGACATCTTTCTCTTCATGAGCGAGAAGCGGGCCACGCGAGTTCCCGGTTTCGTGCTACCCAAATGCTTTCACAACGAAGGCAACTACATCGTGAGCCTTGGAAACATCACGCGCTGGCTGGCCGAGCAGGCTGAAGCACTGGGCGTCGAGATCTTTCCAGGCTTTCCGGCCGCCGAAGTGCTGTATGCCGAAGACGGCTCGGTGCGCGGCGTTGCCACCGGCAACATGGGAATCGGCAAGGATGGCGACCCCACCGACAGCTTTCAGCTCGGGATGGAGCTACATGGCAAGTACACGATCTTTGCCGAAGGTTCGCGCGGCCACCTGGGCCGGCAACTGATCGAGCGGTTCAAGCTGGATGCCGACAGCGATCCGCAGAGCTACGCCATTGGCATCAAGGAGTTGTGGGAGATCGATCCGGCCCGGCACACACCCGGACTGGTACTGCACGGATCGGGCTGGCCACTGGATTCGGATACTTACGGCGGTGCTTTCATGTACCACGCAGAGAACAACAAGGTAGCGATCGGCTATGTGGTCGGGCTCGACTACCAAAACCCTTATCTCAGCCCGTTTGAGGAGTTCCAGCGCTTCAAGACCCACCCCAACATCCGCTACTACTTCGAGGGGCAGGAAGCTGGGCTCAAGCCCGCGAAGCGCATCAGCTATGGCGCACGCTCGCTCACGGCAGGTGGCCTGCTGGCTTTGCCTAAAACGGTGTTCCCGGGCGGTGCGCTGGTGGGCTGTGAAGCGGGCTTCCTCAACGTGAGCCGGATCAAGGGCAGCCACGCGGCGATCAAGTCCGGCATGCTGGCGGCCGAAGCCGCTTTCGAGGCGCTGCAGGCAGGCCGCCAGAGCGACGAGCTCACCAGCTATCCAGAAGCGTTCAAGAAAAGCTGGCTGCACGAAGAGCTCTTCAAGGACCGCAACTTCAAGACCTGGTTCAAGAAGGGTCGCACCGTTGGCACGCTGATGAATGGTTTCGAGCAATGGGCGCTGCAGGGCAACATCCCCTGGACCATCCATCGCCGCGAAGCGGACTACAAACGCCTGAAGCCAGCAGCCAAGTTCAAGCCGATCAAATATCCGCGTCCGGACAGCGCACTTACCTTCGACCGGCTGACCAGCGTTTTCATCAGCAACACCAACCATGAAGAAAACCAGCCCGCGCACCTGACGCTCAAGGACCCGACGGTGCCGACCCGCATCAACCTTCCGGTATACGCCGGGCCGGAGGGCCGCTACTGCCCCGCTGGTGTGTATGAATTCGTACCCGACGAAGCCGCCACAGCTGCCGCCGATGGCTCTATCCGCGAACGGCTGCAGATCAACGCGCAGAACTGCGTGCACTGCAAGACTTGCGACATCAAGGACCCGACGCAAAACATCGTCTGGGTCACGCCCGAGGGCGGCGGCGGCCCGAATTATTCGGGGATGTAAGAGCAGAGGAACACGCAGAGCGCCAATGCGCACAGCGGGACCGCGCTACAAGGTTCATATGTTGGGCCGCGATCCTAGCGAAAACGTGGATGTGCTCCGGCGCTGCGCTTCCCATAATCGGTGCTTACCCTCCACAAGACTTTCACGGAACCACTCATGAAGTTGCACCGAATCGCCGCCGGCCTGGCACTGACCCTGGGCCTCGCAAGCGCAGCCTTCGCGCAGACCACGATGCGCATCAATATTTCCGTCTCGCAAAACTCCCACCAGGGCGTTGCGATCGACACCTTTGCCAAGGCGGTCGGCAAGCTCACCGATGGTCGCTACAAGATCGAGACCTTCTACAACGGCTCGCTGGGTGGCGAGCGTGAGTCGATGGAGGCTGTGCAGCTGGGCACGCAGGCACTGACTTTCACCTCAACCGGGCCGGTCCCCAATTTCGTCCCCGAAACGAAGATTCTGGACGTTCCCTTCCTGTTTCGCGACAAGGCACATGCCCGCGCGGTACTCGACGGCCCGATCGGCCAGGATTTGCTGTCCAAATTCGACGCCAAGGGTTTCAAGGCATTGGCCTGGGGCGAGAACGGTTTTCGCCACATGACCAACAGCAAGGTCGATATCCGGGTGCCTGCCGATCTCCAAGGCCTGAAGATGCGCACCATGGAAAACCCGGTGCATATCGCTGCCTACAGGAGCCTCGGCATCATCACGACACCCATGGCTTTCCCCGAAGTGTTCACCGCACTTCAGCAAGGCACGGTCGACGGTCAGGAAAACCCGCTGTCGGTCATCATTTCCGCGAAATTCGACCAGGTGCAAAAGCACCTCACGCTGACCGGCCACGTGTATTCGCCTTGCGTCTTTCTGATGAACAAGGCTGATTACGACAAGCTGACCCCAGCCGACCAAAAGGCTTTCCTCGAAGCAGCGGCCGAAGGTGTCAAGGCCAACCGGGCCCGCGTGGACGCCGACGATGCGAGCGGTGTTGCGTACCTGCGCTCCAAGGGCGTGACGGTGATTGAAAACATCGACAAGGCCCAGTTCGTCAAGGCGCTGGCACCGGTCGAAGCGCAGTTCGAGAAGCAGTTCGGCAAGGACAAGCTCGACGCGATCCGCAACTACAAGGCGAGCTGACACAGGCATGCGCGCCATTGGTGGCGCGCTCTGCCCGGCGCCCTCCGGCCTACGTTGCCCGAGGGCGCTGTTCATTTTTGGCGGTAGAGGCCGTTCCTATTCGGCTGTGCTCCGCCTGCCTCCTTGCAATTACCTGCAAATCTGCAAAACCTTTCACCGATGAAACAGCTTTTCCTGCGTCTTGAACACTGGACGACCGCCTTCGCCATGTTCTTCGCCTGCGCGATGATGGCGATCGCGGCCGGGCTTGGGATGTTCCAGATCTTTACCCGCTTCGTGACCGAGAGCCCGGCGCCATGGACCGAAGTGCTGATCCGCTTCAGCCTGATCTGGATGGTGTTCTTGGGCATCCCCGCAGCCTTCAGGCTGGGCGCCATGGTGAGCGTCGATGTGCTCTACCGCTGGAGTGGCCCACGCGTGCGCCGATTTCTTGAGTGGTTCACCGCCATCGCCGCCCTTTCGCTGCTCGCCATCTTCGCCTGGTATGGCTGGGACTATGCCAAGCGGGGTGGCGTCCAACAAATGGCAGGGCTGGAAAGCATCACCATGTTCTGGGCCTACCTGGCAATGCCGGTCGGGGCGATCTTCGCGGCGTTGGGGGTGATCGGCAATCTGATCGACCCGCAGCGCAATGAACTGGAGACCGCGCAATGACCGTCGCCATGCTCGCCACCATGGCGCTGTGCTTTGCGCTGACGGTATCGGTAGCGGTATCGATCGGATTGGCGTCAGTTCTGGGCATCCACATCGCCCACGCCAACATGCTGATCTCCGTCAAGGAGATGTACGGCGCCATCAACAAGTTTCCGCTGGCCGCCATTCCGTTTTTCATCCTGGCTGGCAATCTGATGGAAATCGGAGGCATCTCGCGACGGCTGGTCGATTTTGCGAAGAGCCTCGTCGGCGGCGTTCAGGGTGGCCTGCCCATGACCTGCGTGCTGACCTGCATGATCTTCGCGGCTGTTTCAGGCTCGTCGGTTGCCACCACCTTCGCCATCGGCGCGATCCTGATCCCGGCGCTCGTGAAGCACGGCTATCCGGTGACCTATGCCGCCGCCCTGCAAGCCACCAGCGCCGAGCTGGGCGTGATCATTCCGCCCTCCATTCCGATGATTCTTTATGGCGTGAGCGCTGAAGTTTCGATCGGCGAACTATTCGTTGCGGGTGTTGGCCCAGGCATTCTGATCAGCGGCGCGCTGATGCTCTTTGTTTATCTTTTCTGCAAGTGGAAAGGCTGGGGAAAGCACGATGGCGAAGGTCGCCTCGGCTTCTGGCGCGCCACCTGGAATGCCGGCTGGGCATTGCTGATGCCCGTGATCATCCTCGGCGGCATCTACGGCGGCGTTTTCACCCCGACCGAGGCTTCTGCGGTGGCCGTGTTCTATGCGCTGGTGGTGGGCGTCCTCATCTACCGTGAAATCAGCATCTTCGATCTCTACGCCATCGTGCGCAAATCGGTACTCTCGAGCGCGGTGATCATGTTCATCATCGCGAACGCGGGTCTGTTCGCCTATCTGATTACACGCGCCGGTGTGCCAGATGCCATCGGCCACTGGCTCGAACAAGTGCTGAAATCTCCGGTGTATTTCCTGCTGGGCGTGAACGCGGCATTGTTCGTGATCGGAATGTTCATCGAAACCAGCGCGGCCATCATCGTGCTGGCGCCCATCCTTGCACCGGTGGCAATGCACTTCGGGGTCGATCCGGTGCATTTCGGCATGATCATGGTGGTCAACCTCGCGCTCGGCATGATCACGCCGC
>JBBSUX010000048.1:0-16205 GCA_038234045.1 Burkholderiales bacterium
ATGGAGTCGGAGCTCCTGGTGCCGCCGCTGTCACTGGAGCTGCACTTGCCGTTGCCCGCGTCTTCAGCCATTGGCGGCTTGTACTGCGCGCTGGGTCTGCACCTTCACCAGCTGCGCGCGGTAGGCGGCGCTGGCATGCAGGTCAGCATTGAGTTCGCCGGCATCGATGGCCACACCCTCTACCGCCTCGGGCGTGAAGCTCTTGGACAAAGCAGCTTCCAGCCCGGCATGACGAAATACGCCATTGCCTGCACCGGTGATCGCCACGCGCACACCATTGGCGGTTTGCGCCACGAACACGCCCACCAGCGCAAAGCGCGAAGCCGGCTGCCGGAACTTGGCATAAGCCGCCTTCTTCGGCACGGGAAAGTGAATGGCGGTGATCAGCTCGCCCGGCGCCAGCGCCGTGGTGAACATGCCCTGAAAGAAATCATCGGCGGCAATCTTGCGCTTGTTGGTTTCCACTGTGGCGCCAAGCGCCAGCACAGCGCTCGGATAACACGCCGCCGGGTCGTTGTTGGCGACCGACCCACCGAGCGTGCCCATGGCACGGATCTGGCGGTCGCCAATGGCGCCGGCAAGTTCCGCCAAAGCAGGGATCAGCGCTTTCACGTCGGCGCTGTCGGCCACGCTTTCATGGCGTGTCATGGCGCCGATGACGAGCGAGTTTCCCTCCTTGCGGATACCGCTCAGCTCCGGGATTCCAGCCAGGTCGATCAGTTGCTCCGGCTGAGCAAGCCGTTGCTTCAGCGATGCGATAAGTGTCTGGCCACCTGCCAGTGCCTGGCCGCCCGCAGCCAGGCGGGATGCGACGTCGGCGAGCGAAGTGGGACGTTCGTAGGCGAATGCGTACATGTGGGTTTCTCCTCAGGCTTTGGCGTTCTGGATGGCTTGCCACACGCGGTTCGGATTGGCGGGCATATCGATGTCTTTTACGCCCACGGGCGCAAGTGCATCGAGCACCGCGTTAATCACTGCTGGCGGCGAACCGATGGCTCCGGCTTCGCCGCAACCCTTGGTGCCCAACGGGTTGGTGGTGCATGGTGTGCACACGGTGCCGATGGTGATATTGGGAAAATCGCTGGCGCGCGGCATGGTGTAGTCCATGAAAGAGCCGGTCACGAGCTGTCCGGTCTCACGGTCGTACACGCAGTGCTCCATCAGCGCCTGACCGATGCCTTGCACCACACCGCCGTGCACCTGACCTTCAACGATCATCGGATTGATGATGGTGCCGAAATCATCCACGGCAGTGAAGCGGTCGACCCGCACCACCCCGGTAGCCGGATCGATTTCGACCTCGCAAATGTGGGTGCCGGCCGGAAAGGTGAAGTTGGTGGGGTCATAGAACGCGGTTTCATTCAGACCCGGCTCAAGCTTGTCCAGCGGATAGTTGTGTGGCACATAGGCCGTCAGCGCTACCTGGCCGAACGTCACTTTCTTGTCGGTGCCTTTCACCGTGAATTCTCCTTCGGCAAAATCCACGTCGGTATCGCTAGCCTCCATCAGATGGGCGGCAATCTTCTTGGCCTTGGCCTCGATCTTGTCCAGCGCCCGCATGATGGCAGCGCCTCCGACCGAGATCGAGCGCGAGCCATAGGTGCCCATTCCGAAAGGCACGCGACCGGTGTCGCCGTGGACGATAGCCACCTGTTCGGGCGAGAGGCCCAGACGCGCGGCAACTACCTGCGCAAACGTCGTCTCGTGGCCCTGGCCGTGGCTGTGCGAACCGGTGAAAACCGTCACGCTGCCGGTGGGATGCACGCGCACCTCGCCGCATTCGAACAATCCGGCGCGCGCACCCAGAGCGCCCGCCACGTTCGACGGCGCCAGCCCGCAGGCCTCGATGTAGCTCGAGTAGCCCGCGCCGCGCAACAGGCCCTTCGCCTTTGATGCGTCCTTGCGTGCCTGCAGCCCGGCGATGTCGGCCAATTCGTTGGCCTTGTTCAGGCAAGCATGGAAGTCGCCCGTGTCGTATTGCAGCGCAACCGGCGTCTGGTACGGAAACTCGGTGATGAAGTTGCGGCGGCGGATCTCGTCCTGCGAAAGGCCAAGCTCCCATGCCGCCCGGCTCACGATACGTTCGAGCAGATAGGTGGCCTCGGGTCGGCCCGCACCCCGGTACGCATCCACGGGCGCGGTGTTGGTGAACCAGGAATCCACTTCCACATACACCTGTGGTGTACGGTATTGGCCCGCCAGCAATGTGGCGTACAGGATGGTTGGCACCGCGGTGGAGAAGGTGGAAAGGTAGGCTCCCAGGTTGGCGTCGGTGTGCACGCGGAAAGCCAGGAATGTCCCGTCCTTGTCCATCGCCAGCTCGGCGTGGCTCACGTGGTCGCGGCCATGCGCATCGCACAGGAAGGCTTCGCTGCGGTCGCAGTTCCATTTGATGGCGCGATTGAGCTTTTTCGATGCCCAGGTCAGGCAGACGTCTTCCGCGTACAGATATATCTTGGCGCCGAAGCCACCGCCCACATCGGGGGCGATCACGCGCACCTTGTGTTCGGGCAGTCCCATGACGAAAGCCGTCATCAGCAAGCGTTCGACATGAGGATTCTGGTTGGAGACATACAGCGTGTAATCGTCGCCCGCGCGGTTGTACGAGGCGATGGCCGCACGTGGCTCCAGCGGGTTGGGCGCGAGGCGGTTGTTGATCAGGTCGATCTTGGTGACATGGGCCGCGCCGGTGAAAGCCTTGTCAACTTCGGCCTTGTCACCGATGGCCCATTGGTAGCACTGGTTGTTGGGCGCGATGTCGTGCACCGTGGGAGCGCCTGCGGCTTTCGCGTCGCGCACATCGACGATGGCCGGCAGCGGCTCGTAATCCACCTCGACCAGTTCGGCGGCATCGCGCGCCTGCTCGGCTGTTTCAGCCACGACCATCGCGACGTGGTCGCCCACATAGCGCACCTTTTCGAAGGCCAGGATCGGGTGCGGCGGCTCCTTCATCGGCTCACCATTGGTGCTGGTGATGAGCCAGCCGCAGGGCAGGCCATTGATCTTGTCGACGGCCACATCCTGCCCGTCGAGAATGCCTATGACCCCGGGTGACTTCAGCGCTGCGGCCTTGTCGATGCTGCGGATGCGCGCATGCGCATGCGGCGATCGAACGAAATACGCATGGCACATGTTGGCCAGCACGATGTCGTCGGTGTACTGGCCGGCGCCGGTCAGAAAACGGTAGTCCTCCTTGCGGCGGAGGGATTCCCCGATATGGGGAAGGTTGGCGAAGTCGGATGCACCCATGTTCATTCTCCTTTCAGGCTTTCATGGCCCCTGCACCCTGCAGCACGGACTTGACGATGTTCTGGTAGCCGGTGCAGCGGCACAGGTTGCCGTCGAGCGCTTCACGAACATCTTGTTCGTCGGCATCAGGCTGGCGTTTGCACAGGTCGACCGCACTCATCACCATTCCGGTGGTGCAGAAGCCGCATTGCAGGCCGTGGCATTCCTTGAACGCGGCCTGCATGGGATGCATGGTGCCGTCGGCATCTGCCATGCCTTCGATCGTGGTGATTTCTGCCGCCGCCGCCTGGGCCAGCAGCATGTTGCAGGATTTGACGGCTTTGCCGTTCATCAGAACCGTGCAGACGCCGCATTGCGCCGTGTCGCAGCCAACGTGCGTGCCGGTGAGGTGAAGGTTCTCACGTAGCGCCTGAACCAGCAGCGTGTGGGGCGCCGCGTCGACCATCACGGCCTTGCCGTTGACCTCGAGATGAACCTGCATGCCTGTCTCCTGTTGTTGAGTTTCTTAGCAATCGGGAGTGAATCATGCGCGCCGAATCAGGGGCTTGGGTGTAACCCTAATGCCAAATTTCCCCCCCAAGATTCGATGGTTACTTTGTATTCGCGAGAAGTAGGCGCGTGCCTGCAGGTAAAAGCGGCGCCCGTCGTCCTGCTCGCAGCCGCCAACGCTCTGACCGGTGGTGCGGAGAGCAGAGCCTACATGTCGTCTGAATTAACAATAAAAAATGCGCCTGGCGGTTACCCGACGAGCGCTTTTAGCAATTAATTCAATAGCAATTCAAGCAGGGTCCCAGACAGGTGCGAGGCTTGCAGGCGCGCACAGGCGGTCGCCCCGATCCAGCGTTGCCATCTCCTGCATTTCGGCCTCGCTGAGCCGGAGCTTGGTCGCCTGCAGGTTGCCTTCCAGATGCTCACGCTTGGTAGAAGACGGAATGACCGCATGGCCGAGCTGCATCGCCCAGGCCAATACCACCTGCGCGGGCGACACATCGTGCGCCTTGGCAATCTTGCCAATGACTTCATCGTCGAGCACCTTTCCATAGGCGAGGGTCATGTACGACGTGATCTGAATGCCCTGCGACTTGGCAAATTCAGCGACCTTCCGGTTCTGGAAATAGGGGTGCAGCTCCACCTGATTGGTGACGATCTCGCCATCGCCTGCCGACTTGATGGCCTCCTTCATGAGCGAGATCGGAAAGTTGGAGATGCCGATCTGCCGCGTAAAGTCCTGCGCTTTGGCTTCGGCCAGCGCGCCGATGAACTCGGGGATCGGCACGGCGTTCTTGGGCGATGGCCAGTGGATCAGCGTCAGATCCACATGGTCGGTGCGCAACTTGGCCAGGCTTTCCTTCAGGCTGGGAACCAGCTTGTCCTTGGCGAAGTTTGTCGTCCAGATTTTGGTGGTGATGAACAGCTCGTCGCGGGGCACCCTGCTTTCCGCAATGGCGCGGCCAACTTCCGCCTCGTTTTCATAGATCTGCGCGGTGTCGATCAGGCGGTAGCCCACATCGAGCCCGTCTTTTACCGAATCGACGACGACCTGGCCCTTCAGGCGGAAGGTACCCATGCCGAAAAGAGGAACGGCGTGCTGTTCTACGGTGGATGCGTTGCCCGAATTCGAGCTGGAAACTTGATTGGTTTGTTGATTGGTTTGGTTCATGCGTTTGTTGTACGCGGCGTCGAACCGGGTGGGGCGCCGGGCAGTACGCCGTCGGCGTGTGCGGCTTCTCCGATGCTCTCAGCCGCAGCCCGCCTGTTCAGCGTTTGCGTACCAGCAACGCGACGCCCGCTGCTGTCATCGCTGTGCCGACTACCGTCGCGATCGTGATGCTTTCGCCAAACAGCAGCCAGGCCATCACCGCAGTACACGGCGGCACCAGATACATCAGGCTGGTGACGGCTGTGGCAGCGCCGCGCTGGATGAGCACATAGAAGAGCGAGCTGCCGCCAAGGGTCAGCACCAGCACCGACCAGGTCAGCGCGCCAATCATCTCGGCGTTCCAGTGCACCGCTGCGGGCTCGAGCAGCGCAAGCGGCAAGGTGGCCAGCAGCGCGGCCGCCAGTTGAATGGTGCTGGCGGTACGTACGTCGCACGGCGCCACATGACGCTTCTGATACAGCGTGCCGCAGGTGATGGAGGCCAGCGCCAGAATGCCGAGCGCGAGGCTTGCCAGCGATGCCTCATGTCCCGCTTCGAGCTTGTGCGACACCACCAGCACCAGCCCGCCCAGACCCAGCGCGAGCCCGATCCACTGCGGCCGGGTCACGTTGCCGCCGCGTGCCGAGATCCAGATGGCAGTCAGCAGCGGCTGCAGCCCGACGATGAGGGCGATCAGGCCGGCGCCCATGCCGATCCTCACTGCGGCCCAGACTCCGCCGAGGTAGCCGCCCTGGATAAGCAGGCCTGTGACGGCCAAGTGCACGAACGCCATGCGCCCCTGCGGCCATGGCACGCGCGCCACTACGATCCACGGCAGGAAGCAGGCGATCGACAGCGCGTAGCGCATCGCCAAAAAGGTCATTGGCGGCGCATTGGGCATGCCGAAGCGCGCGACGATGAAGCCGGTGCTCCAGATCAGCACGAAGATCGTTGGCATGGCGCGCGCCCAGCCCGCAGTGACGGGCGTGGCCCGCGAAGAAGCGGAAGGCGTGGAGGTCATGAGGGATGGGCGTGGCATCGCTTGGGGGACGTGACGCGCAGCGGTGCGGTAACGCGCAACAGGAACGTAGCGGGCGAGTGTGCCGTTTTCTGCGACAGCCGTTTTCCTGCGCACATCGGCAGTTGCCCGCGGGTCGAAGAAGCCGGTGCATGCTTTGAACGATCGTGCGGCGCCTTCGCGCTCAAAAAAAAGGCCCGTCAGCGCAGTGCTGACGGGCCTTTTCTTACCTCGCGGGGGATGGGATTTTCTTGCCAGTCCTCCGCTGTGGAGAATATTTGCTCAGACTGCCTTGGCGTTCACGGCACCTTCGGCCAGCTCGGTCATCAGCTCGTCGCTCTGATACATGTCCTTGACGGCTTTGGAAATCTTGTCGTGCGCGTCGCTCAGCTTCAATGCCTTGGCGAAGGCCGCAACCGTTCCGAAGCCGGTGATACCGTAGTGCGTCATGCGCTGGTACTGCGCAATGATCGAAGCGTCGAGTACGGGGCCGCTTTCCGGGCCTTCTTCCACCGTGTGCTTGAGGGCTTCCGCAGCAAGACCTTCCATGCCTTTGCAGTGCTCTTTTTTCATCGAAGTGTCGTGCGCGTCGATCAGCGTCTTGAGCATTTCGGTGTGCTTCGCAATTCCCTCTTGCGAGGTGGCGAGCATTTTTTTCAGCTTTTCACTGGTTGCCTTGGGCGCAATCTTTTTCAAGGCCTTGCTCATCTGGTCATTGGCGGACCAGAGATCCTTCATTTCGTCGAGATAGAGTTCCTTGAGCGAGGTGATGGTGCTTGCCATGGTGTGATCTTTCAGTGAGTTGTGGGAGGAGGGGCCGGGTGAGGAGACCCGAAAGGCAACCAGGTTCGACCGGCCCATTGTTGGATGCCATCGCTCACGCTAGCGCTTAATCAACCCCCGGCAGTAGCTTCAACACACGGATCCGCGTAGGCCGCAGCGCCGGTCACCTTTGCTTGCGTCTTTCTGCCTTCCACTCCTCCTTAGAAAACCACCACCTGCCGGATCGCGGAGCCGTCCTGCAACCGGTCGAAACCGGTATTGATCTCGTCGAGTGTGAGGCGACCGGAGAGCAGCCGGTCTACCGGCAAGCGGCCTTGGCGGTAGAGCGCGATGTAGCGCGGAATGTCGCGCGAAGGCACGCAGGTGCCGATGTAGCTCCCCTTCAACGTGCGTTCTTCGGCCACCAGGGCAACGGCCGGCAAGGGAAAGTTGGCGCCCGCAGGCGGGAGGCCGGCTGTCACGGTGGTGCCGCCGCGGCGGGTGATGGCCCAGGCCAGCTCCAGTGCGCGGATCGAGCCGGCAAATTCGAGCGCGTGGTCTACGCCGCCGTTGCTCAGCGCGCGGATTTGCGCTGCCGCATCGGCGTCGCGTGCATTGACGGTGTGCGTGGCGCCGAGTGAGCGGGCGGTCTCCAGTTTGTCGTCTGCCAGATCCACCGCTACGATCTGCCGCGCACCGGCTGCCGCTGCCCCGATCAAGGCAGCCAGCCCGACGCCACCGAGGCCGATGACGGCCACCGATTCCCCCGCCTGCACCTTCGCCGTGTTGACCACAGCCCCCACGCCGGTGAGCACGGCGCAGCCGAACAATGCAGCTTCTTCCAGTGGGATGTCGGCATCGATCTTCACCAGGGAGCGGCGCGAAACCGTGGCGTACTCGGCGAACACCGAGCAGCCGAGGTGGTGGTTCAGCAGGCCGCCATCCGGCACCTTCGAAATCCTTCGTGCGCCGGAAAGCAGGGTACCCGCGCCGTTGGCTGCCGCGCCGGGCTCGCAAAGCGCGGGCCGGCCGCCAGCACACAGCGCGCAGTGGCCGCAGCTGGGCACGAACACCACCACTACATGGTCGCCGGGCAGCAGATCGGTGACGCCCTCGCCCACCTCATGCACTACACCCGAGGCTTCATGGCCGAGCGCCATCGGCATCGGGCGCGGCCGGTCGCCGTTGATCACTGACAGATCGGAATGGCACAGGCCTGCTGCGGCTATTTTGATCATCACCTCGTCGCGGCCGGGCGACGCGAGCTCGATGGTTTCAATGGAAAGCGGGCGGCTTTCTGCATAAGGCAGGGTAGCGCCCATTTGCTGCAGCACGGCGGCGCGAATTTTCATGGGTGTTGTCTCCGGTGTTTATAGAGAAGGGCGGCTTGCCCGGATCCTGCAGGGTTTTGGCAGGAGTGGCATCCTCGCACCGCTGCCGGCTGGCGTCCATCGGGCGGCGTCCGCGTCGCGACAAACCCGCCGCGCCACACTCTTTTCGCCGCACTTCATTCATGAGCCCACTCTTCACGCCTCTTCATCTCGGTCCGCTCGCGCTCGCCAACCGCATCGTCATCGCGCCGATGTGCCAGTACTCTGCCGACGAGGGCAGCGCCACCGACTGGCACCGTATTCACCTCGGGAGCCTGGCGCTATCGGGCGCCGGCCTGCTGATCATCGAAGCCACGGCGGTCGAGGCACGTGGCCGCATTACCTGGGGTGATCTGGGGCTGTGGAATGACGCCAACGAAGCGGCGCTGGCTGATGTGCTTGCGGGTGTGCGCCGTTATTCGAAGATGCCGATTGGCATCCAGCTCGCGCATGCCGGGCGCAAGGCTTCGTGTGCGCTGCCGTGGGAGGGCGGGCATGCCCTCGCGCCCGACCAGGCGCCCAAGGGCTGGCAAACGGTGGCGCCATCGGCCCTGTCTTTTCACGAAGGCGACCCAGCGCCGCATGCGCTCGAGTTGCCGGAGATCGCCGACATCGTCGACGCCTTCGCGGCGGCCGCCAAGCGTGCCCATCGCCTCGGCCTGGAGCTGATTGAAATCCACGCCGCGCACGGTTATCTGCTGCATGAATTTCTTTCGCCGCTGTCGAACCACCGCAGCGATGCCTATGGCGGCAGTCTTGAGAACCGCATGCGCTTGGCGCTGGAAGTATTCGATGCGGTACGCGCGGCGGTGCCGGCACCGGTCGCGGTGGGGATGCGCATCTCAGCGAGTGACTGGGTCGAGGGCGGCTGGGATCTGGCGCAGAGCTGCGAACTGGCCAAGACACTGGAGGCGCGGGGCGGCCAGTTCATCCATGTATCGAGCGGCGGCAACAGCACGCAGCAGCAGATACCCGCCGAGCCCGGCTATCAGGTGCCGTTCGCAGACGGCATTCGCAAGGCGGTGAGTGGCATGCCGGTGATCGCCGTCGGGCTTATCACCGAGCCGCGCCAAGCCGAAGCCATCATTGAGAGCGGCCAGGCTGATGCCATCGCCCTTGCGCGCGCCATCCTGTACCAGCCGCACTGGCCGTGGCAGGCGGCTGCCGAGCTGGGCGCGAGCGTCATTGCGCCGCCGCAGTACCTGCGCAGCGAGCCGCGTGGGCACAAGGGCTTGCTGCACGCAGCGTGATCTTTGGGCCTGCGCCGCTCTTCTTTCTGCGGTGCCCGGGCCGAATCGGATCGATGGTGAAAGAGCTTCGACCGAGCCGGTAATGCACAGAAAACCGGATAAAATGGTGACTTCAGGTATTGCTGTAAAGCGCTATTAGCTACGACAAAAATAGCAAAATTAACCTGGCGCAAGGGTGCTCCATGAATCGCAATACACCCCTTCCGACGAGTGTCACCGGCGCGAGCGAGGCGTACCGGCGCAAAGAAACGGCTTCAGCGCCTGCGTTCGACTGTCGATATGGAGAAGCAGCCCGTCATTCGGGCGAACACACTTCACGACTGCGACACCCTATGACAACGGCAAAAAAACTGGCTCTTCTGGTGGTGAGCGCGCTGATTGGCATTGTGGTGCTGACCAGTTGGTTCCTGGTTTCCGAGCGGAAGCTGCTGCTCGAAGAACGCAAGGCTGGCGTACGCCAGGTCGTGGAAGCCGCCGCCGCCGTGGCCCAGAACTTCCACGCGTTGGCCGTTGCAGGGAAGATGCCGGACGCAGAGGCGCGTGTGCGCGCCGCCGATGTGATCCGCGCTATTCGCTACAGCGGTGACGAGTACGTCTGGATCAACGACATGGTGCCGCGCATGATCATGCACCCGATCAAGCCCGAGCTGGACGGCAAGGATCTCTCCGGCAACAAGGATCCGGACGGCAAGGCGCTGTTCGTGGATTTCGTACGTGTGGTGCAAGACAAGGGTGCCGGGTTTTCCTCTTACCTGTGGCCCAAGGTCGGCAGCGACAAGCCGGTGCAGAAGGTGGCGTACGTCAAGGGCTTCGCGCCCTGGGGCTGGGTTATTGGCTCGGGCGTCTATGTCGATAACGTCGACACGGCCATCTGGAAGCGCGCCGGTGGATTCGCCTTGCTGGCGGCGGGGCTGGGCGCCGCGTTGCTGGTCGTCGGCACCCTGATTGCCCGCAGCATCCTGCGCCAGCTCGGCGGGGAGCCAGATTACGCCCGCAGCATCGCCCGGCGCATCGCAGACGGCGACCTGGCGGTGGAGGTGCACAGTCGCGGCGCGGGCGATGACAACCTGCTGGCCGACATGCGCGGCATGCGCGACGGCTTGCGCACCATCGTGCAGCAGGTGCGCACTGGCACCGAGCATATCGCCGCTGCGTCCCGTGAGATCGCTGCGGGTAACCAGGACCTCTCAGTGCGTACTGAATCGCAAGCCACGGCGCTGCAGCAGACGGTGTCGTCAATGGAGGAAATGACGTCCACCGTCAAGCAGAACGCCGACAACGCGCGCCAAGCGAGCCAGCTGGCGCAATCGGCCTCGACTGTGGCGGAAAAAGGCGGCGCGGTAGTGGCACAGGTGGTGACGACGATGGGGTCCATCGACGCCTCGTCGCGCAAGGTCTCGGACATCACGGGCGTGATCGAGAGCATCGCCTTTCAAACCAACATCCTGGCGCTCAATGCCGCAGTGGAGGCGGCGCGCGCCGGCGACCAGGGCCGCGGTTTTGCGGTGGTGGCCAGCGAAGTGCGCAGCCTGGCGCAGCGTTCTTCGGCAGCGGCCAAAGAGATCAAGGGCCTGATCGGCGAATCGGCGATGCAGGTGCAAGCCGGCGCGCAGCTGGTCGGGCAGGCCGGCTCAACCATGCAGGAGCTACTGGAAAGCGTACGCCGGGTTTCTGCGGTGATCGATGAGATCAGCCACGCCAGCGTCGAGCAGACCAGCGGTATCGAGCACATCAACCTGGCCATTACGCAAATGGACCAGTCCACGCAGCAAAACGCCGCGCTGGTGGAAGAAGCTGCCGCGGCGGCCGGTGCGCTCCAGGATCAGGCGCAGCGTCTGAGCCAGGTGATGGGGGCGTTCCGGCTGGATGTGTCGTCAACCTTGCCCGGAAATGCCGGATTCGCGCCGCGCATCTCTCAGCCACACGGGCAGCCCCCGTTGATTCCCGTGGGCTGACGGCTTCATCGAAGTTGCGCCGGGCTACGGCTCAATTGGCGCCGCTTGAGAGTTAACCGCAGGTCCATGCTGACCATTTTTTGCTACCAACGCAGAACGTTACGAACTATAGTTCTATGTTCCCGAATGTAACAGCGCTGACGGCGTATAGGAGCGACACCCATGTTTGGTGGTTCATCAAAATTGCGCCGTGGCGGCAATGTGAGAAGAAGAAGAAGAAAATTTCTTTTTGGCTTTACTCTTCTGGAGATATTACTTGCGTTGGGTGTTTTGGGCGTACTCGCGGGACTTGCGCTGCCCAGCTACAACGCCTACATCGAGCGCGCAAAAACGGCAGGTGTGATCGTCGACATAACGGTTATTGCCGGTCTGTTAAAGGCCTACAAGGCAGAAAATGGAGCTTTTCCCGCCACCCTTGCTGGCATCGGATGGACAAAGCCTGACCGTTGGGGTAATGCCTATTATTATCTCGACATGGACGGTGCATCAGTCGGAAAAAAGCGCAAGGACCGATCACTGCATCCGCTCAATAGCGACTTTGACCTGTATAGTGCCGGGCCGGACGGAAAGACCACCACGCCGCTGACCGCAAAGATTAGTCAAGACGATATTATCCGTGCGAACGATGGCGCGTTTATTGGCGTCGCCAAAGACTATTGACATGCGGTTTCAGAGGCGAGCATTCGTCAAGAGTCGGCTCGGGCGGAAGATATTTTTTATATTCTTGTTGATAGGAGCGGTTCCGCTTCTGGCCGTTTCATTCCTGTCGCGTGAGTTGAGTGAATATGTCCTGACTAAGGCCACCGGTCAACTTCTCAGGGATTCAACAAAATCCGATGCGTTGAGCATTGTCGACCGCCTGCGGTCTGCCGAAAGCCTTCTGCGGATCCTGGCGGAAGCGCGCCTCGATGGATCTCCCAATGCCGAGGCAGAGCGCCGCGCATCGGTGGTGTTCAAGCACGTCGAGTACTCCCTGCCACCGGCGACTCACCTGGGGGCATCGATCAAAGTCAGGAAAAGCACGCTGCCGGATGCGGCGCCGGACGCCGTTATCAATATCTGGGAGACCAAGTGGGGAGGCGCGGTCGAAGGCACGCTGAGCACGAGCTACCTCTGGGAGGATCTGGACAGCGCTCTTTACTCCATTTGCGTGGGCGGGACCGAGTTTGCGAAGCCCTATTGCCGCGGGCAGGCGCGGCCGAAATCCAACACGATCGAGAGCGAACGCATCGTGTACTTTCGGCCCTATCTGCAAGGCGAGCCATGGGTCATTCTGGCAGTTGCTGCTCCCGATATTGCGGACTATCTACCCATTCAGATCGGGGCATTGTTCGCCTATGTCGCTGCGTTGGCGCTGTTCCTTTCGCTCCTCGCCAGTGCCGCCTTCTTGCGGCGCGCCACGACACCGCTTGACGCCCTGATGACGGCAACCCGGGCGGTCAAGGAAGGAGATTTCACCTATACCGTGCCGCTGGTGGGAATGACGGATGAATTCCGTGACCTGGCGCACTCCTTCAATGCGATGTCCGTCAACATCGGCCGCGATGTGCTGTTCCTGAAGGTGCTGTCGGCCATCGACAAGGCCATTCTTGACCGCCAGCCTCTCGCCACGATCATCGACATGTCGATGCAGCATCTATCGACCCATCCCGAACTGATCGGCACGCGGCTTCTGATGACCAACCACGCGAATGGCACCACCCGGGTCCACACCGTGGAAGACGTCGAACAGGTAACGACGTCGGAAGTTCACGAGGGAGCGTCGCCGTCCTCGCAGGTTGTGGCGGACCGGTCTTGGCGCTGGATTGCCAAGACCCCAACCTGCTCGGCCTGGCTTGAGTCGCCGGCATCGGCATCGTTCGCCAGCAAAACTGCGGCCGAGCTGGAATCGTGCCGCGCGCGGATCGCTGTCGCCATCCATTCTGATCAATACGAGCAGCAGCTCATTTCGCGCGCCGCACGGGACAGTCTGACGAAATTGCTCAACCGGCTCGGTCTTGTCGAGCGGCTCGATGCGCTTATCTCTTCGGGAGCGTTTGATCAGAGCGGGATCGCTGTTGCGTACGTGGACATCGACGGTTTCAAAGAGGTCAACGACGCCTACGGCCACGACATCGGGGATCGGCTGCTCAAGATGGTGGCAGAACGCATGGACAAGAGCCTGGAGAGCTCTGCGCTGGCGTTGGCCCGCTTGGGTGGCGATGAGTTCGTGTTCCTTGTCGCGGGCGATGCGCAGGGCTTGTATCGCAAGCAGATCAGCGCGGTGCTCCGCGATTTGCAGCGTGTCTATGCCGTCGGCAACCTTCACATCCAGATTGGCGGGAGCATAGGCGTTGCGCTCTACCCGGAGGACGGCTCAGGCCATGACGACCTGTTGAAAAACGCAGACATGGCCATGTATTCGGCCAAGTCGAGCGGACGCAACCAGGTCATGTTCTTTGAAGCTTCGCTGAACAGCGCGTCGGCCGAGCGAATCGAATTGCGGCGCGATCTCAGTGGCGCGCTTGAGAGGAATGAGCTCTTTCTTGTCTATCAGCCGCGCCTGGACTGCCGCAAAATGTCCTACCGGTCGGCGGAGGCGCTGTTGCGCTGGCGGCATCCGAAGCGCGGACTCATACCGCCTGATTACTTTATTCCGCTGGCGGAAGAGTCAGGTCTGATCATCGAGATTGGTTCCTGGGTTTTGAAGGAGGCGATCGCACAGCTCGCAAGCTGGGCACACGACGATCAATTCCCCATCACCCGGATTTCGGTCAACCTCTCCCCGATCCAGTTGATGCAGGAAAGCTTTCTGACCACCGTGGAAGAAATCCTTAAGTGCACGCCTGTGCAACCCAGCGCGATCGAACTGGAAGTGACTGAGGGCGCCCTTATCAAGGACATCGATTCAGCGGTGCACAAACTCAAACGGCTGCAAGGGCTTGGCTTTGCGATTGCGCTGGACGATTTCGGGGTGGGGTATTCGGCCATGCGTTACCTCAGCGTTCTTCCGTTCGATACGCTGAAGATTGACAAGAGTTTCGTCGACGGATTCGGAATCCACAAGTCTGCTTTCGCCATTGCTTCGGCCATCGTGGCGCTGGGAAAGGCGTTGGAGAAAAACGTGGTCGCCGAGGGCGTGGAGACGCCCGAGCAGGCCAGCGCACTCCTGGGTCTGGGAGTGGATGAACTGCAGGGCTACCTGTACAGCCGGCCCCAAACACCAGCTGACCTGGACGCGTTCTTGCTAGCTGCAGCAGACCCGTCCGAATAAGGCGGCGTTCTGGACGCTTCCCCCTCGCCTTGGAGGGTGATCCGGCCGCACCGGTTTTTGGGCGCTGGTGTTACGGATACTCACGGCGCGCGGGTGGCGCTGCGGCAAGCTCCTACCGCCGGCAGCCTAGCCGCGCACAATCCAGCGCAACATGCTCGATATTGCCGCCATCTTTCTCGTCCTGACAGCCGTCATCGCGTATGTGAATCTGCGCTTTCTGAAGCTGCCGACGACTATCGGCGTCATGGCAATTTCGCTCGGTCTCACCCTTCTGCTTGTGGGCCTCAATTCGCTGGGGTTTGCCGAGCTCACGCGAGAGTACGAAGAGGGGCTGCTGCGCTCGATCGACTTCACCGATGTGCTGCTGCAGGGCATGCTTTCGCTGCTGCTCTTCGCTGGTGCGCTGCATGTGGATCTGAGCGAGCTGCGCAGCTATCGCTGGCAGATCGGTTCGCTGGCGGTGGTCGGCACCCTGCTTTCCACGTTCATCGTCGGCTTCGGGCTCTGGTGGGCGCTGCCGCTGGTGGGCCTGCCGTTGCCACTGATGAGCTGCCTGCTGTTCGGCTCACTCATCGCGCCGACCGATCCAATTGCGGTCATGGGCATCCTGAAATCCGCCGGCGCCCCCGCCAACCTCGGTACCGTGATCGCAGGGGAATCCCTCTTCAACGACGGCATTGCCGTGGTGATCTTCTCGGTGTTGCTGGGTGTGGCCGCGAGCGGCGACGCGCCCAGCATGGGTGAGGTCGGTTTGCTGTTGCTGCACGAGGCAGGCGGCGGTTTGTTGTTGGGCCTGGTGCTCGGCTGGATCACTTTCAAGCTGTTGCATAGCATCGATCACTATCAGACCGAAGTGCTGATTACGCTGGCGATGGTGCTTGGCGGCTACGGGCTGGCCAACAAGCTGGGTGCGTCCGGACCGCTGGCAATGGTGGTCGCCGGTTTGTCGGTTGGCAATCACGGTCGGGCGCTTGCCATGTCCGACACCACGCGACGCTATGTGGATGGCTTCTGGGAGCTGATCGACGAAATTCTCAACGCGGTGCTTTTCGTATTGATCGGCATGGAGGTGCTGCTGGTCGATTTCAATCGCAGTATTTTTCAGGGTGCTGCGCTTGCCATTTTCGTCACGCTTGCTGCCCGCTGGGCTTTGGTAGGCGTGCCTTTTGGCTTCTTCAACAAGCGGCTGCGCCTGCCAACCGGTTCCGGCCGGCTTTTGGTGTGGGGCGGCTTGCGCGGCGGCATCTCGGTTGCGCTCGCGCTGTCGATACCTGCGAGCGATGCACGCGATACCGTCGTTGCCCTCACCTATTGCGTGGTGGTGTTCTCGATCCTGGTGCAGGGCCTCAGCATCGGCACGCTGGTGCGGCGCACCATCAAGTGCGCCTGAGACCGTCGTAGCAGAGGGCTCTTGCCGCGCGCATTCCATCGCGTTGGGGCGATCGAAAGGCCGTTGCATAAGTCATGCAACGCCTCCGTGGGGGCGATCAGTCCCGGATCTCCATTGCCTTGTTCACCCGCAGCGCTACTAGCGTGCAGATCGCGCCCGAGAGCAGGTACACCGTCACGAACTTGAGCCCGAAGTGTGCAGACAGGCCGAGAGCCACCAGCGGTGCGAACGCTGCGCCGATGAACCAGGCCAGATCCGAGGTGAGCGCTGCACCGGTATAGCGGAACTGCGTGGAAAAGTTCGACGAGACAGCGCCAGC
>JBBSUX010000049.1:0-15916 GCA_038234045.1 Burkholderiales bacterium
CAGAAAGCGCCCGGCGCATCACAAACGCTCTGCTGGGAGTTCACTGCCGCACAGGCAGCTCAGAAATCATTAAACGGTTTGAGGGGTGTCGGCTTACGGTTCACTGCCGCACAGGCAGCTCAGAAAATTACGGCGCAACCTGAAGTAGTGCTTCTGGCGTTCACTGCCGCACAGGCAGCTCAGAAAACGCATACGTGTATCCGCGCTCATGTGAGCTGCGTTCACTGCCGCACAGGCAGCTCAGAAAACCGGAAGCCACAGCATCGCGATGAAGGTCCAGTTCACTGCCGCACAGGCAGCTCAGAAAGCATGAGGGCGACCAGGCGATGTTCTGGAATGGTTCACTGCCGCACAGGCAGCTCAGAAATCGCGCGCGCAATCGAGCAGATCGACCGGGAGGTTCACTGCCGCACAGGCAGCTCAGAAAGTGCTGAAGGCGTAAAGGATGAGGCCGTTGGAGTTCACTGCCGCACAGGCAGCTCAGAAATTTGTGGTGGGGCTGATGCCGTGTGCGGATATGTTCACTGCCGCACAGGCAGCTCAGAAAATATCGGACTGTGATGTGATCGCAGCTCCGCTGTTCACTGCCGCACAGGCAGCTCAGAAAGCGCCCGGCGCATCACAAACGCTCTGCTGGGAGTTCACTGCCGCACAGGCAGCTCAGAAATCATTAAACGGTTCGAGGGATGCAAGCTCACAGTTCACTGCCGCACAGGCAGCTCAGAAATAATGCGCCCATCGCAAGACTGCTACGACCTCGTTCACTGCCGCACAGGCAGCTCAGAAAGGCGCTGGCGATTGCTGCTATCGCGCTCTCGAGTTCACTGCCGCACAGGCAGCTCAGAAAGCACCGGATTGGGAGCGCATCGAGCTGGACTACGTTCACTGCCGCACAGGCAGCTCAGAAAAACTCTTCGCGCAAGTGCTGCAGCCATTGCGCGTTCACTGCCGCACAGGCAGCTCAGAAAATCAAGACATCTCGGCAACCAACGTAATCCAAGTTCACTGCCGCACAGGCAGCTCAGAAAGTAGAGCAGCCGATTGGCTCGTTTCTGGATCGGTTCACTGCCGCACAGGCAGCTCAGAAACGAACCGGGGCCAGCGCAGCCCCGCATCTAATGTTCACTGCCGCACAGGCAGCTCAGAAAAAGGCGGATGCCCGCATCGAACACGTCATTGCGTTCACTGCCGCACAGGCAGCTCAGAAATACACCGCCAACAGCTTCACTGGCACCGGCACGTTCACTGCCGCACAGGCAGCTCAGAAATGCAAAAGCGAGGGAGCGATCAAAGTGACAAAGTTCACTGCCGCACAGGCAGCTCAGAAATAATTGGTGTTGGTGTTGGTGTTCACTGCCGCACAGGCAGCTCAGAAAGAATGAAGTCGAAGAACTCGCGCTCTTTGCAGGTTCACTGCCGCACAGGCAGCTCAGAAAGCCAAGAGGCTCGCGGTCTTCGAGTTCGCGAAGTTCACTGCCGCACAGGCAGCTCAGAAAGTCGAGGTAGCCGGAAAGCGTGATGATCGGCTGTTCACTGCCGCACAGGCAGCTCAGAAACAGCCCGGACAGCCAAAACGCCCTCTTTCCAGGTTCACTGCCGCACAGGCAGCTCAGAAAAGAGAGCAGCCACCATCTTGGTATTGCTTGTAGTTCACTGCCGCACAGGCAGCTCAGAAAAGACCCTTAATCCGTTCCGCCTCAGCCCGTACGTTCACTGCCGCACAGGCAGCTCAGAAATCCGGGATCGGTGTTTCAGATCAGAGCGGGGGGTTCACTGCCGCACAGGCAGCTCAGAAATGACGGGCGCATGGGCGGAAATCAAAAAGTTCGTTCACTGCCGCACAGGCAGCTCAGAAAGACGGCAGCATCCAGAAATGGACGTCCGAAGCGTTCACTGCCGCACAGGCAGCTCAGAAAGCAAATCCCCGGCAGCGGCAAGATCCTTGAAGGTTCACTGCCGCACAGGCAGCTCAGAAAATATCGGTGGGGCACGGATTTCATCCCACACGGTTCACTGCCGCACAGGCAGCTCAGAAAATCGTCTGCGGCTCCGCTCGGGGGCGGATCGGGTTCACTGCCGCACAGGCAGCTCAGAAACAAATGATCGCCGGGCTTGACCGGCAGAACGCGTTCACTGCCGCACAGGCAGCTCAGAAAACCGGCACCGAAGCGCGCGTATGCGAGCTGATGTTCACTGCCGCACAGGCAGCTCAGAAACCATCGGGATGAGCGCCGACTGCGGCATCTCTGTTCACTGCCGCACAGGCAGCTCAGAAACAAGACCGCACTGGAGCAGCCGGTGTCGATTGGTTCACTGCCGCACAGGCAGCTCAGAAATGCCGACGCGCAAACGATGAAATTACCCACACGTTCACTGCCGCACAGGCAGCTCAGAAAAGCAGGTCGCCCACCGCATCGAATGCTTCCGGGTTCGCTGCCGCACAGGCAGCTCAGAAATCGACGAGCTGAAGCGGGACGTGGGTAGCCACGTTCACTGCCGCACAGGCAGCTCAGAAATGGTGGAACCAGATCGCGCAACCGTCACTGTTGTTCACTGCCGCACAGGCAGCTCAGAAACCGACCCCAAAACAGGCAGCGAGTCTTTCACCGTTCACTGCCGCACAGCAGCTCAGAAATCGTCGCTTTTAGCCATGTAAGCCGCCATCAATTTAACAGCCGCACCTGCAGCTCAGAAAAAGTTCTGGGCCTGCCATGAGCATCATCCCGACTTCACTGCCGCACAGGCAGCTCAGAAATCTGCCGCTTCCTCCGCCCTCATTTCCTGCCAGTTCACTGCCGCACAGGCAGCTCAGAAAGCAGTGCCCGATAGAGCGGGCGGACATCCTGAGTTCACTGCCGCACAGGCAGCTCAGAAATACAACCCCGCTGCCGGCGGGGCTCAGGGCGAGTTCACTGCCGCACAGGCAGCTCAGAAATGCCCGATAGCGACGCGCTCACGTCCGCAATCGTTCACTGCCGCACAGGCAGCTCAGAAAATCGGTCTTGGCAAGACGCGCAGCCTCATCGGGTTCACTGCCGCACAGGCAGCTCAGAAAACGCCTGATGCTGGACACGCGCACTACATCACGTTCACTGCCGCACAGGCAGCTCAGAAATTTCCGCTGATATTGCTAGCGGTCGTCGCAGGGTTCACTGCCGCACAGGCAGCTCAGAAAGAGACGCAGACGCGGAGGACCTTGTGCCAACGTTCACTGCCGTATAGACAGCCCGAAACTCTCGACCTTTTTTCTCTTGACCTCCAGCTGACCAAACATTCAAAGCGGAGAACGCTTCAGGCATCCCCTTGCCGCGCAGGATGTGCCTCTTCGAATGGAGCGAGCGCTTCGCAGTGCTGGGCGATGCGCTGGATAGTCGGAAACGGGCTCAGCTCAAGCTTGAAGCGGCGCGCATTGAATACTTGCGGTACCAGACAACAATCGGCCAGAGTTGGCATATCGCCATGACAAAAAGTGCCGGTAGCCGCATCGCGCTGCAGATGCTGTTCGAACGCGCCAAAACCCAGCGCTATCCAGTGTCGCGCCCAGGCGCTGCGTGCGGCTTCGTCGGCGCCGAAGGTTTGCGTCAAATGATTCAGCACGCGCAGGTTACCCAGCGGATGCACGTCGCAGGCGACGGTCAGCGCCAAAGCGCGCACGCGTGCGCGGCCAAGCGCATCGGAGGGAAGCAAGGGCGGCTCGGGATGCGCGTCTTCGAGGTATTCCAGGATGGCCATTGACTGCGTGAGCATCGCAGCGTCATCCTGTAGGGCAGGAACCAGCGCGGCCGGATTCACAAGCCGGTAGGCGGGAGCGAGCTGTTCGCCGCCATTGCGCACGAGGTGTACCGGCACCGATTCGTACGACAACCCCTTGAGCGCGAGCGCGATGCGCACCCGGTAGGCCGCCGTACTACGGAAATAGGTGTAGAGCTTGAGCATGCTGCGGTCCTGCTTCGGCTGACTCAACGCGCACACCAGCGAGCGCCGCCACGGCGATTGCGGCGCTCGCGTTGAAGCGGCTTATTTGCTGGCGAGTTCGTCCGTCACTTGCTTGAAGAGATCTTCGCCCACATCCGGGGTGAACATCTTCCAGACCGGCTGCACCTTCGCGCGCATGCGGGCACGCTCGGCATCGCTCACTTCGTTGACGACGAGCCCTTTAGCCTCCATCGCCTTCAGCGACGACGTAGCCTGGTCGCGGGCCACGCCACGCTGGAACGAGCGGGCCTCTATGGCGGAATCCTTCAGGATCTTTTGATCCCCTGCAGAGAGCTTGTCCCAGAACTTCTTGGACACCAGCGGGAGGAAAGCGCCGTAGCTCAAGCGCGTGCGCGAAAGGTATTTTTGTACTTCATTGAGCTTGAGCGCTGCGATCACCGCGTTTGGTGTGGCCTGCCCGTCGATAGTGCGGGTCTCAAGCGCCGTGTACAACTCAGGCACAGCCAACGGAACCGGGTTGGCCCCCAACGCCTTGATGGTTTCCTGCGAAATCCTGGCCTGAATGGCGCGGAACTTCAGCCCATCGAAATCTTCCACCTTGTTGATCGGATGCTTGCTGTTGGTCGCGTTGAAAAATCCGTTTTCCCAATACGCCAGACCGACCAGGCCTTTGGCTGGCAGCAGTGCGAGCAGCTTGTCTCCGACTGGGCCATCAAGTACCTTGTAGGCCTCCTTATCCGTGGAGAAGAGGAACGGAAAATCCAGGATCTCGTATTCCTTGACCATGCCGGTGAGGGTGGTGGTCTGCGGCACGGTGAATTCGATCGTCCCGCCTTGCAGGGCCGAGGTGACCTGCACGTCGTTGCCAAGCGCGCCGGCATAAAAGCCCTTGATCTTGATGCGGCCGTTGCTCTTGGCATCGACCAGCTCGATGAACTTGGCCACGCCCTGACCCTGGTGCGATTTCTCGGGCAGCGTGACAGCAAATTTACCGGTGATGGTTTGCGCCATTGCGCTAAGCGGCAGCGCGACAGCAAAGCTGCCTGCGAGTGCCGCAGCCATCAGTTTGGACATTGCTTTCATGGGTTTGTCTCCTTGGTTTGAACTGAAAAAGAACCGAAAAATACGATGGGCACGGACAAGATGTTGAAGGGCTTCCCCGCTCAACGCCACCACTCCGCCGGCACCATCACCAGCGCCGGGAACAGCACCAATGCAATCAACACCGCGAGCTCGGCGACCAAAAACGGCAGAACGCCGCGCGCCGCCTGCCCCAACGTGACCTTGCCGATGGAGCTGACCACGTTGAGCACCACGCCCACTGGCGGCGTGATCATGCCGAGCGAGCAATTGATGATGAAGATCACGCCGAAGTACACCGGGTCGATCCCCGCCTGCTGCGCGATCGGCAAAAACACCGGCGTAAAGATCAGCACGATGGGGATGAAGTCGAGCACCATGCCGGCAAGGAACACAGCGAACATCATCGCTGCGGTGAGCGCCAGCGGATGGTCGCCCAGCACGCTGAGCCAGCCGCCAACCTGGCCCGGAATATCGGCGATGGTGATCATGTACGACGCGACCGATGCCAGGCTCGCCAACAGCAGCACCACGGCGGTGGTGCGCGCAGCAACCAGCAGGCAGTGATAGGTCGATTTCCAGGTGAGTTCGCGGTACACCACGGCGCCAACGAAGAGCGCATAAACAGCAGCGACCACTGCGGCTTCGGTCGGAGTGAAGATGCCGAACTTCAGCCCGCCGATGATGATGACCGGCAGCATCAGAGCCCAGACGCCCTTGCCAAGCAAGGCGGCGCGCTCGGCCCAGGGCTTGCGCGGAGCCAGCTCCATGCTGGTCTTGCGCGCCACCAAATACCAGGCGATAACCAGCATTCCACCCATCATCACGCCCGGCACGATGCCGGCCAGGAACAGTTTGGTGATCGACACATTGGCGACCACGCCGAACAGCAAAAAACCGATCGACGGCGGAATCACCGGCGCGATAATGCCGCCGGCCGCCATCAGCCCGCAGGCGCGTTCGGGGTTGTAGCCGGCCTGCCGCATCATGGGCACCAGGATCGCGGCCAGAGCCGCCGTATCGGCCACCGCCGAGCCCGACAAGCTGGCGAGCAGGATGGCCGCGAAGATCGCTACATAACCCAGGCCACCACGCAGGTGACCGACGAAGGCGCCGGCCATTTCAACAATGCGTCGCGAAAGTCCGCCCGCGTTCATGAATTCACCCGCCAGGATGAAGAACGGCACGGCCATGAGCACGAAGTTATCGGCGCCGCCAATCGCGTTCTGCACCACGATCTGCGAGTCGAACTGACCCATCTGCAGCATGATGGCCACGCCCGAGAACAGCAGCGCGAAGGCGATCGGCATGCCGATGGCGATCAGCGCCAGTAGCACGACGAGAAAGATGAAGGCGATCATTCGGCGTCGCCCTTGCGGCAATCTACAGACTTGCCGCTTCCATCGGGCCCCGTCATGCCCTCGCGCGTTTTAGCGGCTGCCACATCGGGCACTTTTTCGTCTATACGGTCCGCCAGATCCTGCGTGAGCACCATGCCATCCGGGCTGCGCAGTGCGCGCCAGATGTTGGTGGCAATCGCAACCGCCATGCCGGCGCCGAACACCAGCGCCACACCATAGAGCCAGCCATACGAAACGCCGAGCACCGGATAGGTGTTGCCGAGATTGATCTTGGTCTGCTTCCAGCCGCCCACCAGAAACATACCGCAGGCCCACAGCATGAGCCCGCCCGTCAGCAGCACGGCGAACTTGCGACCCGCCACCGGCAGGCGCTGCACCAATGCATCAAAGCCGATATGCGCATGCTGGATCGACGCGAGGATAGCGCCAAGAAAGATCAGCCAGACGAACATCAGACGTGCCAGCTCTTCCGAGAAAGCGATGCTCGAATCAAACCCGTACCGCAGCACCACATTACCGAAAACGAGTACGGCCATCACTGCAAGGCAGACGACGATCACTATCTCCAGCACGCGCACGCAGGCGCGGCCCCAGCGGTTTTCCATGCTTTGTCCTTTTGTCTCTGTTCTCTCATCGCCCACGGCGGCTTTGTCCGATTAAAGCCGCTTGGCATCTATCATTCAAACTCTTTGTTTTTCTGCATTAAGAAGGTTTTCTGATGAATGTGAGCCTGCGCCAGTTGCGCGCCTTGGTCGCTTTGGTGCGCACCGGCAGCTTCACCCAGGCTGCCGTGTCGCTCCACATCACCCAGTCGGCCCTGAGCAGCCTGGTCAAAGAACTGGAGCAGCAGCTGGGTGTGCGCGTGGTGGAGCGCACCACCCGCAGCATTCGCCTGACGGAAGCCGGGCAGAGCTTTGTGCCGCTGATCGACAAGATCCTGCAGGACCTCGACGGTGTGCTCGACGGCATGGCCGACCTGAAAGCGTTGCGGCGCGGCGTGGTGCGCGTGGCTGCGCCGCAGCTCATGGCCTGCACGCTGATGCCGCAGGTGATTGCCGCCTTCCGCCGCGAGCATCCGGGCGTGCAGGTGCGACTATCGGATTGCGCAGTCGATGGCGTACTCACGCGCATCACCGCAGGCGAAGCAGATTTTGGTGTCGGCCCCGAGCGCAGCATCGGGCGCGACATCGTTGGCCAGACGCTTTTCGAAGTGCCGTTCGTCGTGGTGTTTCCGCCCGGTCATGCGCTGGGCGATCTGGCGCGCATCTGCTGGGCCGACGCGGTTGCGCATCCGTTCATCGCCCTGCAAGGCCAGTTTGCGGAGCGGCTTTCGCTTGATCTGGACGGCGTGCTGCGCGAGCTCACGCTGCATCCGAGCAACGAGGTCACCTTCATGACCACTGCGCTCAGCATGGTGGCCGCCGACCTGGGCATCACCGCCTGCCTGCCGTATGCGCGTTCGCTTGTGGACCTGTACCAGTTGCGCATGGAGCCGCTGCACGAGCCGCAGGTGCAGCGCAAGTTTCTGATCTACCAGCGCAGCGCAGCCCGGCTGTCGCCCGCAGCGGAAACGTTTCGGACTTTTCTGATCGACTTTGTCGCGGGGCACGGTTGGGGGGCGGAGCCCGCAATGCAATCGGTGCAGACCACCGCACCCGCTATCAAGAAATAGCGAAGGAAAAGTGCCTCTAGCGCTTATCCTTCAATCGCAATCAGCTACTTATTTAATATCGTTGGCGCTGGATGGTGTGGAAGGGCTAGTGGGTAACTCACGCACTGAAACTGCTCAAGCCAGCGGCGCTGCATCAAACAACCCGCCTCCAGCCTGCGGCGGCGCAACCCCCAGATGCCGATACGCTGCCAGTGTTGCGATCCGCCCGCGCGGTGTTCGCTGCAGAAAACCCTGCTGGATCAGATACGGCTCGATCACATCTTCGATGGTGCCGGCCTCCTCGCCGATGCTGGCCGCGATGTTGTCCAGCCCTACCGGGCCGCCGTCGAAACGGTGAATCACGGCTTCGAGCAACTTGCGGTCCATCACGTCGAAACCTTGCGGGTCCACATCCAGCATGGCCAGCGCCAGGTCGGCGATCCGTTTGGTGATGCGGCCGTCGGCCTTCACATCGGCGTAGTCGCGCACGCGCCGCAATAGCCGGTTGGCGATGCGTGGTGTACCGCGGCTGCGCCGGGCAATCTCGAAACCGCCTTCGGCATCCATCGGTGCCTTCAGCAGCGCAGCACTGCGGGTGACGATGCGTGAAAGCTCTTCGGCGGTGTAGAACTCCAGCCGCGCAACGATGCCGAAACGGTCACGCAGCGGGTTGGTGAGCATGCCGGCGCGGGTGGTGGCGCCCACGAGAGTGAAAGGTTGCAGATCAAGCTTGATGCTGCGCGCGGCCGGCCCCTCGCCGATCATGATGTCGATCTGGTAATCCTCCAGCGCCGGGTAAAGGATCTCTTCGACCACCGGGCTCAGCCGGTGGATCTCGTCGATGAAGAGAACGTCGTTCTTCTCCAGATTGGTCAGCAGCGCCGCCAGGTCCTTGGGCTTCTCCAGCACCGGCCCGCTGGTCTGCCGCAGGTTCACACCCAGCTCGGCCGCAATGATGTGGCTCAGCGTGGTTTTGCCCAGGCCTGGCGGGCCGAACAGGAGCACATGGTCGAGCGCCTCATCGCGCTTCCGCGCCGCGCCGATGAAGATCTCCAGCTGCTCCCGCGCCTTGTTCTGGCCGATGTATTCGTCCAGCAACTTCGGGCGCAGCGCGCGTTCAATAGCTTCTTCCTGCGGGGAAGCGGGCGCGGCGGAAACCACGCGCCGCATCTCGGGCGCCGGTGTGGAAGCGAAGTCGTCGGTCTGGATGGTCACGTCAGTGCTGCTAGAAACAGGGCGGCTTCGCTCACTGCGTCGTCCATGCGTAGTAGCCGACGCCTTCTAATGAATAGCTCGGAAAATTCTGCACCACAGCGTCCTTCTCGCCGGCATTAATCGTATAGAAATGCGTTTGCTTTGATGCGTTATAGAAGCGATAGACAGGACTGGCGGTGCCGCCTGCCTGTGGTTGTGCGTGCCAGCTGGTGCCTTCAAAGCTGAACTGCGGGTAAGTGGCCAGCACGTAGTCACGCTCGGCCGCGTTGATGGTGTAGAAGTGCCGGCCGTTGCTGGTGTTATAGAAGCGATAAACCGGCGCGCTGTTGGGCACTGCTGTGCTGTATGCGTAGAACGCCACCCCTTCGTAAGTGAAGGTCGAATAGTTCGCGATCACGTAGTCACGCTCGGCACTGCTCTGGGTGAAGAAGTGCGCACCGGTGCTGGCGTTGTAAAAGCGATAGATGGCGGTCCGAGGGATAATGACTGGGGTCGGGGATGGGTCTGGCGTGGGCGCGGGTGGTGGCGATGTCACTGCCGCAGGACTGAGCCATCGGCTCAGGGCGGCGTTGTAGGCACGGTCGAACCGACCATAAATATTCGAGCCTTGCAGATTGCTGCAGCTCGCACTACCACCGTAGAGCTGACCAACCACATAGCGGCTTCCGCCAATAGCTGCGAAGGCAGCCGAGCCACTGCTGCCGCCTTCAGTGGTTCCGGTGCCCCAAATAGCGTTGAAGAAGCTGGAGTTTGCAGCGTCACCCACGGTACAACTGAAGCTACCGCCCGATGGAGTGCCGCAACTCACGTAGGAGCTGAAGCGACCCTGGCTGTATTTCTGCAGGTCGGCCTTGGGATTGTGAACAGCCGCTACATCAGGTGCAGTATCGGGAGCGTTCACCGACCATCCAGCAAACGCGGCGTTGGCAGGAGCCGGCTCATTGAGCCGCATGAAGGAGGTATCGGTATCGCCGCTCGCATAAAGCAGCGTCGAACCGCCCGCAAGCCGGATGTAGCCGGGATTGAGAACACCGCTGTTGCAGGATGTCGAGCGGTAGAACCAGTAGGTATTCAGCGATGAGGCAACGGTCTGCGACGAAATGCAGTGGTTGGCGCTGAGGAAATACGGCGTACCGCTGGAATTACTGTCGTTGAGCAGTGTGCCGGTACACGCGTAGGTCCCACCCGTGTCGGAAAAGATCATGCGAGCAACCGAACGGCTGAGCACATCTGTTCCGCTGGTGCAGGAGACGTCTACCTCACACGACGCAGCTCCGCCGATCTTTGTGGTGAGCAGTTCTCCGAGCGGCACCGTGAGATGGGAGACGGTGGGTACAGCGACATCCACATCAGCCGGGAAAGCGCTCGCGGGCAGGGTGATCTCCAAGGTGGCTTCCGGGCCTTCGACCACCGGAGTCCAGAAGGTGCGGCCGGCATCGCTCACATCGCCTGCATCGCGGTTGCGAGCGATCGCTGCAAGGATTTCGCTGGCGGGAATCTCGAAGGACGTTGTCGCACCCTGCGCATAGCCACGGACCATCGCGCCGGCGGGCAGGCGCCGTACCAAAAGACCCATGCGAAGGCCCGAAGCGCCGGGCGAGGTGAAGCTGATCGCCGCAGCAGGCGCCGAGGCGCCGTTCCACTGGAGCATTCGCGCCGTGCCTGCGACATCGGCGGTCTGTGCAACACTGCGGCCGACCCCCACCAGCACCGGAACTCCGCCTGAAGCGTCTTCACTGGCGTTCGCTGGCGCGACCTTGATCGTTTGCAGTGGGGCCGGGAGCGGCGGCAGCTTGACATTCGCAGCGCGGGGGCGCACGCCGAACCCAACCGTGCGCAGCGACCCCTCTTGGACCGACGGGGTTGCCGCCGGCACAAAGGTTTCCACTTGCGGTACGACTGCCGGCTGCTCGACCGGAGCAGCCTTGGCAGTCCCGCCCACAGTGCCCGAAGAGCCCCCGTCCGAGCTGCCGCCGCAAGCGGAAAGAACCAGCGTGGCGGCAATGAGCACGCCGCGTAAACGGGACGCAACTGTCGGGCTGGAGAAAAGTGATGACTGCTTCATGATTGCCGTCCGTTCCTGGCGTTCGATTCCTGATGTCCTGCCGGCGCGACGCCGCGCATTGCTTTCACTTGGCCAGCGCCTTCAGCGCCCGCTTGATACCGTCGCTCACGCCGACATCCCCCGGCAGCGCCTTCAACGCGAGGCCGGCTTCCCGGTCGCTGTAGCCCAGCGCTATCAGCGCCTGCAGGATGTCGGCCTGCGCGTCGCTGGTGGCCGTGGCATGGGCGCCCGCACCGATGTCGTCTCCGAGCTTGCCCTTGAGTTCGAGCAGCAGGCGCTCCGCAGTTTTCTTGCCGATGCCGGGCACTTTCACCAGCCGGCCGGATTCCTGCAGCGTGACGGCTTGGGCCAGTTCGCCAACGCTCATGCCGGATAGCACTGCCAGCGCGATGCGCGGGCCGACGCCCGAGATACGGATGAGTTGACGAAAGGCTTCGCGCTCGCTACCGGTGGCGAAACCGTAGAGCAGCTGAGCGTCCTCGCGCACCACGAAATGCGTCAGCAGCGTGATCTTCTCGCCCAGCGCCGGCAGGTTGTAGAAGGTGCTCATCGGCACATCCACCTCGTAGCCGACGCCGTGGCATTCCACCAGCACCTGCGGCGGATTCTTCGCGGCGAGCAGGCCTTGCAGGCGGCCGATCACGCGAAAACTCCCGGCAGCAACGGCAGCAGGGCGCACGCCGGCCCGAGGCAGAGACAGGAAACGGCTGGTGAAATCGGAGAAAAGAGCGCTTGCAGCATGGGCGGGCATCGTAGCAGCGCGGCATGTCATACGCCCGAAGCCTGCAGGCGGCGACAATCGATACTCCGCCCGCTTAGCCACGCCATGATCCTTCGCCACACGTTCACGCCACACAACAATCCGCGCCTCTCGCATCTGTGCGGGCCAATGGATCAGCATCTGCGCACCATCGAAGAAGCGCTTGGCGTATCGATCGCTCACCGGCACGAGCAGTTCAAGGTGGACGGCCCCAAGGCCAAGGCGCAAGAGGCGATGGAGATGCTGCAGGCGGTCTACGAAATGGCCGACCGCCCGATCGAGCCGCGCATGCTGCAGCTGATGCTGGCAGGCGATGCCGGCATGCTCGATTCCACAGGCGACGACAGCGTCGCTGGCACACCGGTGGCGCTCTCTACCCGCAGGCCCGACCTGCGGGCCCGCACGCTCACGCAACTGGCCTATCTGGACAACATCGCCCAGCACGACATCACCTTCGGCATCGGCCCGGCCGGCACCGGCAAAACCTATTTGGCAGTGGCTTGCGCGGTCGACGCGCTGGAGCGCGCGGCTGTGCAGCGCATCGTGCTCACGCGGCCGGCGGTGGAAGCGGGCGAACGCCTCGGCTTTCTGCCAGGCGACCTGAACCAGAAAATCGATCCTTATCTGCGACCGCTGTACGACGCGCTGTACGACCTGATGGGATACGAGAAAGTGCAGAAAGCGTTCGAGCGCAACGCGCTGGAAGTGGCACCGCTGGCCTTCATGCGCGGGCGCACACTGAACAACGCCTTCATCATCCTCGACGAGGCGCAAAACACCACGCCGGAACAGATGAAGATGTTCCTCACGCGCCTGGGCTTTGGCGCCAAGGCAGTGGTAACCGGCGACGTGAGCCAGATCGATCTACCCAAGGGCTCGACCAGCGGATTGATCGAAGCCGAACGGATCTTGAAGCGCGTCAAAGGCATCGCGCATACGCGCTTCACCAGCGCCGATGTGGTGCGCCATCCGCTGGTGGCGCGTATCGTGGATGCGTACGACGCAGCAGCACGATCGCCCTCCAGCCGCGTGACGACACGGTCTTGAGAAGCTATTTATATAGTAGTTGATAGTGCATATCGGTATAGCGCTAGAGGCCTATTCAATGCTCAATAATCTCGATCTCTCGCTGCAATTTGCCCGGTGGCCCGATGCCGCCCTGCACCGCGCCGCCCTGCCGCGCCACAGCGTCGTGCGATGGATCCGCCACGCGCTGGAGCGTGATGCCGAGATCACGGTGCGGATCGTCGATATCGAGGAAGCGCGCGCGCTCAACAGCGACTATCGTGGCAAGAATTACGCGACCAACGTGCTCACATTCGACTACACGCAGG
This sequence comes from Burkholderiales bacterium, assembly GCA_038234045.1. Classification (GTDB taxonomy): domain Bacteria; phylum Pseudomonadota; class Gammaproteobacteria; order Burkholderiales; family Burkholderiaceae_C; genus JBBSUX01. The sequence continues at coordinate 13,403 of JBBSUX010000049.1, forward strand.
AACCGGTGGTGACGGCTGATTTGGTGCTCTGCGCGTCAGTGGTCGCGCGCGAGGCCGAGGAGCAGAACAAGACTTTGGAAGAGCACTACGCGCATTTGCTTGTGCACGGCGTACTGCATGCCCAGGGCTGGGACCACGAAACCAGCGAGCGGGATGCAGAGGAAATGGAGGCGCGCGAGCGGCGGGTCATGGCGGGACTGGGCTTTGCCGACCCGTACGGCGTCTGAACCGTTGTCTGCGTGATCCGCACGCCCCTCTGGTTTGATCACCCGCGAGAACGTGTGCGCTCCTGGCGCATCCCTTCAATCTGCGCTACCACTCGTCGCAGACGCGTCACTGGCGAGGCATGCACGCCGTCGCTCGTGCTACCGCCCAACGCTTCCAAGTATTCGATTTTCCATGTAGGCGCGATTCCATACCTGCGCAAAAGACGGGCATAGAGGCGCTGGCGTCGCCAAAATGGGGCAGGCGAATTTGCCGTCGCAGATCCGGAAAGGGTCGCTACCAAGGAAATTATCATGAGAACCAATTTGATCGCAGCCGCAGCCGTGCTGGCACTTACCTCCGGTTTAGCTGCCGCCCAAACTGCCGCTGCCGCCCCCGGTGAAAAACCCGGCGCCACTGCCGCTCGACCAGTCGGAGCCATGACTGCTCCCATGGCGCCAAGAATGCACAGCTCCGACCGGGCAGCTGCCCTGAAGGACACAAAAGGCCAGATAGAGCAGATGCTCAAGGGTGCCGATGGCCGTGACGACTACGCCAAGCTGCTCGAGAAGAACGGCTACCGCATCTCCTCAATCAACGACGACAAAAAAGACTTGCTCGAGTATGAGGTGGTGAAGGGCAACGATAGCTACGAAGTGCGGATCGATTTCAAGGACGGCGCCACCAAAGCCACCGACATTGACGTCACCAATAACATGTGGCGCGCGCCTGCAACCAAGGCGATGCTCAAGGACCACAACTACAAGGTGGCCGGAACAATGGCGGCGGACCCTGAAGGCCGGTACAGCGATAGCCGCTATCGCAAAGCGTCGGACGATGAGAAAGACCAACTCGAAAAACTCAAGACAGCCAACATGACGGCCGTGCAGTACATGGCCAAGCTCAAGGAGCGCGGCTACAAAGTTACCGCGACCAATGACAAGGAAGCTGATCACGTCGAGTACGAAATCTTGAAGGGCAACAATAGCTACGAAGTGCAGCTTGACCTTGATCCAAAGACCAAAGTCATCAAGGACGTTGACGTGGCCACCAACGCTTGGGATGCTCCCGGCACCGAGAAAGCCAAGGACGCTAAGAACTCCATGAAGAAGTAAGCCGTCGACCGGCTTGCCATGAAGCAAAAATCAGCGCCGGCACTGCCGGCGCTTTTTTGTGCGCGGTTAACTTATCGCCCTTTATTCGCCTCATGCGCCCGTGCAGCGCTGGCGCGACCAGCCATCAACCCGCTCGCTGGCTTCGCTCATGCGTTGCAGCAGGGCGATCACAGCCGGCCTTGCCATGTTGAATCCGCCGACGAATCTGACAGTGAATCCGCTTGTACCGGGCATGGCGGTTCATCACTTTTCTCGTGCTGTGGGTAATCGTCGGCAACATGCGCCTCGGTATCGCTGGAGAGCAGCTGAATGCTGGCACGCAGGCCCGGTACCGCGCGCATCAGCGCGGCCTCCAGTTCGCCCCGCAGAGCCACTGCGCGGCCGAGCGGCCAATGCGCCGGCAAATGCAGGTGCACATCGGCGAAGCGGCGCTGTCCGGCGCGGCGCGTGCGCAGGTGGTCGATGCGCAATGCAGCACCGTGTTCGGCCGCGCAAGCGTCGAGCGTGCCCTGGATGTGCGCCAGTGCGTCGGGCTCCACCGCCTCGTCCATCAAGCCTTGCGCTGCACGCCACACCAGCAGCGAGCCTTCGCGGAAGATATTCACCGCCACGCCGAGCGCCACCGCTGGATCGAGCCAGAGCCAGCCGGTGAAGTGCACTGCGGCAATGCCGGTGATTACACCAACGGATGTCCACACATCGGTCACCAGATGGCGCCCGTCGGCCTCCAGCGCGATCGAACGGTGATGGCGCCCTGCCCGCAGCAGCAGCCACGCCAGCGCGCCGTTGAGCACTGTGCTGGCCGCAGACAGCGCAACGCCCCAGCCCACGGCCACCAGCGGCTGCGGCGTGCGGATGCGCAGCACGGCGGCGACCACGATGGCAATGGCCGCGCCAAGTACCAGCATGCCTTCGAAAGCAGAGGAAAAATACTCGGCCTTGTGGTGGCCGAAGGGATGGTCTTCGTCCGCCGGGCGTGCGGCAATCGTCACCATGGCGAGCGCAAACACCGCGCCGGCCAGGTTGACGACCGACTCAAGCGCATCGGAGAGTAAGCCGACCGAGCCGCTCATCCACCAGGCCAGCATCTTCAGCGCGATAGTGATCAACGCGCCTGCAGCCGAGAGCTTCAATAGCGCCGCAGGCGACATCACCACCAAGCGCGCGGCCCAGCCGGCGGGCTCGGCACTGGAAC
>JBBSUX010000050.1:0-15884 GCA_038234045.1 Burkholderiales bacterium
CCCGCCGCGCCTTCTTCGAAGCGGCCGAGACTGAACTTCAGCGCTGGCAGCGCCAGCCGCGCCCGCTCTCGCTGCTGCTGATCGATGCCGACCGCTTCAAGAATATCAACGATACCCATGGCCATGCGGTCGGCGATGCGGTGCTGCGCCACATAGCGCGTCTGATGGGCGCAACCTTCCGTCAGGTCGACGTGGTGGCCCGCATCGGAGGCGAGGAGTTTGCCGTGTTGCTTCCCTCGACCGATCTACCGAATGCGCAGCTCGTCGCTGAGCGCCTGCGCGCCGCACTCGAAGCGCAGCCAACGCCGACCGACGCCGGCCCGGTCGCCTGCACTGTGAGCATCGGCATCGCAACGATGGATGACGCAACCCCAAGCGTCGAAGCGCTGCTTATACGCGGCGATGCAGCCCTCTACGCGGCCAAGCATAGCGGCCGCAACCGGATCCGCGGGCCAGTGACGGCAGTTGCCGGGCTGGGCTGAGCGATTCACGCGTGCACTACGCGATGCAAGACCGCGTCGAGTGGCTGACCGCCACAAGCTTCCGCATCGGCGGCCGGCTCGATACGGCCGTGCAGGTAGGCGGCATCAACGTTTTTCCGGAGCGGGTGCGGCAGGTGATATTGGCCCACCCTGATGTGCGGGAAGCAGCCGTGCGGCCAATGGCGGCGCACGAAGGCCAGCGGCTCAAAGCCTTCATCGTGCCGGCGCCAGGCGCCGAGCTGTCAGCGCTGCGTGAAGATATAGCACGCTGGTTGGGCAGCCGCCTGTCGGCACCCGAACAACCCAAGGCCTTCAACTTCGGCACATCGCTGCCAGTCAACGAGACCGGCAAGGCCTGCGATTGGCCGATCAGCGATGCTTAGCCAAGTTGCGCGAAGGCTCCGGTAGCCACACGGTTACACCGCGGAGCCAATAAGCGCTTTGGCGGGGTCAAACAACGGCCGCCAGAACCCCCCTGCTATCACGCCACGCGAATCAGCTTCTTGTTGACGAACTCCTGGATGCCAGCGCCCGAGAGTTCACGGCCATAGCCTGAGTTCTTGACGCCGCCAAAAGGCAGGTCGGGCAGCGATACGGCGGCCGAATTGACGAACACCATGCCGGTCTCGATGCGGCGCGCCACACGGCGGCCGCGCTCGGCGTCCTCGGTGAACACAGAGCCACCCAGGCCGAAGGGTGAGTTGTTGGCCAGTGCCACGGCGGCCGCTTCATCCGGCACCTGAAAAAACAGCGCCACCGGGCCAAAAAATTCTTCGCTGAACATCGGATTGTCTTCGGCGACATCGGTGAGGATCGTGGGCTGCATGAAGTTGCCCTTCGTGCCCGACACCCGCTCGCCGCCCAGCACCACCTTGGCACCGTGCTTCACGGCGGTTTGCACCTGGTGCTCGAGCTTGTCCAGCGCCTCGGCCGAACTGAGCGGCGCCAGCGTAGTGCCCTCAGCCATCGGGTCACCCGGCTTGAACTGGGCCATCGCTGCCTTGAACTGATCAAGAAAAACATCGGCCACGTCGTTGAGCACGATGAAGCGCTTGGACGCGGTGCAGGCCTGGCCCGCATTGCCCATGCGACCGCTGACTGCCTGCTTGACAGCGCGCGCCATGTCGGCGTCTTCGAGCACGATGAACGCGTCGCTGCCGCCCAGCTCCATGGTCGACTTCTTCAGATTCTTGCCAGCCCGCGCGGCCACGACGGCGCCTGCCGCTTCACTGCCGGTCAAGGCCACGCCACGCACACGCTCGTCGTCGATCAGCGCGGCCACCTGGTCTTTCGACGCGAACAGATTGGTGTAGCCGCCGGCGGGCAGGCCAGCGTCGTGCATCAGCTGCTCGAAGGCCAGCGCGCATTGCGGCACGTTGGACGCGTGCTTGACCATCACCACATTGCCGGCCATCAGGTTCGGCGCGGCAAAGCGGGCGACCTGGTAGTACGGAAAGTTCCACGGCTCGACACCAAACAGCACGCCTATCGGGCTGCTCTCCACCACGGCCTGACCCTTGTCGGTCTTCAATGGCTCGGGCGCCAGAAACGCCTCGGCATGGTCTGCGTAGTAGTCGATGATGGCGGCGCTGAGCGCCACCTCACCAGCGCTCTGGGCAATGAGCTTGCCCATCTCCTTGGTAGCCAGCTCGGCCAGGGCCTGCTGGCGCTCGCGCATCAAGGCTGCTGCGCGCTTGAGCACCACCTTTCGCTGCGCGAAGCTCTGGTCACGCCACGTGTTCTCAAAGCATGCTTGAGCGGCTTGCAGCTTGGCGTGCAGCTGCTGGTCGCTGAGTTCGTCGAAAGACTTCTCTACGGTGTTGGTGAAGGGGTTGGTGCTGCGGTAGGCCATCAGGCAGTCCTTTTTTGGTGTTTGGCGGTTTCAGATATGCGTGGGCAGGGTCGGCTCAGCGCTTGGCCTGGCGAGCCAGCAGCGCATGCGCGGCCGGCGCCGAGGAGGCTGGGTTCTGGCCTGTAATGAGCGCACCATCGGTCACCACGTGGGGTTGCCAATCGGCGCTCTTGCTGTACACCCCGCCGCTCTCCTCCAAGCGGTTTTGCACCAGAAACGGCACCACCTCGGTCAGGCCAGCAGCATCAGGATGTTCATGGAGGTTCCTTGAGATTGTGATTGTGGTTGGCGGGGGAGGCTCTTGGCGGGAGTCTGCGAAGCAGAGTGCAAAGAAGGCGTTGCAAGCGTGATCGACAGCACTTTTGGCAACTGCGCCTTGTCGCTTGCGCCCTCGATACTTCCGAGCCATTGAGCTTGGCGCTTCACGCGCCAGTGCACGTGACGAGGCTAGCTTGAAGGGCCGTAGGACAAGACCACAGGCACGGAAATACATCCAACACCGACAACGCGACCGTAAGAGGCCTAAGTGGGCGGCGTGGCAGTCCCCTCATATGGGGTTCAGCGCCGACAACGTTCAGAAACCAGGCGAGGACTTTGAAGGCACTGGTCAAAGTCGTGCGCCCGGCACCAATTAGCTGTCACAGTTGCAGCTTACGCACCGTGTCGTTCCAACACGTCTGGCGCGCCGCGGTCGGTTTGCCCCAATTGACATCTGGCCGCCTCAAACCCCTGGACAATCGTTGAACTCACAGCCCACGCTCCCCCTTGATCTGGAACGAGCCGCCCGCGAGACAGGCTTCGAGCAGGGCGTGCAGGCCATGCGCCGCACGCTTTCGACGACGCCCTTTGGCTGGATACTGGTGGGCTGGATTTGCTGGGGCCACGTGCCGCACAACCTGCTGCTGGGATGGCTGGGCCTGTTCATGTCGACCTGGACGCTGGCGCAGATCCTGCTTCGCTGGGTGATCCGCAACGGCTCGAATCCCGTCCGTCACTCCACCTGGGTGATGGGTGCCGCGATCCTCGACGGCGCTGCCTGGGGTTTGATGTTCGGCTTGCTGACCGGTCGTGATCCCGTGCTCGACGCTTGGCTAGGGGCCGTGCTGGTCGGAGTCGCCGCAGTCAACGCACCCGTTTACCTCACCCTCCCGCGCTGCTTCCGGGCCCTGCTAACGGCAATGTGGCTGGATGCGCTGCTAGGCTGGGTGCTGCATCTGCAGCAGCTCAGCGTGATGCAGACCTTCATCGGTCTGAGCGTGTTCATGGCGCTGCTAGGTTTTTACATGAAGTCGATCTCCCAGCGAGTGCTTGACGGCATACGGCTTCAGCTGGCGAACGAGGCGCTGACCGAACAACTGCGGCAGGCATTGCAGCTCGTGGAGCAGGATGCAGTCACCGACGCACTGACCGGTCAGCCCAACCGCCGCGCACTCGATCTGCTGATGGATCAGCAGATCGCATTGGCGGAGCGCAGCATGCAGCCGTTCTCGCTGTTGATGCTCGACATTGACCATTTCAAGCCGATCAATGACAGGCATGGCCATGGCGTCGGCGACGACGCCTTGAGGGCGTTTGCATTACGCGTACGCGAACATCTGCGTGCGGGCGACGTCTGCGCCCGATTTGGTGGCGAAGAGTTCGTCGTCGTGCTTCCCGCAACCGATCTGCCTGCAGCCCTCGAAATTGCCGAACGCTTGCGACACGCCGTGGCCGATAGTGCACTGCTGGTAGAGCCAGCTTTAACCGCGACCGTGTCGATTGGTGCCGCCGAGTTCAGCAAAGGGCTCACGCCGCAGCAACTGCTGAACATGGCCGATGAGGCTGTGTATTCCGCCAAGAAAAATGGCCGCAATCAGGTCCGTTTCTACAAACCCGTGCCTGCGAACGCCGATTGACGAGCGCTCAGCCCGCCACCCATCTCACCCCAGCGCCCGCTGAATCAGCAAGCGCTGAATATCCGAAGTCCCCTCATAAATCTGGCATACCCGCACGTCCCGGTAAATCCGCTCGACTGGAAAGTCCGACAGCACACCATAACCGCCCAAGGTCTGGATGGCAGCGCTGCAAACCCCTTCCGCCATTTCACTGGCAAATAGTTTGGCCATTGCGGCTTCTTTGAGACAGGGGCGGCCGGCGTCGCGCAGGACTGCGGCGTGCCACACCAGTTGGCGGGCGGATTCGATCTGTGTCGCGCAGTCGGCTAGGCGAAAGCCCACGGCCTGGTGCTGCAGGATGGGCCGGCCGAAAGTTGTGCGCTCTTTGGCGTATTGCAGCGCCACATCGAACGCGCTGCGCGCCATGCCAACACTCTGCGCAGCGATGCCGATGCGGCCGCCTTCGAGGCCACCGAGGGCTATTCTGTAGCCCTCGCCTTCGGCGCCGATGCGGCTCTCCTGCGCCACCTGGCAGCCATCGAACTGGATCAGCGCCGTGTCGCTGCTGTGCTGACCGATCTTGTCTTCCAGACGAGCGACGGTGTAGCCCGGCGCGTCGGTGGGCACCAGGAAAGCGCTCAACCCGCGCTTGCCGGCGGCTGCATCGGTCACCGCGATGACGATGGCCACCTGCGCGTTCTTGCCGCTGGTGATGAATTGTTTGCTGCCGTCGATCACATAGCTGCCGTCAGCCTGCTTTTTGGCAGTGGTGCGCAGGCTTGATGCGTCGCTGCCGGCTTGCGGCTCGGTAAGACAGAAGGCGCCGAGCATCTTGCCCTGCGCCAACGGCTCGAGCCATTTGCGCTTTTGCTCGGCATTGCCGTAGCACATCAGGATGGCGTTGACCGGGCAATTGGTAACGCTGATGACTGTGCTGGTTCCGCCGTCGCCAGCGGCGATTTCTTCCAGCACCAGTGCCAGACTCAGGTAATCGAGCCCGGCGCCACCGTCATCTTCCGGCACGCAGATACCGTAGGCGCCGAGCGCGGCCAGCCCTTTGTGTGCGGCATGGGGAAAGGTGTGCTCACGGTCCCACTGCGCGGCGTGCGGCCACAGCTCTTGCTGGGCGAAGTCGCGCACCGCGTCGCGGATGGCTTCCTGGTCGGGGGTCAGCAACATGGCGGCTATTCCTTCTTATTCCTTCATCACCAGGTCGGGTAGCGCGTGCCGTCGTACAGCACGAAGCCGCCGCGGTCAGCGGGCGTCAGGCTATCGATCACGGCGCGCATGCCAGTAACGCTCGTCTGCGCACTGATGGCTGCGCCGCTGCCGCCCATATCGGTTTGCACCCAGCCGGGCGATAGCGCCACGAGCGTCGCGCGTGGGTAGTTGTGCTGAGCGCTGGCCACCGCCATGTTGAGCGCGGCCTTGCTGACGCGGTATACCCACGAGTTGCTGGCACCGACGCCTTCGATGCGGCCCATGGTGCTGCTGACAAAAGCGAAGGTACCACCCGCCGCCTCCACCAGCGGCGCCAACTGCGGGAGGGCCTGCATGGCGCCGAGCACGTTGGTGTGCATGAGGTGGTCGAAATCCTCGCGCGTAGGCGGCGTGGTGGCATCGGCCCGTACGAGGACGCCGGCCACGTACAACGCAATGTCGATCTTCTCGCCATCGAGTTGCTGCGCCAGGCCGCTGACGCTGGCGGCATCGGTCACATCAAGCTCCAAGGGCTCAGCGCCGAGTTCGCGCAGGTGTGCCAAGCCGGCTTCGTCACGCGCGGTGGCGATAACGCGCTCACCCGCTTCGCAATACTGCCGCACAAATTCAAGACCGATGCCGCGCGATGCGCCCAGGATCAAAACATTCGCCATCACCACTCCTTGCAATAATCAATGAAAAGTGCCTTTAGCGCATGTCTCGTAAGCGCTACCAGCAATCAATTAAATAGCGATTTTCGCTGCTTGCAGCTTGCGTTGCTTGGACGTATTGCGCCAGCCGCGCAGCCATCAATATCCATCACCGCGTGAACCGTTTCTCCTGCTCGTACGGGAAGACGTCGTACACGAACCCCGCCTGCACGCTCTCCTTGTGCTGCTGCCAGAAGGCCACGTCGAGCAGGTCGGCGTGGTGCGCCATGAAGGCTTCGCGCACGGCGTCGTTGCCCAGCAAAAACGGGGCAAAGGTTTCGGGGAACACATCTTTTGGCCCGACGCTGTACCAGACCTCGCCCGACATTTCTTCCTCCTCGTTGCGCGGCTCGGGCACGCGGCGGAAGTTGCAGTCGGTGATGTATTCAATCTCGTCATAGTCGTAGAACACGACCTTGCCGTTCCTGGTGATGCCGAAGTTCTTCCACAGCATGTCGCCGGGGAAAATATTGGCGGCCACCAGATCCTTGATGGCATTGCCGTATTCGATGACGCTTTTTTCCATGCGCTCGTGGGCTGCAGGGCTCTCGAGGCCGGTATCGAACTGTTCCTGCAGATAAAGGTTCAGCGGGATCATCCGCCGCTCGATATACAGGTGCTTGACGATCACTTCGGTCTGGCCATCCCCATCGCGGTCCGAGATTTCGAGCTGGCTGGGCGCAAACTTTTCGATCTCGGCGATCAGCTCGTCGGTGAAGCGCTCACGTGGAAACGCCACCTCGCTGTACTCCAGCGTTTCCGCCATGCGGCCGACGCGGTCGTGCTGCTTAACCAGCAGATATTTGCCCTTGATCTGCTCTCGCGTGGTGTCCTTGGGCGGCGGATAAAAATCCTTGATGAGCTTGAACACATACGGAAAGCTCGGCAGATCGAACACCAGCATCACCATGCCCTTGATGCCGGGCGCAATGCGAAATTTGTCGCTGCTGTGGCACAGGTGGTGCAGAAATTCGCGATAGAAAAGTGTCTTGCCTTGCTTGGCCAGGCCGAGCGCGTTGTAGAGCTCCGCGCGGGGTTTGCGCGGCATCAGCGAGCGCAGGAACTGCACCGTGGCCGAAGGCACCTCCATATCGACCATGAAGTAGGCGCGGGCGAAGGAGAACAGCATCTGCAGCTCATCCTCACCGAACAGCACGGTGTCGATCACGAGCGGGCCGGGGCCGGTGTCGCTGGCATGCAGGATGGGCAGCGCAAAGGGTAATTCGACAAAGCCGTTGATGACTTTGCCCACCACATAGGCGCCCTTGTTGCGGTAAAAAAGGCTGGAGAGCACCTGCAACTGGAAGTTGGCGCGCAGCTTGGCCTGGCCGCGCCGTGCGGTCATGGCTTGCACCACCTTTGCCGCGTCCTGCGGCAGATCCGCAAAGCGCGCATTGAGCTGAAAATCTTCGACCATTGCCACCACGGTTTCCTGCAGCGTTTCCGGCGTGGGGTAATAGGGCCGGTAGGTTGGCAAGGCGCCGGATTCGTCGTCTTCCAGATACTCGGTACTGACCGCTGGCCGCACGAAGATGAAATCGTTGTGGAAGTGCGTGCGGTGCAGAATTTTGGTGGTGACCGAATTGAAGAAGGTCTCGGCGAGCTCGGGCTGGCGGTGGTTCACCAGAAGGCCGATGAAGTGCAGCTTGGCCTGATGCCACACATCCATCGGTTGATCGCCCGCCTTGAATTCACGCTCGAGCCGCGTGACGGCTTCCTTCACCCGCAGATCGTAGAACTCGATGCGCTCGCGCTGGGCGCGCTGCTGGGCATGCCAGTCAGCTGTCTCGAACCGGTGCTTGGCGCGCGCCGATTCGATGCGAAAAAGCCGGTAGTGACGGTTGAAGCCATCGACCATTGCCTTGGCGATGTCATAGGCGACGGTCGAATCAAGGCGTTGGGGAAACATGGGCGATAGCCACGATCGGCGTGGAGCGAATGAAGCGGTGGCAGGCGATTCAGCCGGCAGCGCGGCGCCGGGTGGCGATGCCGTCGAGTGCCTTGCGATAGGTGTCTTCCGTCGCATCGCTGCCGGTAACCGTCATGCCCAGATCGTGCAGCAGGCCATCGTTGAGGCCGAACACCAAACCGTGAATGGACACCTTCTGGCCGCGGCCCCAGGCGTCGAGCAATACCGTGCTGACGCCGATGTTGACCACCTGCTCGATGGTATTGAGCTCGCACAGCGCATTGGCGCGCTGGTCTTCGGGCAGCTCGTCGAGCAGCGGACGATGCCGGTCGCGCGTGCTTTGGATGTGGCGGATCCAGTTGTCGGCCAGCCCGATGCGCGCACCTTCGAGCGCTGCCTGCACGCCCGAGCATCCATAGTGCCCGGCCACCATGATGTGCTCGACCTTGAGCCGCTCCACCGCGAACTGGATGGCCGAGAGTGCGTTCAGATCGGAATGTACGACGATGTTGCCGACATTTCGGTGCACGAACACTTCACCCGGTTCCAGCCCGGTGATCTGGTTGGCTGGCACGCGGCTATCAGAGCAGCCGATCCACATGTATTTGGGCTTTTGCTGCTTGACCAAACCCGTGAAGAAGCCGGGCCGCTCGCGCTCCATCTGCGCGGCCCACTGCCGGTTGTGTTCGAAAAGGACCTGGATATCACTGTTTTGCATGGCGGCGATGGTAAATGTTCGGGTTGGAAAAGGCGGTGACAGGTATTGCGGACCTTGCCCGGTCCATGCGGTTGCACCGGCAAACAAGCACTGGCGCGGGTGACGCACAGGCGCCATGCGGGTGCCCGCTGCCTTCCTAAAATCAGGATCAACAGTCGGCGTGCGCATTGCGGGCGGCGCGCTATTTTCTTTCTTTCGTGCAGACCTATGAATCTACTTGAACAGCAGCTCGACTACCCGCTTGGCGATACCCTGCCCACGCCCGGCACGGCGGTGGAGGTGGCGCCCGGCATTCGCTGGGTGCGCATGGCCTTGCCCTTCGCTTTGGACCACATCAACCTCTGGCTGCTGCGCGATCACTTCGATGGGCGCGATGGCTGGACGGTGATCGATTGCTGCATCGACGCGCCCGGACCGCGGCAGCAGTGGGAATCGCTGTTCGCCACCGCGCTGGCAGGCCTGCCGGTGCTGCGCGTGCTGGTCACGCACATGCACCCGGATCACATCGGCCTGGCGCACTGGCTGTGCGAACGCTGGGATGCGCCGCTGTGGATCAGCGCGACCGATTACTACGCGGCCCGCTTGGGTACGCACGGCTCGGGCTTTGGTGGCGATGGCTCGGCGCGCTTCTTTGAATCGCACGGGCTTACCGACCCTGATGCGGTGCAGCAGATCCGAAAGCGCACCGACTATTACAGAAGCATGGTTCCCGAACTGCCACGCAGTTTCCGGCGCCTGATGGATGGCGACACAGTGCGCATCGGCGATGTGGATTGGCGCTGCGTGGCGGGCTACGGCCACGCGCCGGAGCACATTGCACTGTATTCCGAAAAGCTCGGCGTCCTGATTGGCGGCGACATGATGCTGCCGCGCATTTCCACCAACGTGAGCGTGTTCGATGCCGAGCCCGAGGCCGATGCGCTGGCGCTGTTCCTGCGATCGATCGAAACGTTCGCTCCGTTGCCAGAAGACACACTCATCCTGCCTTCGCACGGCAAGCCGTTTCGTGGCTTGCACACGCGGATCAAGCAACTGCAGGATCACCATCGCGACCGGCTCGACGAAGTGCGCGCGGCCTGCGCCGTATCACCGCAAAGCGCGGCGGATGTGATGCCCATCCTTTTCAAGCGCGAGCTCGACCTGCACCAGACGACGTTTGCCATGGGCGAGGCGGTAGCGCACCTGCATATGCTGTGGCACAACGGCGAACTGCGGCGCACGCGCGATGAGCAGGGCGTGTATCGGTTCAGTCCCGTTTAACCGGGTTTGAGCAGGAGCCTACGAACGCCCGCGCTCAGCTCTGCTTCCAGGGTAGGCCGGAACGGCGCCAGCCGCCCCGTATGTTGCGGTGACCGGCCTCGTCGGGGTCGCCCTCGAAACCTTCGAGGATGTTGTAGGCCTCCATGCCCAGCTCGGTTGCGCGTTTCGCGGCAACAATGGAGCGTACCCCGCTGCGGCAGAGCAGCAATAACTTCTTGCCGAGCTGACCGAGGGTTTCGAGCTCGTTGTCGAAATCCGGGTTGAGCGCCATACCCGGCCATTGTTTGAGCGCCAGCGGCACCGCACCCGGCACGCCACCCACCCATTCACGCTCGGCATCGGTGCGCACATCGACCAGCACCGCTGCGCCCTCTTGCACCCACTGCCAGGCCGTCTGGCCGGTGATGTCGCCGGCATAGCCTTCGGCCGGCTGCACGGTAGCCTTGGCGGTGGCTTTGCCATCCGACGCGGGAAACTGGAAAGTGCTGGCGGATGAGTCATCCGCAGCGACGGTTTGGGGGTTGAGCGGTTCTTGCATGGTGCGGATGATTCTGCCCATGCGGCGGATGCAGGGGCGTGTCCTTTTGTGCCGTTCGTGTTGATTAACTAGTTCGGTGAACCGAGGCGCAGCGCCCACATGCCGCGCAGGCGACCGGAGCGACAACCGGTGCGGCCTATGCTGGCGGGGAAGTCGTTGTGCAGGAGGGCCTGCGCAGCAGTGTCGAGCCCAAATCGACCCATCATCCATCCCATCCACCCGACTACGGAGCGCACCTCTCATGCACGATCTTTTCTCCCTGCACGGCCGCATCGCACTTGTCACCGGAGGCTCGCGCGGCATCGGCCGCATGATCGCAGCAGGCTTTCTGGCGCACGGCGCAGCGCGGGTCTATATCTCGGCGCGCAAGGCGGAGCATTGCGAACAAGCCGCCAAGGAACTCTCGCCCGAAGGCCGCTGCATCGCCTTGCCGGCTGATGTCTCTACCGTCGAGGGTGCGCAAGCTCTTTCCGCCCGCCTGCTGGAGCACGAGCCTACACTCGACATCCTCGTCAACAATGCCGGCGCTGCATGGGGGGCGCCGTTCGACGACTTTCCTGAAAGCGGCTGGGACAAGGTGATGGATTTGAATTTGAAGGCGCCCTTCTTTCTGACGCAAGCCCTCACACCCGCGCGGCGCCTTACCTCAGAGTAGAACGACCGGGCGCGCCCGGCGAAGGTCATCAACATTGCCTCAATCGACGGCATTTCGGTCAACCCGATGGAAACGTATTCCTACGCGGCCAGTAAAGCCGGCCTGATCCAGCTCACGCGGCGCATGGCGCTGCGGCTGATCGAAGACAACATCGTGGTCAGCGCGATTGCCCCCGGTGCCTTTGCATCCGAGATGAACCGCGCGGCCCGCGACGAAGCCGAAACCACCGCCGCCCGCATCCCAGCACGCCGCATCGGCCGCGACGACGACATGGCCGGCGCCGCGATCTACCTCGCCTCACGCGCCGGGGACTACGTCGTCGGCTCCACCCTGGTGGTAGACGGCGGCGTCACCCACGGACGTTAAAACCCAGCGTCAGCCGCGCGCGCCGCTTGGATTTAATCGAGAACACCGCCGGGCCGGCTTTGCCGGACGGCAGGTGTTGCCCCCGGAAGGGGGTTGGCGCAGCGACACGCAGTGCGCGAAGACTGGGGGAGAGCTATATCCAAAGAGGCGCAGCCTCTCGCCGCAGTTCCGCCCGCAGCGTCAGATGGTCGGGCACCACGCTGGCTACCACCGCCCAGAAACGCGGACTGTGATCCATGTGGTGCAGATGCGCGAGCTCATGCACGACGACGTAATCGACCACCTCGGGCCGGAAATGCATCAGTCGCCAGTTGAGGCGGATGCCGCCGCCGCTGCTGGCACTCCCCCAGCGGGTGCGCGCACTGGTGAGCGCTAAGCTGCGCCACTGCACCTGCACCAGCGGCGCGAAATGCTCCAGCCGCTGCTGGAAGTGCGCCTTGGCTTCGCGCACCATCCAGCTGTATACCGCGTCGCGAATGGCCTCGGGCGACGCGCCGGCATCTAGGGCAAGGCGCAAGGTCTGGCTTTCGCGTACGACGGTGGGCTGCCGACCCGCTCGACGCACTCGCGTTACTGTTGTCGCGGCAGGCACGCCCGCAGCAATTTCCACCGTCAGCAGCTCACCCAGAAACGGCAGCTGCATGCCATTGCCCCAGACGATGCGAGCCGCCTGCTCCTTGCCGCGCCGCTCATTCGAATCGGCAAGCTTGCGCAGGATCCAGGCCGATTTTTCCTGCAGCGCCGCATCGATCTCACCCAGCGGCACCCAGCCGGGCGCGCGCACCACCAGTCCTTCGGTGCCGACTGAAAACCCGATGGTGCGACGCCGGCCGCGCCGGAACAGATAAGCCACGCGCTGATCGGCGAGCATCACTTCGCGATTGGCAAGATGGTGCTGCGGCAACGCGCTTGCTATCAGGACAGGAGCTAATAGCGCCTGACTTTCCTGCGCAAGGAGCCGTTTTGATCGTGGTTTTCTGACTGGCGCAGGCGTAGGAACGGACGGAGGAACGGGCACGGGCTCGCTCCCCGCAAAAAAATCCAGCGCTAGCTGCAGCAATCCCATCGCGCTGCTCAGTGGCCGTAAGCCTCGGGATCGAGCCTGCGCATCTCGGCCTCGATCCACGCCTCGACCTCGCGCATCAGCTCGTCGGGCTGCCGGCCGATGCTCGGGATCGCTGGGCCAATGGACACATCCACCAGACCCGGCCGCTTGATAAAGGCCTTGCGTGGCCATACCTTGGCCGACGTAACCGCAATAGGCACCACCGGCACGCCAGTCTCGATCGCCAGCCGTGCGCCACCATTTTTATACGTGCCCTTTTGCCCGCGCGGGATGCGCGTACCTTCGGGGAACATGATGATCCACACGCCCTGCGCCAGCAGGCGCCGGCCCTGCGCCACCACCTTGTTGAAGGCCTGCGCGCGCAACTTGCGATCGATGTAAATCATGTCCATCCGCGCCATCGACCAACCAAAGAATGGCACATAAATCAGCTCTTTCTTGAACACGAAGGCCAGCGGATGCGGCATCAGCGTGGGCAGCAAAAAGGTCTCGAGCGTCGACTGGTGCTTGACCAGCAGCACCGCGCCGGTCTTTTCGCCCTGCGGCAGCAATTCCATACCCGAAACACGAATCTTGATGCCCAGCAACGCACGCGCGGCCGGGCCCACAGCCAGCGTCAGCCAGCCCACCGCCAGCTGGTACATGCGCGCGCCGCCGACGAAGAGGGATGCAGTAACCATCATGATCCCCCAGGGAATCACGGTGACGAGCATCCAGAGCGTGTGCAGGACGGAGCGAATCAGGGCCATGGAACGGGCTACCTCAGAGAAATCAAAATTGTGAAAGATTTATGCCTGCAGCGATTCACCTGAAAGCGCTACCAGCTATCGTTTTAGAACTGAAAGGCAAGGCTCAGAAACTCGTTGGTGAAGCGCTGTTCAGACCAGCGGCCGCGCTCAACTGGTCCGGCGAGGGCGCCACCGAAGCCCCCGCCGGCACCAGAGCCGTGACGCCCACCAACGCATCGCGTTCGACGATGAAATCGGCAAAAGCGGCCAGGTCGGCATGCACACGCGTGCCTTCAGGAAAATCCCCGGGCAGCACCAAATCCGCCACGCTAAGCGCAACGCCGGTCGCATCTGCCGCGGCGACCTCAGCGAACGCGCCCGTCAGCACCAGATGCGGTTCACAGCCCACCATCGCTCCGGCCTGCAACTCGCGCGAACTGCCGCTGGCAACAGGAACGCCTGCCAGGCTGACGCCGTAGCGCACGCCGATCTGGTCGAACAAACCCGGCAAGGGCATGCGGCAGCCGCAGCTTTCTTCGGGCCCGTGCGGACAATAAAAAAGTGCATCGATGCGGCCGCCCGCCGCCGCCAGCAGGCGTTGCATCTTGGCCTGCATGCCGTTGAGCGCCGCCACATCGAAGAGCCCGCGCCCGAGCCCTGTCTGATTCGACACCACCACCACATGAAAGCCCGCGTGGTTGAGCCGCGCGATGGCTTCCAGCGCGCCGGGCAGCGGCTCCCATTCATCCGCCGAACTGACGAACTCACCGCGCCGGTGATTGATGGCGCCGTCGCGGTCGAGCAGGACGAGTTTGATGGGGGTCATGGGGATGGCTTACGGCACTGGCGGTGCCACGGGCGGAACCTGCAGCGCTTCACGCGCGCGACGTTCGCCCAAGCGACCAAGTGTGAAACAGGATAGCGATTGGGGTCGAGCTGGGTGATGCGCGATTTCAGCACTGCAAGTTCAAGCACGCCATCACGCAACAGCGCACGCACGAAATCCGCGTCCTTGTCTCGCCCAGCGACCACTTTTGAGACTGCGAGATCATGCAGATCCGGACATACCGCCGTGACATCGCCCACGTAATGAAGGCTGGCACGCGTCATCCAGTCGGCGGGCATCACAGCCGTTTCGGGGCCGACCCCATCAGCGTGATAACCGAACGTTTCGTGGAAGCTCGACAGGGCTCCGATCGCGCCGTCGATGAGGTCCGCTTTCTCCGGATGCAGGGCTGGATATAGATCGAGCTCGCGCGACAACAGCACATCCGCGGGTGGATCAGGCAACAAGAACAGAATCGCCTG
Source organism: Burkholderiales bacterium (assembly GCA_038234045.1). Lineage (GTDB taxonomy): Bacteria > Pseudomonadota > Gammaproteobacteria > Burkholderiales > Burkholderiaceae_C > JBBSUX01. Next base: position 14,667 of record JBBSUX010000050.1, read on the forward strand.
GCTACCCACCACCACGAACGATTGCTCCTGCGCGATCGCAGCGGCAGCTCTCAACACGTGATCGGCTTCCGACCGCTTCATTCAGCCTGCCTGGCTTGACGCAGCATCGCGAAGCGTTCGTGCTGAGAAATCAAAACCGACAGCGGCGAGACGCTGCGCAGCACTGCCGCGTGATCGTCTGCACCGCAAACGCGTTGCTCGATCGCGTCAGCGCCCTGGGCCAGCAACTGCTCCCACTCGTTCCAATAGACGTCGGACCGTGTGTCCCCCGCTTGAGCTCGCCAGCGATTCAGCTGATCGGACGCTTCGGAAATCCTTGCAGGATCCGCGCGTAGTCGCTCGACGATAAGGCGATGAGCGTCACTAAGAAAACGGTCGATCTGCTGCTGCCGGTTCATGCTGCGATTATCGAACGCCAGCGGCTCAGACCGCCAGCCGCGAAAGATCAGCGACACGGTTCATAGCCTTGTGCAGAAGCTGCAGCAGCCCGAGCCGGTTCGCGCGCAGCGCAGGGTCTTCTGCATTGACCATCACGCCTTCGAAAAACGCATCGACCGGCGTCCGCAATGCAGCAAGCGATTGCAGTGATGCGGTGTAGTCGCCAGTGGCGAACTGCGCATCGGCCGTGGCAGCGATCCTTTGAAGCGCGGCGTGCAGGTCTTTTTCCGCGGGCTCTTGCAGCAATGCCGGATCGACCGCCGCATTTGCATCGGTGCCTTCGGATTTTTTGAGGATGTTGGAGATACGCTTGTTGGCGGCGGCGAGGGCAGGAGCTTCGGGCAGGGATGCGAAGGCGCGCACGGCCTTCAGTGCGTTTGGCAAATCTTTCCAGCTCATTCCCAGGTCGCCATCAATTACCGCCATCTCCTCTTGTATCGATGCGCCCGAATCTCGCAGATAGCCACCTAGCCGCTCGCGAATGAACAGCCAAAGCTTGACGAGCACCAGTTCGTGTTCGGACTCTGGAATAAGAGCTCCAAACTGATGAATTACTTCTTCAACAACGCAGTGCAAGTCAAGGCCTAGCTGTTTCTCGATCACTATCCGGATGGTTCCCAAGGCATGTCGCCTTAGCGCAAAAGGGTCGCGATCACCCGTTGGGAAGTTGCCAACGCCAAACATTCCCACCAATGTTTCAAGCTTGTCGGCCAGCGCAACCACGACGCCAACATCGCCGCGCGGCAAAGTGTCGCCAGCAAAGCGCGGTTTGTAGTGGTC
>JBBSUX010000051.1:0-15859 GCA_038234045.1 Burkholderiales bacterium
ACTGGACAGCGCACTACATCGCTTTGCGAGCACTGCGCTGGCCGGATGCGTTTCCCGCTGGTGACGTGGCACTGCAAAAGGCACTTGACGTGCGGGCTCACAAGCGACCTGCGCTTGCCGCAGCAGCCGCCGCCCAGGCATGGCAACCCTGGCGTGGTTATGCGACGCTCAGAGCCTGGATCGCGCCACCAATCAACGCCCCACGGGATTTTGGCGATTTACTATTTAATGAATAGCTAGTTGCGATTACCCATAAAGCGATAGACGCATAAAACATCATGAAGTTTGCACCCGACACAGTACAACGTCGATCAGCCAGCCCATTGGGTGAAGTAGTGATCGCGGCCACTCCGCGCGGTATTGCCGGGCTGTGGTTCATGACCGAGCAGCGCCATCAGCCGACCGAGCTGCTGGCTACAACAGAAGTCTGGCCGATGCATCCTGCATGCCATCCACACATCGACCACGCCGAATCCCTTCTCGAAGAATATTTCGCCGGACGCTGCACTGAATTTCCGCTGACCTACGACTGGCCCTCCGGCACGCCGTTTCAGCTGGATGTGTGGAAAGCCATGCTGGCACTCGCCCATGGGCAAACATGCACCTATGCCGACCTGGCGCGCGACGTTGGCAGGCCGTTGGCGGTTCGCGCCGTAGGAGCAGCGGTGGGACGCAACCCGATTTCAGTTTTCGTTCCCTGTCACCGCGTGGTCGGCACCAACGGTTCCCTCACCGGCTATGGCGGCGGGCTCTCCCGCAAGGCACACATGCTGGCGCTGGAAGCGCGCAGCCTGCAGCCGGAGCTGGTATGAAGGGTCGGACGGCCGCCCCGAACACTGCCAACATCGACACGACAGAGCCAGTGCGATCCTCAATGCCACCGCCCCTCTCTTTGGCGCGGTGGTCGCCTGGGTCTGGCTGGGGGAGCGCCTCGGCCGTTTGCGCTGGGTCGGCTTGGCGATCGGCTTTGTCGGAGTGGGATTGCTGGCTGCTCCACGCGCCGACTTCTGGGCCGGCGGCTCGGGTCTGGCCGTGCTGGCCAGTCTGGCGGCGTGCGTTTGCTATGGCACAGCAGCGAGCTTTGCGCGGCGCTACCTCACCGGCATTTCGCCCTTGGTCATAGCTGCCGGCAGTCAACTCGGAGCGGCAGCGGGGCTGGCTATTCCCACCGCAATTTTCTGGCCGTCTGCAGCACCGGGGCTGCGCGCATGGGTATCGGTCGGCGCTCTGGCCCTGATGTGCACGGCGCTTGCTTATGTGCTCTATTTCCGCCTGATCGAACGCGCTGGTCCGAGCCAGGCACTGGCGGTGACTTTCATCGCGCCGCTATTCGCCATCATTTACGGATCTGCTTTCCTCGGCGAGCCCATCACCCCGCGCATGCTGGGCTGCGGCGTCATCATCGTCAGCGGAACATTGCTGGCGACGGGGATCTTGGGGCGCCGCATCCGCAAGCGCAGCTAGGCTGCCGGCGCCATCACTCCTGCACCGGGTCAGCCTCCGCCCATCGCGCCGCCCACCGCGTTTACGGCGAGGGCCAGCAGCACGAGATTGAAGGCGAAAGAAACCAAGCCATGCGCGGTAGTCAAACGGCGCATATGCCGAGAAGTGACCTGAACATCGGAAACCTGCGATGTCATTCCCACCACCGTCGCGTAGTAGAAAAAGTCGAAGTAATCCGGATCGTCGCGACCGGGAAATTCCAGGCCACCACCGGTGTCGTCATCGCCCGGATCGCTGGGGTCACCCTGGTAATAGCGATGCGCATAGTGAAAGGCATAGAGCGTCTGGATCCAGATCCAGGATGCGGCCAGCGCCAGCAAGGCCAAGGTGATGTGCAGAGCGCGCCCTCCCGTCTGGGCAGCCCCCGCCTGCAGAAGCATGCTGCCGATGCCGGCCGCTGCGACACTGACAGCCACCACCATGACCAGAAACAGCACAACAGCCGATTCATCCTGCTCCCTGGCACGCGCACGAATCTCCTCCACCTTGAAGCTCGATGCCAGCCATCCCGCCAACAGCAGATAGGCAGCGGACGCGGAGATCCAGCCGATGAGCAGATGCTCTGAAAGCTCTAGCGGATAGGGCAAGACTCCCGCCAGAACGCCGGCTGCCGCAGCAATCAGGAGGCGCCGCGGGCCGGAAACATGGGAGAGTTGCTTCAACATGCGCCGATTGTGCGGCGCGGCGCCGCGAGACGCATTTGAAGCTGCAGGATCAGCTGACGGACGGACGCGTACCCGCTGCTGCAGCTCGCGCGCGCTCAACCGCATCACGTACTTGTTCGAGCGCTGTCGGATCCTCCATGGTGGTCAGATCGCCGGTATCGCGCCCTTCACATACCGCCTGGATGGCGCGACGCAACAACTTGCCGCTGCGGGTCTTGGGCAACGCGCCGACGAAAAGCACCTGCGCCGGTCGCGCGACTGCGCCGAGCTGGTCGGACACGCGCTGCATGATGCTTTGCGCGAGCGCATCGGCCACCGCTGCATCGCTGGTAGCGGCTGGTTTCCGCGGCACCACCATCGCTGCGGCCACTTGTCCGCGCACGGAATCGGCCACGCCAACCACAGCCACCTCGGCCACGCCAGCATGGCCGGAGACAATCTCCTCAATCTCGCGCGTTCCCAGGCGGTGCCCGGCGACATTGATGACGTCGTCGCTGCGCCCGAGGATGAAGAAGTAGCCGTCTTCATCCCGCACGCCCCAGTCGAAGGTGTTGTAGACAAGGCGATCGGGCAGACTTTTCCAGTAGGTCGATAGAAAACGCGCGTCATCGCGCCAGACAGTCTGCATGCAGCCGGGAGGCAGCGGGCCTTCGATGGCGAGCACGCCCTTCTGGCCTGGCTCGGTCAGGTCCTTGCCGGTCTGCTCGTCCACTACTCGCACGTCGTAGCCGGCCATGGGGAATCCAGGGCTCCCGAGCCGCCCGGGGCCGCGCTCCACACCATTGGCAATGGTCAGGATCGGCCAGCCGGTTTCGGTCTGCCAGTAGTTGTCCACGATCGGAACGCCGAGCGCGCCAGCGATCCACTCGGAGGTGGGCTCGTCGAGCGGCTCGCCCGCGAGCCAGAGCGCCCGCAGACTGGAAAGGTCGTACCGGGTGAGCCAGGAAGGGTCCTGCTTGCGCAATACGCGGATGGCGGTCGGTGCCGAAAACATGTGCGTGACGCGGTGACGCTCCACCAGACGCCACCAGATGCCGGCATCGGGCCGTATCGGCAACCCTTCATAAAGAATCGTCGCCATGCCGGCGATGAGCGGCGCATAAACGATGTAGCTATGTCCCACGACCCAGCCGATATCGCTCGTGCAGAAAAACGTCTGCCTTTCAGCAGCATCAGCCGGCACGTCGAAGATGGTTCGCATGCTGGCGGCCAGTGCGACCGCGTAGCCGCCGGTATCGCGCTGCACGCCCTTGGGCTTGCCGGTCGTGCCGCTGGTGTAGAGCGTGTAGCTTGGATGGGTAGCATCGACCCAGGTCACCGGAACCTGGGTGCCGGCATGCTGCTTGCGCAGATCGGACCAAAGCAGATCACGCCCCTGCTCCAGCTGCATCGGCGCCAGACCGCGATCTGCCAGCAGCACATGCGCCGGCTTGTGACGAGCGCGTTGCAGGGCGTCGTCGAGCAGCGGCTTGTACGCAATGACACGCCCACCACGCGAGCCGGCGTCGGCACTCACGATCACGGTGGGCTCGGCGTCATCAATGCGCGACGCCAGCGACGCCGCCGCAAAACCGCCGAAAACAACGCAATGCAGCGCACCGATGCGAGCAGATGCCAACATGGCGAACACCGCCTCGGCAATCATCGGCATATAGAACAGGACGCGGTCCCCCTGCCCCACACCCAGCGATTGCAACGCCGCCGCCATGCACTGCACCTCGGCATGGAGCTGCTTGTAGCTATAAACCTTCTCTGTATCGGTTTCAGACGAAACGGCGATGAGCGCAGCTTGCTCTCCACGATCCGACAGATGACGGTCGACCGCGTTATGACAAAGGTTGGTCGTGCCGCCTGCGAACCATCGCGCAAAAGGCGGGTTGCTGTAATCGCAGACCGTGTCGGGCAGCGACTGCCAGTCGATCAGATGTGCCTGCTCAGCCCAGAAGGATTCGCGCTCGTCAATCGAGCGCCGGTGAAAGTCGAGGTACGCAGCCATGTCTGTCTCCGGTTGCGAGCGCGCGGACGGCTTGGAATGGAAGCCGGCGCCAGTCGTTGTGGACGTTCATAAAGAGAAACTCCCAACATTCTGCCGCCTGCGGTTTGCGCGGGGCTGACGCGCAGGCCCTCAGGAGCGCCGCGCGCTCGGACTTGCGGGAGATCGCTACTTGATCAGTGCCTGAAGTTCGCGGAAATCAGGATGCTCCGCAGAACGAAGCCATTCGAACAGCACCATCTCGGTCGTCACCAGCTCGGCACCGGCTCCCGCCAGACGGTCGAAGGCGGCGTCGCGATTGCGGTCGGTACGCGATGCGCAGGCATCGGTTACCGCCCATACTTCGAACTCGTCTTCCAGCAGATCCAGCGCGGTCTGCAGCAGACAGACATGCGCCTCACAGCCACCGATGACGATCGCGTTGCGGCCTTTGGCGGAAGACGAAGACGCTGCCGACGCAGCTTTCTGCAGATGGCGCGGCAGACTGCGGGCGTTGCCCTGTGGCACGGATGCCAGCGCTGGTGGCCGCAGCCATTCAGTCAAACCTTCTTCGCAGGCGCTGAAATGCATCTTGGCCAAGGTGTCACGGCATAGCGCGCGCAGTGGCGGATGATTTTCACCGAGCTTTCCAGGGCTTTGTTCGGTACCCCAGACCGGAATTTTCAACCAACCCGCCGCGCGCGCGAGTCGCTCCGCATTGGCGAGCACAGCCGCGCCGTCGGACATCGCCGGCATGAGGCGGGCCTGGTAATCCACCAGGACGAGTTGGGATTCAGTGGCATCGAGCAGCATGCTGCGATTAGAACAAAGTGCCAGGCCAAAGTGCCGTGTGCATCAGAGAGGCAGCCTTTTGCCAAAACTTCCGCCGTTAGCGCCGTCCAGACGTAACACCGCGCAAGCATGTAACTTGGCTTGACGTAGGAAAGCTCCGACGTTATGGTCGCGACCCATGTCCCGAACCCTCTGCGTCCTGCTTCTTGCCGCCGCCTCCTTCGCTGCTTCCGCAGCACCAGCGAGTACCGCCGATGGACCCGATGATCTCGACAAACTGCTGGCCGACCGTGGCCTGATAGCGCAGTTGCACCAGGTTCGGGATTCTGTTTCGACCCGCACTTCGGAGCTGGTCCTGAATGCGATGGGTTTCCTCGGTGTTCCTTACCGGCGCGGCGGCGAGACTGAAAAGGGTGTCGATTGCAGTGGATTTGTCCGACTCATCTACGAAGAAACCGCTGGATTGATGCTGCCGCGACGCGCCAAGGAGCAGGCGGCCGCAACCGAAAAAATCAAAAAGGAAGATCTGAAGCCAGGTGATCTGGTGTTTTTCAACACCATGCGCCGAGCGTTCAGCCATGTCGGCATCTATCTGGGCGATGGCAAGTTCATCCATGCGCCGCGCACCGGCAAAAAGGTACGCATCGAGGATATGGACGTTGCCTATTGGAGCAAGCGTTTTGACGGTGCACGACGCGTGACCGCCGACGATGCCGACAGCGCCGACGTCAAGGCAGCGACCGCAGCGTTCAATATGCGGTGAGCGCACGCGCCGATCAGCCTGAAAGCTCGAGAGCGAGCTGCTAGCCTGCTCCCACAAAAAAGCCCGGCATGCCGGGCTTTTTTGTGGGAGCAGATGATCAAGCGGATGATCAGGCTCCTGACCGCCGGTCCGCCAACAACGCAGCACGACCTGCGCCACCGCCGGCGTCCTGAGGCTTTTTATTCAGCCTCCTGGCTTTTTCCGCACTGGCGGCAAATCCGTGCAACTCCCGTGGGCAACCTCACCCGCAAGACCGATGGTTTCGCCCAAAGTGGGATGCGGATGGATGGTGCTGCCGATATCCACAGCGTCAGCGCCCATTTCGATAGCGAGCGCGATCTCGCCGATCATGTCGCCCGCATGCGTGCCCACAATGCCGCCACCGACGATACGGTGGCTCTCGGCATCGAACAACAGCTTGGTAAAACCTTCGTCGCGGCCGTTGGCGATGGCGCGGCCTGAGGCGCTCCAGGGGAACAGGCCCTTGGTTACCGTCACGCCGTTTGTCTTGGCCTGGTCTTCAGTCAGGCCGACCCACGCTACTTCTGGATCGGTGTAGGCCACGCTTGGAATCACGCGCGCGTCGAAGATCGCGCTTGCCATGTGCGGGTCGCCCAGCAGTTCACCAGCAATCACTTCCGCTGCGACATGTCCTTCATGCACAGCCTTGTGCGCCAGCATCGGTTGGCCGACCAGATCACCGATGGCGAAGATGTGCGGCACGTTCGTGCGCAATTGCTGATCGACCGGAATAAAGCCCCGGTCGCTCACCTCGACGCCGACGTTGGCAGCGCCTACCTTCGCACCATTTGGGCGCCGGCCCACCGCCTGCAGAACCAGGTCGTAGACCTGCGGCTCTTTGGGGGCGCCCTCACCTTCGAAGCTCACTTCGATCCCCTTGTCGGTCGCCTTGGCGCCGACCGTACGGGTGTTGAGCATGATGTTGTCGAAGCGCGGCGCGTTGAACTTCTGCCACACCTTTACCAGATCACGATCCGCACCCTGCATCAGGCCGTCGAGCATCTCGACCACGTCGAGCCGCGCACCGAGCGTGCTGTAGACCGTGCCCATCTCGAGCCCGATGATGCCGCCGCCGACGACCAGCATGCGCCTGGGCGTTCCCGTGGTGAGCGCCAGCGCGCCGGTCGAATCGACCACACGCGGATCGTCCGGCAGGAACGGCAAGCGCATCGCCTGCGAACCCGCAGCGATGATGGCCCGGCGGAAAGACACGGTTTGCGTCTTGCCGGTTTTTTCCTGCGCGCTCCCGGTGGTTTCCATCACCTCGACGGTGTTGGTTCCGTTGAAGGTGGCAAGGCCGCGCAGCACCGTCACCTTGCGCATCTTGGCCATTGCAGCCAGACCACCGGTGAGCTTGCCGACGACTTTTTCCTTGTGGGTGCGCAGTTTGGCGATGTCGACGCTCGGCGCTCCGTAGGAAACGCCCAGATCGGCGAAGTGCTTCACCTCGTCCATCACAGCGGCCACGTGCAGCAGCGCCTTCGATGGAATGCAGCCCACATTGAGACACACGCCACCTAGCGTGATGTAGCGCTCGACGATCGCGACCTTCAGGCCGAGATCAGCGGCACGAAACGCTGCGGAATAGCCGCCGGGGCCGCCGCCGATCACAACAACATCGAAGTCGGCACCGACGAAATCCTGCGTTTTCACTCCGCTTTTGCTAGCTGATTGCGCTTGATCTGTCTGCGCTTGAACCGGTTTTGACGCTGATTTTTGGTTTGATTCTGCCGCGGGTGCGGATGCGGATGCGGCGGAAGGAGCGGAAGGAGCGGTTGCGGCAGCTGTGGGTGCGGCGGCTGGAACCTTCGCAGCGGGCGCTGCGCCGTCCGCGGCTTCCAGCGTAAGCACAACAGAACCCTCGGCAACCTTGTCACCGACCTTGATCTTCAATTCCTTGACCACGCCGGCATGCGACGACGGAATCTCCATCGACGCCTTGTCGGATTCGACAGTGATCAGCGATTGTTCGGCGGCGATCGTGTCGCCGGGCTTGACCAGCACTTCGATCACCGCCACTTCGGCAAAGTCACCGATATCCGGTACCTTGATGTCCATCAGGCTCATGGGGAACCCTCTTCATGCTTGTTCGGGATTGAATAAAGCGACGCCGCGCACCGGCAAGGCGTCGCATCTGCCGCCCACACCGAAGCGGGCGGCAGGAGATCAAAGAATGATTCGACGGAAGTCACTCAGCACCTGACCCAGGTACGCATTGAACCGCGCCGCCGAAGCGCCATCGATCACGCGGTGGTCATAAGACAGCGAGAGCGGCAATGTGAGGCGTGGCACGAACTGCTTGCCATCCCACACCGGCTTTATGGCGCTCTTCGAGAGACCCAGGATCGCCACTTCGGGCGCGTTGATGATGGGCGTGAAGTGCGTGCCGCCGATGCCGCCGAGCGAGCTGATCGAAATACATCCACCTTGCATGTCGCCGCCGCCGAGCTTGCCGTCGCGCGCCTTCTTGGCGAGCTCGCCCATTTCCTGGCTGATCTGCAGCACGCCCTTCTTGTCGGCATCCTTCAGCACCGGAACGACCAAACCGTTGGGCGTGTCGGCGGCAAAACCAATGTTGAAATACTGCTTGTAGACCAGCGTATCGCCATCGAGGCTGGCGTTGAAATCGGGGAATTTCTTCAACCCAGCGACCACCGCCTTGATCACGAAAGCCAGCATCGTCACTTTGACGCCCGACTTTTCGTTTTCCTTGTTGGTTGAAACGCGGAAAGCTTCCAGCTCGGTGATGTCGGCCTCGTCGTTGTTGGTGACGTGGGGAATCATCACCCAGTTGCGGTGCAGGTTGGCGCCGCTGATCTTCTTGATGCGCGACAGATCCTTGCGCTCGACCGGGCCGAACTTCGCGAAATCCACCTTCGGCCATGGGATCAGCCCGAGGGCAGCGCCACCGCCACTTCCCGAGCCCGAACTCTTGGCCGCCGATGCCTTGGTGCTTGCCTGCCCAGCCATCACCGCTTTGGTGAAGGCCTGGATATCTGGTTGGGTGATGCGACCCTTTTCGCCACTGCCCTTGACCTCGTCCAGCGGAACGCCAAGCTCGCGGGCGAACTTGCGCACTGACGGCGAAGCATGCGGCAACTTGCCGCTGGGTGGTGTGGTCGTGTCGTGCGGCGCGACGGGTTCCGACGACGCTGATACAGCTGGAGCCGCACTTGCAGGCGCCGGAGATGCCGCAGTCGCTGCAGGCGCGGAGGATGACGAAGGTGCCGCTGCGGGCGCTGATGACGGTGCAGCGGGCGCTGGCGACCCGGCTGCGGCCGGCCCTTCCATGATCGCAATCAGATCGCCGATGTTGACCGTATCGCCAACCTTGACCAACACCTCCTTGACGATGCCCGCAGCCGACGACGGAATTTCCATCGACGCCTTGTCCGATTCGATGGTCATGAGCGATTGCTCGACCGCAACCGTATCGCCCGGCTTGACCAGCAGCTCGATGACAGCGACATCCTTAAAGTCGCCGATGTCGGGCACGCGGACCTCGATCGGGCCACTCGCAGCCGCTGGTGGCACTCCTGCGTTGCTAGCTGCTTGCGCAGGTGCAGATTGCGCTGGAGCCTTATTTTGTTGTGAACTTTCGGCTGCAGCGGGTGCAGGAGCTGATGATGACGGCACTTCCGCGGCGCCCTCGCCTTCTGTCTCCAGCACCAACACAACCGAGCCTTCCTTGACCTTGTCTCCCACCTGCACCTTCAATTCCTTGACGGTGCCGGCGGCGGAGGAAGGGATCTCCATCGACGCCTTGTCGGATTCGACCGTGATGAGCGACTGCTCGGCCACGATCTTGTCGCCGGGCTTGACCAGCAGCTCGATTACCGCCACTTCGTCGAAGTCGCCGATATCGGGAACCTTGATGTCCATCGTTGCCATGTTGGGTGGTCTCCGGGATCAGGCGTAAAGCGGGTTGATCTTGTCGGCGTCGATGCCGTACTTCTTGATGGCTTCAGCCACCTTCGCAGCGGGCACCGTGCCCTCGTCAGCCAGCGACTTGAGGGCGGCCACCACGATGTAGTGGCGGTCGATCTCAAAGTGCTCGCGCAACTTGCTGCGGAAATCGCTGCGGCCATAGCCGTCGGTACCCAGCACCCGGTAGGTACGGTTTTTCGGCATGTAGGCGCGGATCTGCTCGGCAAAAGACTTGATGTAGTCGGTTGAGGCCACGACTGGTCCGCTGTGCTTCTCAAGTTGCCGCGCGACGAAGGCTTGCTTCGGCGCATCCAGCGGATGCAGCAGGTTGTGGCGTTCGGCGTCCATGCCGTCGCGGGCCAGTTCGTTGAAGCTCGGGCAGCTCCAGACATTGGCGGCAACGCCCCAGTCCTTCTCGAGCAAGGTCTGCGCTTCCAGGCTTTCGCGCAGGATGGTGCCGGAGCCAAGCAGTTGCACGCGCGGCGTGAGCTTGGGGCCTTCACGCAACAGGTACATGCCCTTGATGATCTGCTCTTCGGTGCCGGCAATCATGCCCGGCATGGCGTAGTTTTCGTTCAGCAGCGTCAGGTAGTAATAGACGTTTTCCTGCTTCTCGACCATGCGCTTCAAGCCATGCTGCATGATGACCGCCACTTCGTGCGCAAAGGTCGGGTCGTAGCTCACGCAGTTGGGAATGGTGCCGGCCAGGATGTGGCTGTGGCCGTCTTCGTGCTGCAGACCTTCGCCGTTGAGCGTGGTGCGACCCGATGTGCCGCCCAGCAGAAAGCCGCGTGCTTGCATGTCGCCGGCAGCCCAGGCCAGATCGCCGATGCGCTGGAAACCGAACATCGAGTAGTACACATAAAACGGCAACATGATCCGGTTGTTCGTCGAATACGACGTCGCCGCCGCGATCCAGCTGGCCATGCCACCGGCTTCGTTGATCCCTTCCTGCAACACCTGTCCGTCGGTTTGCTCCTTGTAGTACATCACCTGGTCACGGTCGACCGGTGTGTAGTTCTGGCCTTCCTGGTTGTAGATGCCGATCTGCCGGAACAGCCCTTCCATCCCGAAAGTACGCGCCTCGTCGACAAGGATCGGAACCACGCGCGGGCCGAGCGCCTTGTCACGCAGCAATACGGAGAGAACCCGCACAAAGGCTTGCGTGGTGGAAATCTCGCGGCCTTCCGCGGTCGGCTCCAGCACAGCGCTGAAGGCTTCCAGCGAGGGCACGGTGAATTGCTCGTCCGCCTTGGTGCGCCGATGCGGCAGATAGCCACCGAGCGCCTTGCGCCGTGCATGCAGGTATTGCATTTCGGGCGTGTTGTCCTCGGGCCGATAAAACGGAATGTCGGCCAGCTTGTCGTCGGGAATCGGGATGTGAAAGCGGTCGCGGAAGGCCTTGATGTCTTCGTCCGTCAGCTTCTTCGCCTGATGGGCGGTGTTACGGCCTTCGGCGGACTTGCCCATGCCGAAGCCCTTGACGGTCTTCACCAAAAGCACCGTCGGCTGACCCTTGTGATTGACCGCCTTGTGATAAGCCGCATACACTTTTTGCGGATCATGACCACCGCGTTGCAGGCGCCAGATATCGTCGTCGCTCATGTGCGCGACCATCTCGAGCGCCTTCGGGTGCTGACCGAAGAAATGCTTGCGAACATAGGCGCCGTCGTTGGCCTTCATGGCCTGATAGTCACCGTCGAGCGTGTCCATCATGATTTTCTTCAGGATTCCGTCCTTGTCGCGCGCCAGCAGCGGATCCCAATAATTGCCCCAAAGCAGCTTGATTACATTCCAGCCAGCGCCACGGAACTCACCTTCGAGCTCCTGAACAATCTTGCCGTTGCCGCGCACCGGACCGTCGAGTCGCTGCAGATTGCAGTTGACGACGAAGATCAGGTTGTCGAGCTTCTCGCGTGACGCAACACCGATTGCACCAAGGGACTCGACTTCGTCCATTTCGCCGTCACCCAGGAAGGCCCAGACCTTGCGGTTGCTGGTGTCTGCGATGCCGCGCGCATGCAAGTATTTGAGGAAGCGCGCTTGGTAGATCGCCATTAACGGGCCGAGGCCCATCGACACTGTAGGGAACTGCCAGAACTCGGGCATCAGCTTCGGATGCGGGTAGCTGGAGAGGCCTTTTCCGCCCACTTCCTGGCGGAAGTTCAGCAACTGTTCTTCGGTCAGGCGCCCTTCCATAAAAGCGCGCGCGTAGACACCGGGCGAACTGTGTCCCTGGATGTAGAGCAGATCGCCGCCATGGCCTTCGCTCTCGGCATGCCAGAAATGGTTGAAGCCAGCGCCGAACATCGTCGCCAGCGACGCAAAGGAGGAAATGTGTCCGCCCAGATCGCCGCCATCTGCGGGATGCAGACGGTTGGCCTTGACGACCATCGCCATCGCGTTCCAGCGCATATACGCACGCAGCCGCTCTTCGACCTCATTGTTGCCAGGCGTGCGAGCTTCCTCGTCTGGCTCGATCGTGTTGACATAACCAGTGTTCGCCGAAAACGGCATGTCGATGCTGTTCTGCCGGGCGGCTTCCAGCAATTGTTCGAGCAGGAAGTGCGCACGTTCGGGGCCTTCTGCTGCGATCACGGCCGACAGAGCGTCGGTCCATTCGCGGGTTTCCAGCGGGTCTGCATCGACCGGGCTTCCGTGCGGGCGCGTGTCGACTGGGCGGTTGTCGGGCTGTGCTGACATGACATGTCTCCTGTTGATTCGCCACTTTAGGACGCGGATAAGCGAAAGTGTCGCATAGTTTGCAAGCATTTCAGATCATGCATCTTGATTTCTTAATATGAAATTTCAATGTTGCGGTGCAGCGCAAAAAAGCAGCTGCGGGCCTACACTCAAGCCCATGCCACCCGCAAATGACGCCTCCCTCAAAAGGGCCAAAAAAAGCGGCCCGCTCACGCGCGCTGCTCGGCGCTGGCGCGCCTGGTGGCAGGGCCAGGCCCCTCAGCGGCAAGACCGGCTCGCCATGCTGGCCCCGCTCGCGGCTGTTCTATTGTTTCTTGCAGCGATCGTTTCGGCCTTTTGGTACCTGCGTGCGGAAGAAATCGATCGGGAGCACGAGGCCGTGCGCCGCGATGTTGAATACGCGCAGCAGCGCCTGCGACTGCGCCTGCTGGAGCGGCAGGAACAATTAATGCGGCTCGCGCGCGACGTCTCCAACGGGGAGGTAGATCCCCAGGAATTCGATAGCCGCGCAGAGTCGCTCATCAGCCAGTTTCCTGAGGTGCTGTCACTCAGCTGGATCGACGAACGACGCCGCATCGATGCAACGCTTGCGGCTCCTACCCTGCCGAGCACCCAGTCGCGCCATGTAGGGGATGTGCTGCATCCGGGCGAGACCGAAGGGGTGTTCGCGCTCGCCCGGGATTTGCAGCAACCGGTCTATTCGCAACCTTCGGCAGCGATCGACGGCAGCACTCCGATGCTGCAATTGCAGATCCCGTTGACGAACCAGGGGCGTTTTGCTGGCGTGGTGCTGGGCGAATATTCGATCGACGGACTGCTGCGCTACGGCGCACCCACCGAGGTATTGGCGCGCTATGCCGTAACCTTGCAGGACGGCAAGCACCGAGTGCTGGCAGGGGCGGTGTTGGCCCCGCGTACTGGCGCGAAAAAGCTCGTTCCGTGGGAACCCCAACCCAACAGCTACGAGGTTCCGGTTTCTCCGGTCGGCAATGGCCTGATCCTTCATGCGCAGGCGTACCGCACATCCCTCGGCGTAGTGGGCAGTGGATTCTTCTGGCTGGTCGGCATCCTCAGCGCCATCACCGCCTGGATGCTGATTGCCAACTGGCGTCACACCAGGCGCCGCGTGCAGGCACAGAACGCCCTGGTAGCCGAAACCAATTTCCGGCGTGCCATGGAGAACTCGGTGTTGACCGGCATGCGTGCGCTCGACATGGAGTCGCGCATCACTTATGTGAACGCGGCCTTCTGCCAAATGACCGGCTGGAGCGAGAGCGAGCTGGTCGGCCAGACCCCGCCGTTTTCTTACTGGCCGACTGAAGACCACGCCATCCTCACCGCGCGTTTGCGCGACGAACTCAATGGGCGGCATCTTCCGGGCGGTTTCCAGGTACGAGTCCAGAGAAAGTCGGGCTCCATCTTTGATGCCAGGCTCTATCTTTCCGCCCTTGTCGATCCCCGAGGCCAGCAGACCGGATGGATGACGTCGATGACCGACATCACCGAACCCAACCGGATTCGCGCTCAGCTGTCGGCTTCGCACGAGCGCTTCACCATCGTGCTGGAGGCCCTCGACGCGTCGGTTTCGGTTGCACCGCTCGGCAGCAAGGAGCTGCTGTTTGCGAACAAGCTCTATCGCCAGTGGTTCGGCGCGGAAACCGTGGGACATCTGCAGATGGTGGCGCGCGCCGGGGTGCCAAGTGCGGCATCGACATCGAGGGAAGATTCTCTGGACGATGTGGACGACCTCGCTGGCTTGCCGACCGTGACCCTAATGATGGAAAAAGCCGAGAACGCCGAGATCTTTGTCGATTCGCTCGGCAAATGGCTCGAAGTAAGGTCGCGCTACCTGAACTGGGTCGACGGCCGTCTCGCACAAATGGTGATTGCCACCGACATCACGCAACGCAGGCAGGCGCAGGAGCAGGCGGCCAACCAGGCCGAACGCGCGCAGTCGGCAAGCCGGCTCATCACGATGGGCGAGATGGCATCGAGCGTGGCGCACGAACTCAACCAACCATTGGCCGCAATCGCCAACTACTGCAGCGGTATGGCGAGCCGGGTCAAAAGTGGGGGCATGACCGACGATGTGCTTTTGGGAGCGCTCGACAAGACAGCGCACCAGGCGCAGCGTGCCGGACAGATCATCCAGCGCATCCGCAGCTTCGTCAAACGCAGCGAACCCAATCGAGCACCATCGGATGTGGCGGCCATGGTCAGCGAAGCGGTAGAGCTGGCCGACATCGAACTGCGCCGCCGCAATGTGCGGCTGTCCCACTATGTCGCGGCGCGCATGCCCAAGGTTTCGGCCGACCCGATCCTGATCGAGCAGGTGCTCGTCAACCTTATGAAGAACGCAGCCGAGTCGATCGACCACGCCGGTCGTCTTCCGGGGCGGCGCAGTGTCGAGCTGCGCGTGATACCCAAGCAGATAGACGGCATCGACGTGATCGATTTCACCGTGACCGATACCGGCGGTGGCCTCCCTCCCGAGGTCATGGAACGCCTGTTCGAAGCGTTCTTTTCGACCAAGTCGGAAGGCATGGGTATCGGGCTGAACCTGTGTCGCAGCATCGTGGAGTCGCACCAGGGCCGGATGCAGGCAGAGAACCTCTACAATGGAACGGATGTAACCGGCTGTCGTTTTTCCTTCTGGATACCACTAACCGGACCTGTCGGAGATCCGACAACTTCCCCTCTCCATACCAGTTCCCGGCCTTCCACGGATCCGGGCGTAACCGCATGAGTTTGATCCCCAAAAAGGGCACGGTCTACGTGGTCGATGACGACGAAGCCGTACGCGATTCCCTTCAATGGCTCCTGGAAGGCAAGGACTATCGCGTCCGCTGCTTCGAATCGGCCGAATCCTTCCTGTCGCGCTACGACCCACGCGAGGTGGCTTGCCTGATCGTCGACATCCGCATGGGCGGAATGACAGGTCTGGAGCTGCAGGACCGCTTGCTGGAGCGACGTTCGCCGCTTCCGGTGGTGTTCATCACCGGTCATGGCGACGTACCCATGGCTGTCAACACCATGAAGAAGGGCGCACTGGATTTCATCCAGAAGCCGTTCAAGGAAGAAGAACTGGTCGCCATGGTCGAGCGCATGTTGGAGCACGCGAAGACCGTATTTGCCGATTCGCAGCAGGCGGCCAGCCGCGACGCGCTTCTGGGAAAACTCACTTCGCGCGAATCGCAGGTGCTGGAGCGGATCGTCGCGGGGCGCCTGAACAAGCAGATTGCCGACGATCTCGGCATCAGCATCAAGACGGTGGAGGCCCATCGCGCCAACATCATGGAAAAGCTCAATGCCAACACGGTGGCCGACCTCCTGAAGATCGCGCTCGGCCAGGGAGCACCCAAAGCCTGACGCTATCGCTAATGTAGCTAGTAGCGCCCGTCAGGCATGCTTGAACGGGCGTTTTCATTGGAGAATTCACTTCCTATGACCGCAAAGATCATCGACGGCACCGCCGTCTCCCGTCAGCCCCGAACCGAGGTTGTCCGGCGTGCG
>JBBSUX010000052.1:0-15854 GCA_038234045.1 Burkholderiales bacterium
GAACCAGAGACAGACGTCGAGGAAATACAGGCAGGCAAGGAAACAGACGACGCAGCCGAGATTGATACCGATAACGCCGTCGCATATTCGCCCGATTTGCCGGAACCTGCAGCGGAGCGTGCCCATGGCTGATGCAGGCGAAACCTGGACGCGCTTCCTGCACGAAGCGCGCACGCGCGCCGCGACGCCAGTCGCTTTGCAGACGCGCGGCACGCTCACGCGGCTGGCCGGTCTGGTGCTCGAGGCCTCCGGGCTCCGCGTTCCGGTGGGCTCGCAATGCTTTGTCGGCGCGCCCGGTGAACCTGAGGTGCTGGCCGAAGTCGTGGGCTTTTCGGGCGACCGGGCTTTTCTGATGCCGGCAGGCGATATCCACGGCCTTTCGAGTGGGGCTGCGGTGGTGCCGGCGGTGGCCGATGCGCCACTGCTGCGCTGGGGCGGCCCCAAGGACGGAGAAGCTCACACCGCCGGTCGTGGCGGCCTGCGGCTGCCGCTGGGCGACGGTTTGCTTGGCCGTGTAGTGGATGCCTGCGGCGTGCCGATGGACCATCAGGGCCCTCTCCGCCACGTCAAGGCATCGGCGCTGGATCGCCAGCCGCTCAATGCAATGGACCGCGACCCGGTGCGCAGGCCGCTCGATACGGGTGTGCGCGCGATCAATGCGCTGCTCACGGTTGGCCGGGGTCAGCGACTCGGTCTTTTTGCCGGCTCGGGCGTGGGCAAAAGCGTTTTGCTCGGGATGATGGCCCGCTACACCGAAGCCGATGTGATCGTGGTCGGGCTGATTGGCGAACGGGGCCGCGAGGTCAAGGAATTTATCGAGGACATCCTGGGTGACGATGGTCGCGCGCGCTCGGTGGTGGTGGCCGCTCCGGCTGATGCGCCGCCGCTTCTGCGCATGCAGGGCGCCGCCTACGCCACAGCGGTGGCCGAGTATTTTCGCGACAAGGGTCAGCATGTGCTGCTGCTGATGGATTCGCTCACCCGCTACGCCATGGCGCAGCGCGAGATTGCGCTGGCCATCGGCGAGCCGCCCGCTACCAAAGGCTATCCGCCAAGCTGTTTTGCCAAACTGCCGCAGCTGGTAGAGCGCAGCGGCAACGGCTTGCATGGTGTGGGTTCGATCACCGCGTTCTACACGGTGCTTTCCGAAGGTGATGACCAGCAGGATCCGATTGCCGATGCGGCGCGCGCCATTCTGGACGGGCACATCGTGCTATCGCGTCCGCTGGCCGAGGCCGGGCATTACCCGGCGATCGATATCGAGCAATCTGCTTCGCGCGTGATGCACAACGTGGCCACGCCTGAGCACTTCGAGCTGGCGCGGAATTTCCGGGCCATTTATTCGCGTTATCAAAAGGGCAAGGATCTGGTGCAGGTGGGCGCTTATGCGGCTGGTTCCGATCCCGCGCTGGATCAGGCCATTGCGCTGCAGCCGTCGATGGAAGCCTTTTTGCAGCAGGGCATGTACGAAGCAGCCGCGCTGCCGGCGAGCATTGCCGATATGGCACTCGCGCTCGAGGCCGATCAGACGCAGCAACAGCAACAGCCACAGCGGCACGGGGGTATGGCATGAGCCCATCTTCGAACGGCTTGCAAGTGGCGATCGAACTTGCTGCACGCAACCGGGATGCGGCTGCGGCGGCACTTTCGCAGGCACGCGCGCAACAGAACGGCGCGCAGGCACAACTCGAGCAATTGGAGATGTACGCCGGCGAGACCGAAACCCGCTGGACATCGCAGGCCCGCATCAAGGCCACACCGGAATTGATGCACCACCACTACCAGTTCATGGGCCGGCTCTACCAGGCGCTCGACATGCAACGCGGGGTATTGCAGCAGCACGAGCGCCGCGTGTTGGGCTGCATTGGCGGCCTGCGCGAGACCGAGCTGCGTCTGGTCAGTTTGCAGAAGGTGGTGGCCAAGCACCGAAGCGATGCGGCGCGCGTTCAGGCGCGCCGCGATCAGAAAGAAGTTGACGAATTCGCGGCGCAGCAGATGCGCCGTCTGGCTCTTGCCCGACAGGAAGGAATGCACGGATGACGATCGAAACCTCTCCTCCCGCACCCAGGGCCCCAGCCCCGGTGCACCAGCATCCCAGCCGCCCGGCAGCGCGCACCGCAGGCAACGCCGATGCCGCAAAGGGGGGCGGCGCGAGCTTCGCTTCCCTGCTCGGCGGGCTGGGCGCTGCCGACACCGAATCCGCTCTGGCCGATAGCGCTGCTTTGCCCGGTGATGGCAATCAGGCCGCGAATGAAGGCGCCAAAGACACGAGCCAACAACGTGCCCACGGGCATGGCCATGGTCGCAGGGGCGGTGTGCAAGACCTGACGGGCATCGGCAACGCCGCGTCGGCGGATGCCGATCCGGCTGCAGCTGCGCTGGCTGCAGCCATGGCGGCCGGCGGGGATATTCCGTTGCGAGCTGCTGCAAGCGGTACGACTGCGGCAGAGGATGGCGTTGCTGACCCCGTTGGTGCAACGGCGGCACTCCCTGCGAAGGCTGCAGCCAGCACCACTGGCCTTGCTGCATCCGCCGCCGCAACCGCAGCTGCAGCTGCTACTGGAAAGGGCGCAGCCGCGCCAGCAACGGCAGCCGTTGTATCGCCAGGCACGGCGGGGCTCACGGTCGCAGCCGCGCCGGCGTCTCCTCCATCGGCACGCAGCCTGACGGACGTTGCCGGGGCTGCATCCCGAAACGGTGCTGCACTTACAGCCGCTGTCTCAGACGGCGCAAAAGCCGCTGATCGTGCCGAGCGCGGACGCGTACTCGATCCAGCGCTTGCCGGCATCGACATGAAGCTGGCGGCAGGCGATGGCGCCGCCGCCGATGGATCAGAAAGCCTCGGCAGCATCTTCGCGCAGATGCGCCATGTGCTGGCGCATGCGGCCGCCAGTGCGCGTGGCGTTGCAACGGGAGCCGGCATTTCTGCTGCGTCGGTGATGGGCAGCGGGTCTGCCGGCGCAATGGGTGGCGCTGCCACTGCCGGTGCACCTTCGTCGGGCACAGCATCACTGACAACCAATGCGCTTGCCTTCACAAGTGCTTCTGCCGCAGCGGCTTCAAGCGCACAACTGCAGGGGCGCGCTACCGCTGCCGGCGATGCTGCCGCAGCCTCTGCGGGCATCGCGCCCATCGGCGGTGCTGGCGCACAACTCGCGGCGCTTGCCACAGGCGCGGGTGAGGCAAATACACAGGGTGGTGGAGCGGGCCGTGACCGTCGCGAAACGGCGGCGGCAGGAGGAATTGCAAGCGCTGCGCCTGGCTTCGGGACACCGGCCGCAACGGCTGGCAGCAGTGGCTGGAACGACGCGCTGCAGGCAGCCGGTGGCACGGCGGGTGCCGATGCGGCCAGTGCCGACTTTCTGCTGCAGCGCAGCCCGGAAGACGCGCTGGCCGACCGGATCGGTGCCTGGGTCAACCAGAAAACCCACAGCGCCGAACTGACGATGGATGCCGGCGGTTCGCCGGTGCAGGTGCGCATCGCTCTCTCCGGTGCCGAGGCGCATGTTCAGTTCCGCACCGACCAGGCAGAGACACGGCAGATGCTCGGCTCTGCGGTGGGTGATCTGCGCGACATGTTGCAGAAGGAAGGGCTGTTGCTCACCGGAGTCGAAGTGGGCACCACATCAGGAGGCCAGGCGCAGGCGGGAGATGCCCGGCAGTCAGGCGCACAGGCGCGCGGTGGCCGCGCCGGCGCCATTGCAGCCGGGCGGGCAGCGGCGTCGGGTGCTGCGCAAGCTGCAGGCGTTGCGGCGGGGCGCCCACGCATCGGCTCCACCGGCAAGGATGGGGCGGTGGACGTGTTCGCCTGAGCAGGCTAGGCCGCCAGGATTGCCCGCAACCGAGTCTGTAGTACGGAGACGCTGGGGCAAGAATTTAGTATGAAAAGTGCCTGTGGCGCTTACGCAAAAAGCGCTATCAGCAATTAAAAAAGTAGCACTTTCAGTGTTGACACTTTGAGTGCGGGCATGCGACCGGGAGCCCTTTGCATTGCGCAGCGCCCGCTCGCGGGGTGCTTTCCACCCGTTATTCCGCCTATTGCCCAGCGGCGCGATCCGAATAATCACAGGCATCCGCTGCAGTACGGCCCGACGCTTGCTGCTTCCCCTCTCCCGCCAGGATGCTCCCGTGCCGAAAGTGCCCGAACCCGTTGTTGCCGCAGAAGCCACGCCCCCCGGCAAGGCGCGCCCGACCAAGAAAAAGAAGCTGCTGATCATGGTGGTCATGCTGGTCGTTGTGCTGGCGATCGCGGGCGCTGGCGGCATGTGGTTTCTGAAAAAACAGCGTGATGCGGCGGCCGCCGAAAGCGGCGATGCGTCGGTCGAGGCGGTAGTTGAGCAGCACGACGAGCGTCCGCCTACCTTCATGCCGCTGGACAACATGGTGGTGAACCTGGCCGATGCCGGTGGCGAACGCTTCGCGCAGGTTGGCATTACGTTCGAGGTGGCCGATTCCAAGGCCGAAGAAAAGATCAAGGCTTACTTGCCCAGCATCCGCAATTCGATCCTGCTGGTGCTTTCACAGCGCACCGCCACCGAGCTGCTGCAGCGTGAAGGCAAGGAAAAGCTGGCGCAGGACATTCTGGTGGAGGCCTCAAGGCCTTTTGGTGGCGTGGCCAAACCGGCAGTGGCTGCGGGCAAGGGTGACACGAAAAAGGCTCACGCCAGCGTTGAGCCT
This sequence comes from Burkholderiales bacterium, assembly GCA_038234045.1. Taxonomy (GTDB): domain Bacteria; phylum Pseudomonadota; class Gammaproteobacteria; order Burkholderiales; family Burkholderiaceae_C; genus JBBSUX01. The sequence continues at coordinate 4,678 of JBBSUX010000052.1, forward strand.
ACCGGGCCGGTGCGGCGGGTGCTGTTTTCGAGTTTCATCATCCAGTGACTATGGCTCGCCCCCAGTCTTCGCGCACTGCGTGTCGAGAGCTTGGTTCACCCCCAGGCTGCGCACTTCGTGTCTTCGCCAACCCCCTTCCCGGGGCGACGCTGGCCGTCCGGCAAAGCCGGCCCGGCGGCGTCCTCGAAGGGGCTTGGTGCACCCTTTCTCGCCACTTTCGGTTTCTTGATGGAGTTGACGCATGAGTGACTCGTTTCTCTCCCAGGAAGAAGTCGATGCGCTGCTGGAGGGCGTGACGGGCGAAAGCCAGAAGATCGTCGAAGAGGTGGTGGAGCCGGGTGCCATCCGCAGCTACGACATCTCCAGCCAGGAGCGCATCGTTCGCGGGCGCATGCCGACGATGGAGATCGTCAACGAGCGGTTTGCGCGCAATCTGCGCGTGGGGCTCTTCAACTTCATCCGCCGCAATCCCGAGATTTCGGTGGGCGCGGTGGGTGTGCAGCGCTACAACGCCTTCTTGCGTGAGCTGGCAGTTCCTACCAATTTCAATATCGTCGCGATCCGGCCCTTGCGCGGCAGCGGTCTGATCGTGTGCGAGCCGTCGCTGGTGTTCGGCGTTATCGATACGTTGTTTGGCGGCGTCGGCAAGTTTCAGACGCGGATCGAAGGCCGCGATTTCTCGCCCACCGAGCAGCGCGTGATCAAGCGGCTGATCGATGTGATTACCGAGGAATACAAGAAGGCGTGGAAGGGCATCTATCCGCTGGAGCTGGAATATCAACGCTCGGAAATGCAGCCGCAGTTCGCCAATATCGCCACACCCAGCGAGATTGTGGTGTCGACTGCTTTCCAGCTGGAGATCGGCGACATCACCGGCATGATTCATATCTGCATGCCCTACGCCACGCTGGAGCCGATCCGCGATGTGCTGTTTTCCTCAACCCAGGGCGATGCGGTCGAAGTCGACCGGCGCTGGGTGAGGCTGCTCTCGCGCGAGATACAGGCCGCCGAAGTGGAAATGGTCGCCGAGCTGGCGCAGGCCGATGCCACGGTGGAGCAACTGCTGGCGATGAAAGCCGGCGACTTCATCGAGCTCGACCGGCTCCCCCGCATCAAAGCAACGATCGGCGGTGTGCCGATGTTCGACTGCCAATACGGCACCCACAACGCGAAATACGCGATCCGCGTGGAAGAAGTCCTGCGCGGCCATGACCTCAACTGGATAGGAGAGAAAAATGTCTGAATTCGATCCCAAGGACGTGGCAGGCGCCGCTGGCGAAGACGATCTCTCCGCCTGGGCCGAGGCGCTGGAAGAGCAGAAGGGCGCTGACGGCAACGCGGCGAACGATATGGAGCAGGGCGGCCCGCTCAGCGGCGACGCCATGCAGCAGCATGCAGCCGCCGCTGCGGCGGATTCGGCGCTTGGCGACATCAACCGGGTGCTCGATATTCCTGTGCAGCTCTCCGTCGAGCTGGGCCGTGTAAAAGTGCCGATCAAGTACATCCTGCAACTGGCGCAGGGCTCGGTGGTGGAGCTCGACGCACTGGCGGGCGAGCCGATGGATGTGCTGGTCAACGGCTACCTGATCGCGCAGGGCGAAGTGGTGGTGGTCAACGACAAGTTCGGCATTCGCCTGACCGATGTGGTGACGCCTTCCGAGCGGCTGCGCCGCGTCAGCAAAGGCTAATAGACATGTTAGGGCAATTTGCCGGCGGGGCATCGTCATGATGACGCAGGCGATCATTTCCGTCGTTGCTTTCGTCCTGCTGCTGGCGATGGCACCGTGGGCTGTTCGTGCGCTGAAACAGCGGGCTGGCGGCCTCGGCGCGGCCACGGTGGCAGGTGCTGCGCCGCGCGTCGTTTCAGCGCTCGCGGTCGGGCCGCAACAGCGGGTGGTGACGGTAGAGGTCGGCCCTGAATCAGCGCGCGTCTGGCTGGTGCTGGGCGTTACGACGCAGACGATCACGAACCTGCACAGCACAGCTGCTCCGGGCTTTGCGCAGGCAGCGGCGGTTGCGGCTGCGAACGCGGGCCATTCCCAGCCGCCAGCGGAGCGTACCGACTTCCGGGGCGAGGGCGATGCGCGTGGCTGATTCCCGATCGCAGACTGCCTGCAGCGTCAGCCCGATCTTCAAGCGCGGTGCCATTCGTGCGCTGCTGGGCTTGTGTGCGGGCAGCCTGCTGCCTGTCATCTCCTTCGCACAACTGGCCGCCGGTGCTGCGGCTTCTGCCGGCAACGGCCAGTTGCCCCTGTTGATCGGAACGGGTGCGGGCGGCACCAGCTTTTCGGTTCCGATCCAGACCTTGCTGTTCTTCACGGCCCTGTCGTTTCTGCCGGCCGTGCTGCTGATGATGACGTCGTTCACCCGCATCGTCATCGTCCTGTCGCTGCTGCGCCAGGCGATGGGAACGCAGTCGGCGCCGCCGAACCAGATCGTTATCGGCTTGTCCTTGTTCCTGAGTTTTTTCGTGATGGGGCCGACGCTCGACAAGGTCTACGCTGACGCCTACAAGCCCTATACCGAAAACCGCATTAATTTTGAGCAAGCCATCGAACGCGGTGAATCGCCGCTGCGGCAGTTCATGATGAAGCAGACGCGTCAGTCGGATTTCGCCCTGTTTTCCAGGCTTGCCCGGCTCGACAAAGATGCGACGATAGAAACCGCTCCTTTCCGGGTACTGGTGCCTTCATTCGTTACCAGCGAGCTGAAATCGGCCTTCCAGATCGGCTTCATGATCTTTATTCCGTTTCTGGTGATCGACATCGTCGTGGCAAGCGTGCTGATGTCGCTCGGCATGATGATGCTGTCGCCGGTGCTGGTGGCTTTGCCGTTCAAGCTGATGCTGTTTGTGCTGGCCGATGGCTGGAACCTTTTGATCGGCTCGCTGGCGGCGAGCTTCGTCCAGTGACTTCCGGAGTTCAATTGATGGGCACCAAGCAAAATTCACGACGGCCGCAGTTCGCGCGAACACCGCGGAACCGGCTTTGCCGGGCCGCTGGTGTTGCCCCCTGCAAGGGGGTTGCCGCAGCGACACGCAGTGCGCAAAGGCTGGGGGTGTGCTCTATGACACCGCGGAATCGGCTTTGCCGGGCCGCTGGTGTTGCCCCCTGCAAGGGGGTTGACGCAGCGACACGCAGTGCGCGCAGGCTGGGGGTGTGCCAATGAACCCCCAAATGGTTTTGTCGACGGGGCAGGACGCGCTGCTTCTCATGCTCATGGTGGCCATGCCGATCCTGGGCGTGGTAATGGCGGTGGGTCTGGTGGTGAGCATCTTCCAGGCGGTGACGCAGATTACCGAAGCCACGCTGTCCTTCGTGCCGAAGCTGGTGGCGGCCATGCTGGTTTTTGCCATCGCTGGCCCATGGATGCTGTCGACGCTGGTGGATTACATGCGCCGGATCATCGAATCGATTCCATCGATCGTTTCCTGAATCGGTGGGTCCTGTGCCGTGATCTCAATTTCCGAAGCGCAGCTCGCTGCCTGGCTGTCGCCCATCGTCTGGCCATTTTTGCGGGTACTCGCGCTGTTCACTGCGGCACCGATCTTTTCAATGAAGGTGATTCCGGTGCGTGTGAAGATCGCCCTGGCTTTTCTCATTGCGCTGTGCGCGCAGGCAAGCCTGGGTGATCAGCCCGTTATCAGTCTGAACGGGCCGGACGCGCTCGGCGCTGTCATCCAGCAGGTGGGAGTCGGGCTTGCGATCGGCTTTGCCGTGCGGCTGGTTTTTACCGCCGTCGAGCTTGCCGGTGAATTGATCGGGCTGCAGATGGGGCTCAATTTCGCATCCTTCTTCAATCCGGCCAGCGGCGGCCAGATGAGCGCTGTCTCCAATTTCCTGAGCCAGATGGCGATGCTGCTCTTCATCGTGCTCGATGGCCATCTGATGCTGGTGATGGCGGTGGTGCGGAGCTTTAAAGCTTTCCCTACCGACGGCAGCTTTCTCGATGTGCTGGTCAATACCCGGATCTACACCCTGGGCACGGATATTTTTGCCAGCGCACTATGGATTGCGCTGCCGATGATCGGGCTGATGCTGTTCGTCAATCTCACGCTGGGAATCGTCTCGCGCGTGGCGCCGCAGATGAACATCTATTCGATCGGATTCCCGGTGACGCTCACCATGGGGATGGTCGGCATCGCGGCCACGCTGCCCATGCTGGACCATCCGGTCATGACGTTGATGGACAAGGTCGTGTCGCTTTTCGTGCGCTGAATCTCGGCCATGAAATTGATATCAAAATGCTATCGCATATATAGCTGATTGCGCTTATGTATAAAACGCTAGAGCCATATTTGATTCATAAATTGTTATCCCAAACAGGCGCTGCGCTTGAGCGACGATGCCGTGTCTTGTGACCTCACACCAACCCGTTCTTCAGCGCGTACACCGTCAGCTCGGCGTTGTTGCTGAGGCCGAGCTTTTCCAGCACGCGCGCCCGGTAAACGCTCACCGTTTTGGGGCTGAGCATCAGCTCTTCGGCAATGTCGGAGAGCCGGCGGCCGGATGCAATCTTCAACAGCGTCTGCATTTCGCGCTCGGACAGGGCGGTGTGCGGCAAGTCGAGCTCAGGTCGGGCCACGCTTTCGGCCAGCAATTGCGCCACTTCGGGCGTGAGGTACTTGCGGCCCTGCATCACCAGCCGCACCGCGCGCACCAGGTCTTCCGGGTCGCCCGCCTTGTTCACATAGCCCTGGGCGCCGGCGCGCAGGCAGCGGATGGCGTACTGGTCCTCCGGATACATCGAAACCACCAGCACGCGGATGTCGGGATGCGTTTCGCGCACGCTTGCCAGCACTTCCAGGCCACCGCGCCCCGGCATGCTCAGATCGAGCAGAAGCACATCGCACGGCGTGTCGGCGCGCAATGCTTCGCGCAGCTCCGGATAGCCGCCAGCTTCGGCTGTCACGGTGATATCTACCGTGTCGCGCAAGGTATCGCGGATGCCGCGGCGCACCACTGCATGGTCGTCGCACAGGATGACCTGGATCATGTGAGATCGTCTCCTTCGCTGTATTCGGCGGTCGGAACCGACAGGGTGATGGAAGTGCCACCACCCGGCGGCGTGCTGATGTCGACCCACCCACCCACCTTGCGGGCGCGCTCCTGCAAGCCGCGCAGGCCAAAGGCGTTGGCCTTTTCCAGCGCTGCGGCGTCGAGTCCGCAGCCGTTGTCGGCGATCTCGAGCGTCAACATGCCGCTTCCATCGGCCAGATCGACCGTTACCGCCGTGCAGCCTGCTGCATGTTTGGTGATGTTGGTGAGGGATTCCTGCGCTGCGCGGTACGCCACCAGTTCGGTCTCGGCAGGCAACTCCACCGGCGTGGTCGGTGTTCGCAGCTGTACTGGGATGGCCGTACGGCGCTCGAAACCTTCGGCCAGCCATTCGATGGCGGCCACCAGGCCCTGCTCAAGGATGGGCGGGCGAAGGTTGCGCATGATGCGCTGGCTGGCGTCCACCGCATGACGCAGCATGTCCGCAGCCGCCTGGGCATGTGCCTGCATGTCGGGGCCGGTTGCATGGCGGCCGATCCAGGCCAAGTCGAAGCGCACGGCAGTCAGCGCTCCGCCGATGTCGTCGTGGACTTCGCGCGCGATCGATGCGCGCTCTTCCTCGATGCTGGTCTGAAGATGTTCGGTCAACAGCGCCAGACGATGTTCGGATGCCGCCAGTTCGCGGTCCGCCCGCTCGCGCGCCAGGCGCGAGGCATGGACCTCGATGGCGCGGGCCAGCACATGCGGCAGTTTGGCCACATCGTCCTTGTGCAGGTAGTCGCTGATGCCGCGCCGGATGGCATAAACGGCAGCGTCCTCGCCGATGGCCCCGGAAAGCAGTACGAAGGGCGGCAGTGTGAGCCCGGCAGAGCTGACGGCATCCCAGGCATCCACCGCAGTAAAGCCGGGCAGGCGGTAATCAGCCACCACCGCGTCATAGCGGTTCTGGCGCATCGCGGCCAGAAAGCCCTCGAGCGTTTCCGCGCGCTCGACCTCGACCGGTGTGCCGGCCTGCTGCAGAGCCCGGCGCGCCAATACATGGTCCAGATCCGAGTCCTCCAGATGGAGCACGCGAATCAGCGGCGCGGCGGCGGGATCTGGAAAGTGGTCGGACATGGTTGCCCATGATAGAGAGTGCTGCGGTGCACAGCGGGGGCATCCGCATTGCGAACGTCGCGCGCTACGAGCTCGCGCTGCACGACCGAGCGCGAAATGCATTGAAGTCTTGCGGCCGACTGCCGATATGTTTGGGTAGATGCCGCACATTGCTCCGGATCCCGTACTCACGGTGCGGATGGAGGCGGCGCCAGGATGGACCCCGATGGATACGAATCACACGACACAGCGGAGCAGCACAACGCAGACACCGGCAGACAGCCGGGGGCCGGTTGTCGTCCTGCCGCTGATGATGGTGGCCGAGCTGCAGGATTCGCTTCTGGTGGCGATGCACGATTTGCGCAGACTCGAAGTCCTCCTGACCGAGGCGGCGGACAAACTGATGGAGCGCTTTGACAGCGCGCACACCACGCTTGATGCAGTTTTGCGTGACGGCAGCCCCGTCGGCGAGGCTGTAACGGTTTTACGCGACGCGGTCACCGAACTGCAGTTTCAGGACATGGCGTCGCAGTTGATCGGCCACACGACCCATGTGCTGCAGGGTTGTGCTTACCAGCTGGCTGCCGAAAGCATGGGTGCGGAGGAGGGCGAGGAAGCCATGCAGCCCGTTCCCGCACCGCGTCGCTCGAACCCCGTGGCCCAGGGTGGCATGGAAGCCGGATCGGTCGAATTGTTCTGATCGCTTTCATCCCGGCGCGATCTGCATCCTGCTACTGATACCCCAAACCCCCTATTTTTCTCGAGCTGGAGCCCCCCATGTTGTCGATTCTCGCGGTTGATGATTCACCTTCCATGCGCAAGATGGTTTCCTTCACCCTGTTGGGGGCTGGCTATCGCGTGGTGGAAGCGGTGGATGGCCAGGATGCCTTCGAGAAGGCGCAAACCGAGCACATCGATCTGGTGCTGGCCGACCAGAACATGCCGCGCCTTGACGGCATCGGCCTGACCCGAAAACTGCGCGAATCGCCGAAGTTCAAGTCAACGCCCATCCTGATCCTGACCACCGAGTCGAGCGACGAGATGAAGCAGGCTGGCAAGGCGGCAGGCGCCACCGGCTGGCTGGTCAAGCCTTTCGATCCCAACCGGCTCATCGAGGTGATCCAGAAGGTGACGCGTTGAGTGCGGCAATATTTCGCTGACCGCATCCGCCCCGATTCACACTCCAGAACCATCGCCATGATCAAGACCGTTTCACGCCGAGGCCGCCATGTCTGAGTCCGTCCATACCTCCGATTCCTCCGGCGCCGATTTCGATCTGAGCCAGTTCTACGGCATCTTTTTTGAAGAAGCTGGAGAAAACCTCGACCAGATGGAGCGCATGCTGCTCGAGCTTGATCTGGCCAATGCCGGCGACGAGGAACTCAACGGCATCTTCCGCTGTGCGCACTCAATCAAGGGCGGGGCGGCAACCTTCGGGTTCGCCGATGCGGCACAGCTCACGCACCAGATGGAGTCGCTACTCGATCGCTTGCGCCGGCACGAACTGCAACCGATTCCCGCAATGGTCGATGTTTTGCTCGAGTCCGCCGATGCGTCGCGCAGCTTGCTGGCCCGCCATCAGGCCGGCAGTGTCGGCGACACGCTCGATACCAGCGCTCTGGTCGCTCGTATCGCGGCCCTCGCCGCAGGTGAAACGCCTCCTGCGCACGCCTCTTCGCAGCCTGAATCTCCGCCAGCCAACGGATTCGGCGGCTCGCACGCGGCAACGCAAGGCACTGATGCGGGGCCGACGCCGTTGTTATCAGCGTTTGCGTCCTCGTCCAAGGAACAGTTGCCGCCGCCCGGCGCGGAGCTCAGTGATCCGGTGGGTACTCCACCGGGGGCCAGCGCCCGCAGCCTGTATGTGCGGATCGGGCCGCTGGAAGATGTGAAGCAGGCTGAAGCGGTTTGCGAGCTGTTCCGCGATATTCCCGGGCTGGGCACGATCCAGGCGCTGGAATCCGGCAATGCGGAGCTGCGTGCATTCAAGGTGATGACCACCTCGTCGAACGACGATCTGCTGGATCTCTTTGTGTTCCATGTGGCCAAGGACCAGGTGGGTATCGCGCCCTGGCCGGTGTCGGCAATGCCTGACAGCACCGCTGGAGCGGATGCGACCGATCCGGATCTGCTCGAAGCCGCTGCCGAGCGCAACAAGCCCTTCGGATTTTTTCCTGACGCGCCGGGCTCGCCCATTGCATCGTTCGGCTTGTTCGAGGGCGCGCCGGGCGCACCCCCAGCCGAAAGCGGAAATACATCTTCCTTCGCACCGGCCGGCGCTGCGGGCGCTGGCGCACCTGCCGGTGGCGCTGCTCCTGCTGTCAAGGCGCCGGGCGCGCAGGCGACGCTCGAATCCACCTCCATCCGTGTGTCGGTGAGCAAGGTGGACCAGTTGATCAATCTGGTCGGTGAACTCGTCATTACCCAGGCCATGCTGGCGCAGAACAGCCAGGGACTCGATCCGGCTGTGAGCCAGCAATTGCTGAGCGGTCTTGCTGATCTGGAGCGCAACACGCGTGACCTGCAGGAATCGGTGATGTCGATCCGCATGATTCCGATGTCCACCGTTTTCAGCCGCTTTCCGCGCATGTTGCGGGATCTTGCGAACAAACTCGACAAGAAGGTCGAGTTCGTCACGCAGGGCGAAGCCACAGAACTTGACAAGGGGTTGGTCGAGAAGATCACCGATCCGCTGACCCATCTGGTGCGCAACAGTTGTGATCACGGTATCGAGCGACCGTCCGAGCGGATTGCCGCCGGCAAGAGCGAACACGGCACCATCACCCTCTCCGCTTCGCATCAGGGCGGCTCGATCGTGATCGAGGTGCGCGACGACGGGCGCGGTCTTTCGCGGCCCAAGATCCTTGCCAAGGCGCGCGAACGCGGCATCGATGTGTCCGACGCGATGTCGGACGCGGATGTCTGGCAGCTCATTTTTGCGCCGGGGTTTTCCACCGCCGAGCAGGTCACCGATGTTTCCGGCCGCGGAGTGGGCATGGACGTGGTGAAGAAGAACATCGCCGCACTCAACGGCACGGTGGAAATCGATTCGGCGGAGGGCTATGGCATGCGGGTGTCGGTCCGCTTGCCGCTGACCCTGGCCATCATGGACGGCATGTCGATCCGGGTCGCGGACGAGGTCTACATCCTGCCGCTTTCTTCGGTGATCGAATCCTTCCAGGTCGATCCCGCCGCGCTGAACACCATCGCCCAAGGCTCCCAACTGGTCAAAGTGCGCGAGGACTATATGCCGGTGGTGGCGCTGGAGAAGACCTTCGGGATCTCGCGCTCAGGAAATGATTCGGGAGCCGACATCATGGTGGTGGTCGAGTCCGACGGCCGGCGCGTTTCGCTGCTGGTCGACGAGCTGCTAGGCCAGCAGCAGGTGGTGGTGAAGAACCTTGAATCCAACTATCGCAAGGTGCCCAATATTTCGGGCGCCACCATCCTCGGTGATGGAAAGGTCGCCCTGATTCTGGACACCAGCGGGCTGGTGCGCCGCGCTCGCCACTGAGCTTTGGGCTCAGGCGGTCGAAGCACCCTCCACCCGAATACATCAACTCTCACGCCATCACAACGCTCATTGAAGGAGTTCAGCTCATGAATGCATTGAAACAGTCCGGACAGAACACCTCTGCCGGCGCCCGCGAATACCTCACCTTCCGCCTGGATCAGGAGGAATACGGCATCGACATCCTCAAGGTGCAGGAGATCCGTGGGTACGAACCTCCCACTCGCATCGCCAATGCGCCGGCCTTTATCAAGGGGGTGGTGAACCTGCGCGGCACGATCGTGCCGATCGTGGACATGCGGCTCAAATTCAATTGCGCGCAGGCGGTCTATGACAGCTTTACCGTGGTGATTATTCTCAATCTGCAAAAGCGCATCGTGGGCATCGTGGTGGATTCGGTGAGCGACGTGATGGAGCTCAAGCCCGACGAGGTCAAGGCGGCGCCCGAGATCGAAAGCGTGGTCGACAACGGCTGCATCCTGGGGCTTGGCTCTGTTGCCGGCCGCATGCTGATCCTGCTGGATATCGAGAAGCTGATGTCGATCTCCGACATGGGCCTGGTTTCGGCTGAACCGGCTGCTGCGGAACTCGCGGCAGCTGCGTGACAAGCGTCCGCTGGCTGGCACCACAGGACCGTTGATGCAGGCTACGCTTTCCCGCGCGCCGCGCGGCGCTGTTTCGGTACAGCGAGCATCCACCGAAGTGGGGCAGGCGCCGAACGCACAGGAATTCGGCTGGACCGACGCGGATTTCCACCGCGTGCGCTCGCTCATTTACCAGCATGCCGGCATCCACCTGCACGAAGGCAAACATGCCATGGTTTACAGCCGCCTTTCCAGGCGCTTGCGGGAAACCGGCATCCCTACTTTCAGCGAATATCTGGCGCGGCTCGAATCCGCCGGGGACGCCAACGAGTGGCAGGAGTTCGTCAACGCGCTCACCACTAACCTGACTGCTTTCTTCCGCGAGCAGCATCACTTCGAAATCCTGGCGCAGCATCTCAAGACCCGTACCGGTGGGGAGCCCTGGCGTGCCTGGTGCGCAGCAGCATCTACCGGCGAAGAGCCTTATTCGATTTTGATGACAGCGGCAGAAACCCTTGGCGCGAACACGCCGCTGCGCCTGATCGCCAGCGACATCGATTCACGCGTTCTGGCGCAGGCTGAGCGGGCCGTTTACCGCATCGATGCGCTCAAGGGCCTCTCGCCCGAGCGCCAGCAACGTTTCTTCCAGCGCGGAACCCAAGCCAATGCCGGGATGGCACGGGTCAAGGCCGATCTGCGCCGGTCGGCCGAATTCAGGCAGGTCAACCTGATCCGTGATGGTTGGGCGTTCAGCGATCCGTTCGACCTGGTGTTCTGCCGCAATGTGATGATTTATTTCGACGCGCCGACCCAGCGGCAGGTGCTGGCGCGCATCCACCGCGTGATGAAGCCGGGCGGCCTGCTGTTTGTCGGCCACGCTGAAAATTTCAGCGAATCACGCGAACTCTTCCGCTTGCGCGGCAAAACGGTCTATGAGCGCATCTGACCGGACGTTCGGGACGATGGGGCCGATGAGGTCGATGAGGTCGA
>JBBSUX010000053.1:0-15427 GCA_038234045.1 Burkholderiales bacterium
CGCGGCAAGCTGCTGCCGCGTGACCGGGTGCAGCTGCTGCTCGATCCCGGCACGCCGTTTCTGGAGATCGCGCCGCTGGCCGCGCATGAGATGTACCGCGGCGATGCGCCGGGCGCGGGCCTGATCACGGGCATCGGACGCGTGTCCGGCGTGACCTGTCTGGTCGTGTGCAACGACGCGACGGTGAAGGGCGGCACCTATTACCCGATGACCGTGAAGAAGCATCTGCGCGCGCAGGAGATCGCGCAACAGAACCGGTTGCCCTGCATCTATCTGGTGGACAGCGGCGGCGCCAATCTGCCGAATCAGGACGAGGTATTCCCCGATCGCGATCACTTCGGCCGCATCTTCTACAACCAGGCGCAGATGAGCGCGCAGGGCATTGGGCAGATTGCAGTAGTGATGGGCAGCTGCACGGCAGGCGGCGCCTATGTGCCGGCGATGAGCGATGAATCCATCATCGTGAAGAACCAAGGCACGATCTTTCTGGGCGGCCCGCCATTGGTGAAGGCCGCTACGGGCGAGATCGTCACTGCTGAAGATTTGGGCGGCGGTGACGTGCACACGCGGCTTTCCGGCGTGGCCGACCATCTGGCGCAGAACGATCTGCATGCGCTGGCGCTGGCGCGCTCGGCCGTGGCGCATCTGGGCGATGCGGCTCACGCTTCTTCTCCGGCGCGCAGCAAGCAGCCGCCGTCGGGACATTCATCATCAAATAGGCCTCTAGCGCTTGGTAGTAAATCGCATCTAGCTCCTTTATTCGAAGCGAATGAGCTGTATGGTGTGATTCCCGCCGACACCCGCAAACCCTTCGATGTGCGCGAAATCATCGCGCGCATCGTCGATGGCTCGGAGTTCCATGAATTCAAGGCACGCTTCGGCAGCACGCTGGTGTGCGGCTTTGCCGATATCGAGGGCATGCCGGTCGGCATCGTTGCCAACAACGGGATCCTGTTTTCTGAATCGGCACAGAAGGGCGCGCACTTCATCGAGCTGTGCTGCCAGCGTAAAACGCCGCTGGTTTTTCTGCAGAACATAACCGGGTTCATGGTCGGGCGTAAATCCGAAAACGAAGGCATTGCCCGCCACGGCGCCAAGATGGTGACGGCGGTGGCCACGGCCAATGTGCCGAAGTTCACGGTGATCATCGGCGGCAGCTTCGGCGCCGGCAACTACGGCATGTGCGGCCGCGCTTTCAGCCCGCGCTTTCTCTGGATGTGGCCCAACGCGCGCATCAGCGTCATGGGCGGCGAGCAGGCGGCCAGTGTTCTGGCAACCGTCAAGCGCGACGGCATTGAAGGCAAGGGCGACGAGTGGAGCGCCGAAGAAGAAGAAGCTTTCAAGGCGCCGATTCGTCTGCAGTACGAAGAGCAGGGCGATCCTTATTACGCCACGGCGCGCCTGTGGGACGACGGCATCATCGATCCGGCCGATACGCGGCGAGTGCTGGCCTTGGGGCTGGCCGTCTCGCGCCATGCGCCGATTCCCGAGCCGAAGTTCGGCGTTTTCCGGATGTAGTCATGGCATTCTGACCTCCGTCGGGCGGAGCCCTCATTGGCGTGCAGCGGATTGCGCCAGTAGCAACTTGGACCCAGGCGCAGTCTTTTTCGGATGTGGCATCGCAAGAAGGAATTTATGGACCTGATCCGGTATTTCGCGAAACTCGCACGCTATCACGCTTGGGCCAGCGCAAGACTGTTGGAGGAGAGCCTGTCGCTCTTGACGGAGGATGAGTGGCGGCGCAACGGAGGACTGTTTTTCGGCTCGGTACATCGCACGTTGAACCACCTGCTGGTTGCCGACAACATCTGGTGGGGTCGATTTGTGGAGGGCCGTTCGGACAGGATCGCCCTCGATACCCAATTGCATGCCGATCGCGCCGAATTGGGCGCTGCCTTGATGAGCGCAGCTAACCGCTGGGCGCCCTGGATCGAAACGCTTGACGATGCGCAGTTTGAGGGCGAACTGGTTTACACGCGCGGCAGTGGCGAAGCGGTTCGATTGCCCTTCGCACCGACACTTGGTCACGTCTTCAACCACGCTACCCATCACCGCGGCCAGATCAGTGCGGCCCTTACTGCAATGGGCAAAAGCGCGCCTGAAATCGACTGGATCTATCAGCTGCAACAAGAGGCGCGTGATAGGCAGCAGTTTCACGCACTCCGCCGCGAGCCGGCTGCGATCCTCGGAGTTACCTATGACCAATAGCCTTAGGCTGGAATCCATCGCCAGCGTCGCACGCATCACGCTGGACCGTCCCGACGTACGTAACGCCTTCAACGACGAAGTCATCGCCGACCTCGCCGAAGCGTTTCGCACTTTTGGCGCGCGCGACGACATCCGCTGCATCGTCATCGCTGCAGAAGGCCCGGCTTTCTGCGCCGGTGCCGACCTGAACTGGATGCGGCGCATGGCCGACTACACGCGCGACGAAAACCTTGCCGATGCCGGCAAACTCGCACAGATGCTGCGCATCATTGCCGAGTGCCCCAAGCCCACCATTGCCCGCGTGCAGGGCGATGTATATGCGGGCGGTGTCGGCCTGGTGGCGGCATGCGACATGGCGGTGAGTGTGGATACCGCTTCGTTCTGCTTGAGCGAAGTGCGCATCGGCCTGGTGCCCGCGACCATCAGCCCTTATGTGATCCGCGCGATGGGCGCGCGTGCAGCGCAGCGCTATTTCCTCACGGCAGAGCGGTTCAGCGCGGCTGAGGCGCATCGCATCGGGCTGGTGCACGAGGTGGTGGAGTCAGCAGACGCGCTCGATGCGAAGGTGGCCGAATTGCTGAAGGTATTGACGGGATGCAGCCCCGCCGCCATCACCGCCTGCAAACAGCTGCTAAGCGACGTTGCCGGCCAGCTGATCGACGATGCGCTTGTGGAGCGCACGGTCGAAGGCATCGCCGATATCCGCGCCAGCGCCGAAGGCAAGGAGGGCGTGCAGGCGTTCTTGCAGAAGCGCAAACCGTCATGGGTCGTATCGTGAAATCGGGCGGAGCCAGCGCATGAACCTGCCGCAATTCGACATGACTCAGCTGATGGTGCTGGCGGCCGCTCTCGGCTGGGCCAGCGGCATCAGGCTTTATCTGGTGGTGTTGCTGGTGGGACTTTCCGGCTACCTCGGCTGGGTGCCGTTGCCAGGTGGCCTGCAGTTGCTCGCGCATCCGGGCGTGATCGCTGCCAGCGGCTTCATGGTGGTGGCGGAATTTCTGGCCGACAAGGTGCCGGGCGTGGATTCGCTATGGGACGCCGTTCATACCGTCATCCGCATACCGGCGGGTGCTGCTTTGGCTGCCGGCTTGTTCACCGCTGACCACCAGGCCATGGCGGTGGTTGCCGCACTGCTCGGCGGCGGCCTTGCCGCCACCGCCCATGCCGCCAAGGCCACTACGCGCGCGGCCATCAACACCTCGCCCGAACCCTTCAGCAATGTAGGCGCCTCGCTGGTCGAAGACGCGATGGTGCCTACCGGTCTTTGGCTGGCGCTGGCGCATCCGCTGGTATTCGCCGTCGCGCTAGTTGTGGTGCTGGCGATCAGCGTGTGGCTCATTCACACCTGCTGGCATTTCGTGCGCCGCTTGCTGCGGCGACTGACGCGCATCTTCAGCGGTCGCGGCGATCCTGGCTCCTCCCGTTTTGACGCAACCTTCCGGCCGTCGGCCGATGACGATCAGCGTCTGGTGGGTATGGACCGGGACAAGGTCTGACAGTGTTGGTGCTCGGCGCGCGCAACGGATCGAGAAGACTCTACTTTTGAGAGCAATCCTTATGTTTAAAAAAATCCTGATCGCTAATCGTGGAGAGATTGCCTGCCGGGTCGCGGCCACGGCGCGTCGCATGGGCATTCGTACCGTTGCCGTTTTTTCCGATGCCGATGCACATGCAAAACATGTTGCGGCATGTGACGAGGCTGTGCACGTCGGCGCGAGTGCCCCGCGCGAAAGTTATCTGCAGTGGCAACGCATCCTGGATGCCGCGCGATCAACGGGCGCAGAGGCGGTACATCCGGGATACGGCTTTCTGAGCGAGAACGAAGAGTTCGCCCAGACGTGTGCTGATGCCGGACTGGTCTTCATCGGCCCGCCGCCGTCCGCCATCCGCGCGATGGGCCTCAAGGCGGAATCCAAGCAGCTGATGGAAAAGGCGGGAGTGCCGTTGACGCCGGGCTATCACGGCAGCGATCAGGATCCGGATCTGCTGCAGCGCGAAGCCGACCGCATCGGTTACCCGGTGCTGATCAAGGCCAGTGCCGGTGGTGGCGGCAAGGGCATGCGGGCGGTCGAGAAGGCAGAAGACTTTGCGGCAGCACTCGCATCGTGCCGGCGCGAAGCCAGCAACAGTTTTGGCGACGACGCGGTGCTGGTCGAAAAATACGTGCAGCGTCCACGGCATATCGAAATCCAGGTGTTCGGCGATACGCAGGGCCATTTCGTTTATCTGTTCGAGCGCGATTGCTCGGTGCAGCGGCGCCACCAGAAGGTGCTGGAGGAAGCGCCTGCGCCCGGCATGACTGAAGCCATGCGCGCAGAGATGGGCGCCGCCGCTGTGGCTGCAGCACGAGCCGTGAATTACGTCGGCGCTGGAACGGTGGAATTTATCGTCGAGCAGCGCGACGGTGGCGACATGCGGTTTTTCTTCATGGAAATGAACACACGCCTGCAGGTGGAGCACCCGGTGACCGAGGCGATCACCGGGCTCGATCTGGTCGAGTGGCAGCTGCGCGTGGCATCGGGTGAACCGCTGCCGCTGCGACAGGACCAGTTGCGCATTCACGGCCATGCGATTGAGGCGCGCATCTGCGCCGAGAACCCCGACAAGCAGTTCTTGCCGACGACCGGCGTGCTGAACGTCTATCGCAAGCCCGATGCATCCGCATTCGAGCGGGCGCCATTCGACGGCCCCGGCACGGCAGTGCGTATTGACGATGGCGTGCGCCAAGGTGACCGCATCTCGCCGTTTTACGATTCGATGATCGCCAAGCTGATCGTGCATGGCGCAACGCGCGAAGAAGCACTGGCGCGGCTCGATGCGGCGCTGGCGCAGACGCACATCGTCGGCTTGGCCACCTACGTGCAGTTTCTAAGGCGCGTGGTGCAAAGCCCGTCGTTTGCCGAAGCGCGGCTCGATACCGCGCTGATCGAGCGCGAGCGCACCGTATTGTTCGGCCGGGAGTCGTTGGGTCTGCCGCTGGCCGCTGCTGCGGTGGTGGCAGACATCTTGCGGCTGGAAGCGCAGACCGAGCGCGCCGGCGACCCCTTCAGCCGGCGTGACGGCTGGCGCTCGCATGGTGCCATGCGGCGAAGCTTTGATCTGGAGTTTGGTGGCAAGGCCTGCCAGGCAATCGTCGAGCGTGACCTGGAAGGTGCGTTGCACCTGCAGGTGGGTGAAGCCAAGGGGCTACTGCGCTGGGTACCGGCAGCGGATCAATCCGAAGCGCTCGATATCGACTACGAGCCGGTCGGTCGCCGTATCGTTTTTGTAGAGAAAAACAAAGCGGTCACCCATATATTCTGTGCGCAAGGCGCTACGCAAATCATAGTGAATGATCCGATGGCTCACGCTGGAGAGGCACAAACCGAAGGGGGGCGGCTTA
Organism: Burkholderiales bacterium; assembly: GCA_038234045.1. Classification (GTDB taxonomy): domain Bacteria; phylum Pseudomonadota; class Gammaproteobacteria; order Burkholderiales; family Burkholderiaceae_C; genus JBBSUX01. The sequence continues at coordinate 5,594 of JBBSUX010000053.1, forward strand.
CAGCTCCCATGCCGGGAAAGGTCTTGTCGTTCTCCATCAAGACCGGCGATAAGGTGCGCAAGGGGCAGCCGCTCGCGGTGATGGAGGCGATGAAGATGGAGCACACCATCAACGCACCAGCCGATGGTGTGGTGGCCGAGCTTATGTACGCGCCCGGTGATCAGGTGACCGAGGGCGCGGAGTTGCTGCGGATGGCGACGCTGTAAGGACTCCCGGCCTTGCATCCTGCCCGGTGACGCTTGGGCGTCCGGACGCCGAGGTCATCAGTGGCAGACTGCCGCCCATGCACATTACCGTCACTTTTCAGGGCACAAAGCCCGAGCCTTGGATTGAGGGCCTGCAAGCCGAGCTGGCCGATCTGCCGGCGCTCACCATCGATGCATGGCAGCCCGGCGCACCGCCGGCGGACTATGCGGTGGTGTGGACGCCTTCGCAGCAGTTCATCGACGAGCAGTCGTCCCTGAAGGCCATTTTCAATATCGGCGCAGGGGTCGATGCCTTGATGGCGCTGCGCATTCCCGCAACCACTGCGGTAGTGCGGCTCGACGACACGGGCATGAGCGTTCAGATGGCCGAGTTTGTCACGCATGCGGTGATTCGCCACTTTCGCGAGTTTGCGGAGTACGACGCCGACATGCGGATTGCCAAAAAATGGTCGTACCGCAAGCCGCTGAATCGCGAAGATTTACCCGTGGGCGTAATGGGGCTCGGCATCCTCGGAGAGCGCGTGGCGCGAGCTTTGAAAGGCTTCGAATATCCGGTGCGCGGATGGAGTCGTTCACCGAAGAAAATCGACGGCGTCGAATGTTTTTCTGGAATGGAGCAGCTGGATTCTTTCCTCGCGGGAACACGCATCCTCGTCTGCCTGTTGCCCCTCACGACCGAGACCGAGAACATCCTGAATCGCCGCACGCTATCGCGCTTGCTGCCCGGCGCCTACCTGATCAACGTGGCGCGGGGCGCGCATCTGGTGGAAGACGATCTGCTGGCGCTGTTGAAGGAAGGTCACTTGACCGGCGCGGCGCTGGATGTGTTTCGCAAGGAGCCACTTCCACCCGGCCATCCGTTCTGGGACGAACCAAGGATCACGCTGACTCCGCACACCTCGGCCCGCACGTTGCGCGATGAGAGCATCCGCCAGATAGCGGGAAAGATCCGCGCTCTCGAAGCGGGAGAAAAGGTGGCGGGAGTGGTTGATCCTGCCAAGGGTTATTGAGGTGCTGCAGAGCTTCCTGGATTGAAGAGAAGTACTTCAATCTAGTAGCTAGTGGCGCTTGATGGATATGCGCTTGAGGCCTATTTCTATCATAACTTCTGGATAGGTGCGAGTGGGACATCGTGGGCTGAAGCGCAGGGGCTGCCGCCTGCACCTCATGCCTTCCGAAATCGGCTTCGGCGGCCGCCCCAGCACTTCTTGAACGTTCGGGCGGATGTCAGGGAGTCTCAAGTCCGCTGCCAGGTCGTCCGTACCGACTCTAAGGATGTCGGGTGCAGGTCGAAGCCGATTTCGGAAGAATGAGGCATGAGGCTTTGGCCTGCACCCGGCATCCGTCTCACTACGGACCCGACACCCAACCTTGAGCCCGGTATCACGCTGCATCCCGCACGCGCCCAAACAACAGTGATCCCATCGCGAGAAGTGACGGCACCAATCACCTTTGGTGGCATTGGTCCAACGCTGGGCGCCGACAATAGGCATCACTACCCCTTCAAATCCGTTGAGCGCGAGATTGCCATGAACCTTCCTAGCTTTGTCAAACTTGTCGATGTCGGCCCCCGAGACGGCCTGCAGAATGAAAAGCAACCGGTCTCGGCCCAGGTCAAGATCGAACTGGTCCATCGCCTGCAAGCTGCCGGCGTCAAAGAGATCGAGGTGACCAGTTTTGTCAGCCCCAAGTGGGTTCCGCAGATGGCGGACAACGCCGACGTGATGGCCGTCAGTCAGAGCAAGGCAGGCGTGCGTTATTCGGTTCTCGTTCCCAACATGAAGGGCTTCGAAGCCGCCATTGCCGCTCCGCGCGAACAGTGGCCTGACGAGATCGTCGTGTTCGGTGCCGCCACCGAAGCATTCAGCCAGAAGAACATCAACTGCTCGATCGACGAAAGCATTGCGCGTTTTGCGCCAGTGGTGGCTGCCGCGCGCGGACATGGCATTTATGTGCGCGGAGCCATGTCGTGCACCGTGGGTTGCCCCTACGAGGGCGAGGTCGCGCCCGCAGCGGTGGGGCGTCTGGCGGGGTTGATGAAGGGTATCGGCGTGCAGCATCTTGGCGTGGCCGACACCATCGGTACGGGTACGCCTTTGAAGGTGCAGCGGGCGCTGGATGCCACGCTGCAACACTTCGCGATCGACGATATATCGGGTCACTATCACGATACTTATGGCCTGGCGCTCGCGAATACGCTGGCCGCGTTGCAGATGGGCGTGTGGCAGTTCGATGCATCCATCGCTGGTCTGGGTGGCTGCCCCTATGCCAAAGGCGCTACCGGTAATGTTGCAACGGAAGACGTGGTGTACATGCTGCAGGAAATGGGAATCGAGTGCGGTCTAGACCTGGATGCGTTGATCGATACCGGTGTCTGGATCAGCAATGAGCTCGGCCGCAAGACGCAGTCTCGTGCGGCGGTTCCGTTACTCAACAAGCGCGTTCCTGCCTGATCGGCCAGTCAAAACAAGGTGCGCCAAGCATGAAGACGGTGGATGCTTCCCGGCTGCTTGCTCGAGCCGAAATGCTGCACGACGAAATTGCGGGGACGGGCGACATCCCGTCGCCCTGCGTGGGCGTGTGCCGGATGACGGCAGACCGCAGCCTGTGTGAAGGCTGCTTTCGCACGCTGGATGAGATCCGGAGCTGGTCGGGCAGCAATGCCTCCGGTCGCCGTGCCACCTGGGTGCGTGCCGTGCAGCGTGCGCGTGCTGCAGCTGCCGTCTGATTCGATCGTCCACGGCATGGTATGAGGATGCTTTGGGCGCAGCGTCACGGTCGATTTCCCAACCCAATCAGGAGTGTTGCGTGCAGCAGATCAGGTTCCATCTCGACTTCATTTCGCCCTATGCCTATCTGGCTTTCGAGCACATGCCCGAGGCGCTCGAAGGTGTCTCGCATGGTGTGCGCTATCAGCCCGTGTTGCTGGGTGCGCTGCTGAAGCACTACGGACATAAGGGACCGCCGGCCATTCCGCCCAAGCGCTTGTGGACCTATCAGCACGTGCAATGGCTCGGCCACGCGCATGGCGTGCAAATCCAGCTGCCGGACATGCATCCGTTTAACCCGTTGCCTTTGTTGCGGCTTGCGCTGGCATGTGCGGAGGACGATGGCTGCATCAACCGGCATGTAGCCGGCACCTTGCTGCGCCATGTCTGGAAAGACGGCGGAGATCCCAACGCAGCAGATCGTCTGAAGGTGCTGCAGGATGCGTTGACGCTGCGCCGCGATCCTGCTGGGCCTGAAGTGAAGGCGATGCTGCACGCCAACACTGATGCCGCCATCGCGCAAGGGGTTTTTGGCGTTCCGACATTCGGCGTGGAGGGTCGGCTGTTCTGGGGCTTCGACGCATTGCCGATGCTTCGGGCTTTTCTGGCAGGCGATGCGTGGTTCGAGGGCCCGGCAGAGTCTGCTGCCGAAGCATGTGCCAGCGTTCCGCTCCCGGGCTGATGTGAAGAAAGCCCGCGGGGAATGCACCGCGGAATACCTCAGATCAATCGCGTAGCTTTTTGCAAAATGAAAGCGCTTGCGCGGGTTACTCCGTAGCTCGTCAGTGTCGAGTCAGTTTGGCGCAAGCTTCTGTTGGTTTGGCGTCAGAAACTGGTCAGTGCGTTCACCAACAATGAAGGACGATCGCCGGTTCCGGCGGACGACCCATAAGAGGAGACGACGTACATGCCCACAGCCACTACGCACGCCGGCGCCGCGCCTGCAAGGCGCCCCGCCAAGGGGCCGCGACCGATGAGCGCGGAGCAGCGAAAAGTCATCTTCGCTTCATCGCTCGGAACGGTTTTCGAGTGGTACGACTTTTATCTTTACGGCTCGCTCGCCGCCATCATCGCCAAGCAGTTCTTCAGCGGTCTGGATTCGGGTTCGGCCTTCATCTTTGCGCTTCTGGCATTTGCTGCAGGCTTCATCGTTCGCCCGTTCGGCGCACTGGTGTTCGGGCGGCTGGGCGACATGATCGGTCGCAAGTACACCTTCCTTGTGACGATCCTGATCATGGGTCTGTCTACCTTCATTGTCGGCCTGCTACCGGGCTACGCGACGATTGGCGCGGCGGCCCCGGTGATCCTGATTGCGCTGCGCCTGCTGCAAGGTCTGGCGCTCGGTGGCGAATACGGCGGCGCTGCCACCTATGTGGCCGAACATTCGCCGCAAAACCGTCGCGGTGAATACACCTCCTGGATCCAGACCACCGCCACGCTGGGCTTGTTCCTGTCGCTGCTGGTCATCCTCGGCACCCGCACCATCATGGGCGAAGCAGAGTTCAGCGATTGGGGCTGGCGCATTCCGTTTCTGCTGTCGGTGTTGCTGCTGGGCGTCTCACTGTGGATCCGCCTTTCCCTGAGCGAATCGCCGGCATTCCAGCGCATGAAGGCTGAAGGCAAAACATCCAAGGCGCCTCTGACCGAATCGTTTGCGCACTGGAAGAACCTGAAGATCGTCATCCTGGCGCTGGTCGGCCTCACCATGGGGCAAGCCGTTGTCTGGTACACGGGCCAGTTCTATGCGCTCTTCTTCCTGACGCAGCAGCTCAAGGTCGACGCGATCACCGCCAATCTGATGATTGCTGCGGGCTTGTTGATCGGAACGCCGTTCTTCGTGATCTTCGGCATCCTGTCGGACAAGATAGGCCGCAAACCCATCATCATGGCGGGCTGCCTGCTGGCCGCGCTGACCTATTTCCCGGCATTCAAGATGCTGACCGAAGCGACCAATCCAGCGCTGGCTGCTGCCCAGGCGGCGAACAAGGTGGTGGTCACGGCTGATCCGAACGAGTGCTCGTTCCAGTTCAACCCGACGGGCACCGTCAAGTTCACCAGCTCGTGCGATGTGGCCAAGCAGGTGTTGGCCGCCAGTTCGGTGAGCTATGACACAGTCGATGCGCCGGCTGGCACGGTAGCGTCGGTTTCCATCGGATCGACGGTTATCCCGAGCCATAGCGTCAAGGCCCTTGCGCCTGATGAGGCAAAAGTGCTCGACGCATCGTTCAAAAAGACGGTCGCTGATACGTTGAAAGCCGACGGTTACCCGACCACGGCCGACCCGGCCCAGATGAACAAGCTCTTGATGATTGCCATCCTTACCTATCTGGTGATTCTGGTGACGATGGTGTATGGCCCGATCGCCGCGATGCTGGTGGAAATGTTCCCGACGCGTATCCGCTACACCTCAATGAGCCTGCCGTATCACATCGGCAATGGCTGGTTCGGCGGTCTGCTGCCTACTACGGCGTTTGCCATCGTGGCCCAGACCGGCAACATGTACAACGGTTTGTGGTACCCCATCATCATCGCGGCCATCACCTTCGTGATCGGTACGCTCTTCATCCGCGAGACGAAGAACGTCGATATCTACGCGGCCGACTGAAAGCGGCGGACTGGCTTGCAGATTCCCGTGAACGCGGGAGCTGTGGGCTGATTGAAAAAAGGGGGCTCATGCAGTGCGCATGAGCCCCCTTTTTATTGGGAAACGACTGTCGAAAGCCGATCGTCAGCGACGAAATTTTCCGCCCGTGCCGATGATTGAAAGATCGGCGAAATCGAGACCCGTATGGTCTGTGGGAGAGTAATCCACCTGCAAGCCGCCGATGTCGTAGTGCAGGTTATCGAGCGCTGCCAGCAGCTTCTCACGGGTAGGGTTCGGGCCGGCCCGCCGCAACCCCTCCACCAGCACCTTTGCGCCGGCGAAACCTTCCAGCATCTGGGGGCTCAGTGCTTCACCGTTAGTGCTTTTGACCAGTTCCTTGGCCTCCTTTACCAGCAGGTAATTGATGCTGCGCTCGTATGGGAACACCTGGGAGACGATGACACCTGCACCTGCCGGGCCAAGGGATTCGATGAATCCGGTGGAGGCATTGTTGGACAAGGTCAGAATTTGCGCGTTGGAGCCCACCGCGCGTATTGCCTTGAGCGCATTCGCCACCACCACGCCACTACCGATCACCAGCACGGATTGGGCGTTGGCTTTCTGCACCGCGTCGGCAAGCGGCTTCAGGTCGGGCTTCATCCGGGGGAATTTGTCGAGCACCACCGGTGTCAGCTTCGCTGACTTCATGCCGCGCATGGCGCCAATCTCCGCATCTGCGCCGAACGTGTCATCGGTGCGCAGGATGGCGATGCGTGTGACGCCGATCGATGTCAGGTAGTCGATCGCTTTTTCGGCTTCGCGCTGGTAGGTCGCGCGGACATTGAAAACCTGCGAGATGACCGGATCGTGCATCACCATAGCCCCGGTAGAGGGGGCAACCAACGGAACGTTGTACTTTTTGATGAGCGGCAACACTGCCTGTGTGTGCGGCGTACCACGCGTGAGGAACATCGCGATCACATGATCGTCTTCAATCAGCTTGCGGGCGTTCTCGGCTGCATTGGCGGGCAGGAACTTGTCATCCAGGGAGATCAGCTTGATCTGTTGGCCGTTGACGCCGCCCTTCTTGTTGACTGAATCGATGTACAGCAATGCGCCGTCCGTCGTCTCCTTCACACCGGCCGACACAGGGCCGGTGAATCCTGCCGTCTGGCCAACGAGGATGTCGGCCGCAGCAGGCAAGCAGGCGGCAAGAGCGAGCCCCAACGCCAGGGCATGGCGGGCAAAACGGAATTTGCGCGGCATGGGTTCTCCTTTTGTAAGTGAATGTCAAGGGCGCTATTGTCCGCTGTCGGCCGAAGCGCACAGACAAGGAAACCCTGAAATGCTGTGAAAGAGCGCGATACGAAGCGCTTTTTCGCTCTTATTGAATGTCGGCAGCCGGCGCGGGATCATCAATTTTTGTCAAGCCTGCGAAGCCGTCAGGGACGGGCTCGCCTCCCTAGAATGATTCGCCCCTCGTCCCCACCTGCAGCCGATGAACACACGACCAGAAGAGCAGCCCGCTGCAGAAACGAACGAAGAAAACACCAAGCTGCTCGACCAGGAAACGCGCAACGAAGGCACGATCCGCATCCGGGGTGCACGCCAGCACAACCTGAAGAACCTGGATCTCGACATACGAACCGGAGAGCTCACGGTTGTCACAGGCCCGAGCGGTTCCGGCAAATCAAGTCTGGTGTTCGATACGCTGTACGCGGAAGGGCAACGTCGCTATGTCGAGACGTTCTCGGCCTATGCCCGGCAGTTTCTCGACCGTATGGACAAGCCGGCGGTGGACAAGGTCGAAGGCGTGCCGCCTGCCATCGCCATCGATCAAACCAACCCGGTGCGCTCGTCGCGCTCGACCGTTGGCACCATGACAGAGCTGAACGATCACCTGAAGCTGCTGTTCGCACGGGCTGGCCAGTTGTTCGATCGGGATACCGCGCTGCCGGTGCGTCACGATTCCGCCGAATCCATTTTCGTGACGCTGCAGCAGCGTTCCGCAGAAGTCGCTGCGCGGACCGGTGCCGAGCCGCGCCTGGTGCTGACTTTTCCGGTCGAGTTACCCGCCAGCGCAACCGAGGACGAAGTGACGCAGTGGCTCTCTGCCAGCGGCTTTACCCGCGTGCATGCGGAACGCGACGTGGCCACGCCCACCGGACCGCGGCGCGTGCTGGATGTCGTGGCCGATCGGTTTCGTATCGGCTCGGTGGAGCGGTCGCGCACGTTGGAGGCAATCGAAACTGGCCTGAAGCGCGGGACGGGGCGACTTTCGGTGCATTCCATGCCCGAGGCCGCAGCCGACGAAACGCTGGCATCCCATGCCACAGCGCCTGAGCCGCAAACCTGGAAATTCTCGACCGGCCTGCATTGCCCCGAAAGCGACCAGCGCTACAGCGAACCGTTGCCGTCGATGTTCTCGTTCAATTCGCCCGCTGGTGCTTGCGAAACCTGCAAGGGATTCGGCCGCGTCATTGGCGTGGACTACGGGTTGGTCATTCCCGATGGCAAAAAAACCTTGCGTGCTGGCGCCATCAAACCGATGCAGACGCCCGCCTGGAAAGAAGCCCAGGACGATCTGATGCGCCATGCCGAAGCCGCCGGCATTCCACGCGATACCGCATGGAACAAGCTCACGCCCGGTCAGCAAGCCTGGGTGATCGACGGCTCGCCGCAATGGAAGGGCAAGTGGAACGAGCAGTGGTTCGGCATCCGTCGCTTCTTTGAGTACCTGGAAAGCAAGGCCTACAAGATGCACATCCGCGTGCTCTTGTCCAAGTACCGCAGCTACACCACCTGCCACGTCTGCAACGGTGCGCGGCTGAAGCTGGAGAGCCTGCTTTGGCGCATAGGTAGCAAGGCCGATGCCGATGCCGTTTTGCCGCCTGAAAAGCGCTTCCTGCCGCATGGCACGAAATGGTCGCGCGCGCAGCTGGAGGAGCTGCCGGGCCTGTGCCTGCACGACCTGATGCTGCTGCCGATCGAGCGGCTGCGGCGCTTCTTCGACCGCATGACGAGTGCGCTCCCTTCGAAATTAAGTTTGATAGCTGGTAGCCCAGGTGTAATAAGCGCTAGAGGCATTATTTATCATGAAATTTCGAATGCGCCAGCGGACGCACATGGCGCAAAAGAGGACCCGCCAAGCGAGCGGTCTCTTGTACCCGAGCCGATCCACACCGGCGACCTGAAAGCGCTGCGCCTGCTGTACGAAGAAATCACGACACGCCTGCGCTATCTGCACGATGTCGGCATCGGCTACCTCACGCTCGATCGGCAGAGCCGCACGCTTTCCGGCGGCGAAGTGCAGCGCATCAACCTGACGACTGCGCTTGGCACATCGCTGGTCAACACCTTGTTCGTGCTGGACGAGCCGAGCATCGGCCTGCATCCGCGCGACATGGACCGCATCACGCAAGCCATGCTGCGGCTGCGCGATGCCGGCAACACCTTGGTGGTGGTGGAACACGACCCGGCTGTGATGCTGGCGGCCGACCGGGTGATCGACATGGGGCCTGGGCCGGGCACTGCCGGCGGCGAAATCGTTTTTGACGGCAGCACCGATGCGCTACGCAACGCGCATACGTTGACTGGCGACTATCTTTCGGGGCGCCGCCAGATCGGCATGGGCCAACAACGGCCGGTGCTGGAGAGCACGCCGCGCTTGATTCTAGAAGGCGCCACCGAACACAATCTGCAGCGGGTGACGGTGGATATTCCGTTGCATCGCTTGGTCACCATCACCGGTGTCAGCGGTTCTGGCAAATCAACATTGGTGCAGGACGTGCTGGCGCCGGCATTGCTGCGCTATTTCGGTAAGGCGACGGAAACACCCGGCGCGCACGAGCGATTGCTGGGCGCCGATCATCTGGCTGAAGTCGTCTTCGTCGACCAGTCGCCTATCGGCAAGACAGCGCGGTCGAATCCGGCGAGTTATGTCGGCGCCTGGGACGCCGTGCGCGAGATCTTCGCTACCGCGCCGCTGTCGCGTCAGCGCAGCTATACCGCGTCGAAATTCAGCTTCAATTCCGGTGACGGTCGCTGCCCGACCTGTGGCGGATCGGGCTTCGAGCATGTGGAGATGCAGTTCCTGTCGGACGTGTACCTGCGCTGCCCCGATTGCGACGGCAAGCGCTACCGCCCTGAGATTCTGGAGGTGATGATCGAGCGACCTGCCGCGCAGCCTCGCGCTGGCAATTTGCCTGCTGCCTGGAACGTGGCCGACATCCTTGACCTGACCGTCGCCGAGGCAGCGGTGGTATTCGCTGCGGAC
>JBBSUX010000054.1:0-15398 GCA_038234045.1 Burkholderiales bacterium
AAGCAGCGTGAGGATCGCCTGGCACACCTGCGCCAGCGGGTCACCAAAATTTTCGCGGCGGTGAGTGGTGACGAGCATCAGGCGTTCGCCGGGCGCCAAATCAGGCAGAACGCCAGCGTTTCTCAGCGGATTTCCGTCATCAGCCACTGCATCACCATCAACATCATTCCTCTTGCCATTCGAAGCAGCGATCATCTCTCGGGCCTCCAACAGCGCATCGATCACAGTGTTGCCAGTCAGGTAAACATCGGCGCTATTGATGCCTTCGGCCAGCAGCCGATCACGCGCGGTGGCGGTGGGCGCGAAATGCCAGCGTGTCATGCGCGCTGTGAGCACGCGATTCAGTTCTTCCGGAAACGGGTTACGCAGGTCACCAGTGCGCAGCCCGGCCTCGACATGCCCCACCGGAATATTCAGGTAGCAGGCTGCGAGAGAAGCGGCCATTACGCTGGTGGTGTCACCCTGCACCAGAACCGCGTCGGGCTCGAGCTTGCGAAACAGCGCGTCGAGCGCCGCAATCAACCTTGAAGTCAGCCCTGCCAGGGATTGGTCAGGCTGCATGATGTTGAGATCGTGATCCGGCACCACGCCGAAGATCTGTAAAACCTGGTCGAGCAAGTCGCGGTGCTGGGCTGTGGCCACGACCACGCACTCGAAAACATCGGAAGCTTCGCGCAGGCGACGCACCACTGGCGCCATCTTGATGGCCTCGGGCCGCGTGCCGATGATGACGACAATGCGTTTTTTGGGACTTCGCTGATCGATCTGCGAAGTTGGCGAGGTAGCTTGCATGAAAGCATTGGAAGTTGACATGCACGATTATTTGGGGCGACACATCCACTAACAGTTGCCGAATGTACTTTTTGACCTAGTTCATAAAAAAATCAGCTACTGAAAGGGTAGCTGGCTGCGCAATCTGCAAATACGGTAAAGCCGAATTAGGCTCATATTTTTCGGATGCTGGTCAGGCTGGCGCCGAAGAGCGAATCAAATGGTCAAACGCCCCCAGCGCGGCTTTGGCGCCATCGCCCGCCGCAATGACGATCTGCTTGTAAGGCACTGTCGTCGCGTCGCCAGCAGCAAACACGCCTGGCACGCTGGTCTGGCCTTTTGCATCGATGACAATTTCGCCATGCTTGCTGAGCTCGACGGTGCCCTTCAACCAGGCGGTGTTGGGCACCAAGCCGATCTGAATGAAAACGCCTTCCAGATCCACCCGGTGCGTCTCTTCGGTGTTGCGGTCTTTGTAGACCAGGCCATTGACCTTCTCGGCGCCGGTGATCTCAGTCGTCTGCGCCGAGGTGATGACGGTAGCGTTGGTGAGGCTGCGCAGCTTGCGTTGCAGCACCTCGTCAGCGCGCAATTTGCTGTCGTACTCCACCAGCGTCACATGGCCGACCAGACCTGCCAGATCGATGGCTGCCTCGACACCCGAATTGCCGCCGCCGATCACAGCAACATGCTTGCCCTTGAACAGCGGGCCGTCGCAATGCGGGCAGTAAGCCACGCCCTTGTTCTTGAACTCCTGCTCGCCGGGCACGTTGATGTTGCGCCAGCGCGCTCCTGTCGAAAGGATTACCGATCTGGCCTTGAGCGAGCCTCCGCCTGCCAGCTTGATTTCGATGAGATCGCCAGCGCCGTTCGTGCCGGCTGGCACCAGCGCTTCGGCGCGCTGCAGATTCATGATGTCGACGTCGTAATGCTTGACGTGTTCTTCCAGCGCGAGAGCGAACTTCGGCCCTTCGGTCTCCTTGATCGAGATGTAGTTCTCGATGCCGAGCGTATCCAGCACCTGGCCGCCAAAGCGCTCGGCCGCGATCCCCGTGCGGATGCCCTTCCTGGCTGCATACACCGCCGCCGACGCGCCAGCGGGGCCACCACCGACCACCAGCAGGTCGTAAGGTTCGCGGGCTGACAGCTTTTCGGCTTCCCGCGCAACGGCTTTGTCATCGACCTTGGCGATGATTTCTTCCAGCTCCATGCGACCTGTACCGAAAGACGAGCCGTTCAGGAAAACGGTCGGCACCGCCATGATCTGCCGCTCGGACACTTCGTCCTGGAACAGCGCGCCATCAATTGCCGTGTGGGTGATGCCCGGGTTCAAAACCGCCATCAGGTTCAGCGCCTGCACCACGTCGGGGCAGTTGTGGCACGAGAGCGAAAAATAGGTTTCGAAGTGGAATTCGCCCTTCAGCTCTCGAATCTGCTCCAGCAGCTCAGGCGCCGCCTTCGACGGATGCCCACCCACTTGCAGCAGCGCCAGCACCAGCGACGTGAATTCGTGACCCAGCGGAATGCCGGCAAAGCGTACACCCGACATCACGCCAGGATTGGTGATCAGGAAAGACGGCTTGCGCTCACCGCCGTCGCTGCGCTCCACCAGGGTGATCTTGTCCGACAGCGCTGTTATCTGCTCGAGCAGGCCCTTGAGCTCACCCGACGCCTCCCGGTCGTCCAGCGACGCGACGATTTCGATCGGTTTGGTCACCCGTTCGAGGTAGATTTTGAGTTGTGCTGAAAGCTTGTCATCGAGCATGATTGTTTCTCGCTATTGAATTCGTGTTTCCGTTAGGTAGGTCGGAAAACCGGAAAAAAAAGCCCGGGCAGCTGCCCAGGCTTTCTATTGATGTGCAGCGGTTCAGATCTTGCCGACCAGATCCAGCGAAGGCGTAAGCGTCTTCTCGCCTTCTTTCCACTTGGCCGGGCAGGCTTCGTTCGGGTGAGCGGCCACATACTGGGCAGCCTTGACGCGACGCAGGGTTTCAGCAGCATCGCGGCCGATGCCGTTGTCATGCACTTCGATCGTCTTGATACGGCCGTCCGGATCAATCACGAAAGTGCCGCGATAGGCCAAGCCTGCGTCGTCGCCCTCTTCGATCATCACTTCAAAGAAGCGCGCCAACTGGCCGCTTGGGTCACCGATCATCGGATACGTCACCTTGGCGATGGTGTCGGAGGTATCGTGCCAGGCCTTGTGGGTGAAGTGCGTATCGGTGGAGACGGTGTAGACCTCGCAGCCGAGCTTCTGGAACTCTGCGTAGTGATCAGCCAGATCGCCGAGCTCGGTCGGGCAGACGAAGGTGAAGTCAGCCGGATAGAAGGCCACGACTGACCATTTGCCTTTAAAGCTCTGTTCGCTCACATCGACAAATTTGCCATTGTGATAGGCCTTGGCCTTGAATCCGCGAACTTCCTTGTTGATAAGGGACATGAGAGATTTCCTTTCAGGAATCAAGAAAAAAAGAGAAGCGAAACGCTGCCGACCACGTCGTCGGCTGACCGATCTACGGCTGGTGTTCTATCGCTACGGACACAAGGATAAGAGCTTCTCGACGATTGATCCAATGAATTGATGACATCGAGTTCATCGATTAAAACTATAAGAACAAGCCGAAGGCACCCGTTAGTTCGTTGCCCAAATACTACAATTCTTGATTGCACGAATGATAATTGTTATCATTCGCCGCTCCAATAAGGACTTTTAGGAGTTGTAATTATGATGACGACACCTTCCAGCCTGATGCACCTTGCTACCCGCGCTTTTTCACTGACTATCGCGAGCGTGACGTTCGGCGCCATCGCGCAACCCGTGCCTTCCCCGGTCCTCGCGAAACAACCCACTGCCGGCTCCGATGCGCCCGCCGCACGTGATCCAATTTCAAAATCTGCCCCATCCGCCAGAACAACGGCTTCAGCGCCGCAGCTGTCAACCATCACGGTTTCCGGTCAAGCCCCAGCGCGCTACAGCGCACCCCCGTCGAGCACGGCAACCGGAACCGACACACCGCTCGTCGATGTTCCGCAATCGATTCAAGTCATTCCCCAAGAGTTGCTGAAGGACCAGGGCGCCCAATCACTTGCCGATGCAGTGCGCAACGCGCCTGGTGTGAGCGTGCAGGCTGGCGAAGGCAACCGGGACCAGTTCTATATCCGAGGCGTCAATACCAAATCGGACTTCTTCGTTGATGGTTTGCGGGACGACAGCCCCTACTTCCGGCCGCTCTACAACGTGTCGCATGTCGATGTCCTGCAAGGCCCCGCCGCAATTCTGTTTGGCCGGGGGGGCGCTGGCGGTGTCATCAACCTGGTGACCAAGCAACCAGAGCGCGATCCCATCCGGCACTTTTCGATCGATACCGGCTCATGGCAACAAAAGCGAGGCACCTTCGATGTGGGTGGCGCGATGGGTGAGTCGGGCGCATTCCGTGTCATGGGCTTGGGCGAGCGGTCGGGCGGTTTTCGCGATCACGATTACCTGCATCGCTTCGCGATCAACCCAAAATTCCGCTTTCAGCTTGATCAACGAACTCAGCTCGACGCCAGCTTTTCCTGGCTGGAAGATCGCCGCTTTGCCGATCGCGGCAGTCCGTCTGAAGGAGGCCGCCCGGCAAACCTCCCACGCGAACGCGTCTTTGGCACCCCTGGCCTGAACATTGTGGAATCGACCGTCCGCACCTTCGACGTGCGGCTGAAGCATCAATTCAACGACCACCTTGAGATCCGCAACGCGTTCCTCGCAACGGAGAATGACCGGCTCTATCAAAACGTGTACGCCGGCAGTCCTGTCGACGATCGAGGACAGGTCAAACTCAAGGCGTATCGCCACCCCACCAATCGGGTGAGCTATCTGGATCGCACCGAGCTGGTCGCCAGCTTCGATACGGGTGCGTTCTCGCACAAGCTGTTAACCGGAACCGAGTTCGGGTGGCAGCGCGACAACGACCAAGAGACATTACCGGGGCCGTCAAAGACCTTGCCCGGCAGATATCCGGTATCTGACCCGACCGTGTTGCCGGTGTCGTTCCCGTACCTTCAGCGCAACAATCATGTCGTCGGCAAAGAATTCGGCCTGTTTGCCGAAGACCAGATATCTCTGGGCGAACGCTGGATAGCGCTGGTAGGCGCGCGCTGGGACCGGTTCTCGGTCGACGCCAACTACCTCAAACCGGGTGTCACGCCCAACTCCACTTCAAAAGTCGATACGACATGGTCGCCGCGCGCCGGCATCATTTACAAGCCCGTCAAAAACGACTCTATCTACGCCAGCGTCACGCAAACTTTCACGCCACAGGGCGCGAACATTGCGTCCTCACGCAAAAGTCCGGAAGGTGCCGATTTAAGCCCGGAGAAAGCCACCAACTACGAAATTGGAAACAAGCTCGATCTGTTTGATGGCGATCTGTCGATTACCGCTGCGGTGTTTCTGCTCGATCTTGACCACGTCGCCAGTAGCGCTGCCGACGGCTCCGGAAGCCTGGTCAACACCGGCAAGCAGCGCAACCAGGGCGTTCAGCTCTCGATGCAAGGCGCACTTACGCCCAAGTGGAACGTGTATACCAACTACAGCCACATCAATGCCAAAATAACCAGCCCCACCAAAGATGCTGTGGCAGGAGCCCAGGTTGGATTAATCCCCCGTGATCAGGTCTCCCTCTGGACCAGCTACGCATTGACGCCCCATTGGGGTGTGGGCGCAGGCTTGCTCGGTGCTTCCAAAAAATACACGTCCTACAGCAATAACGTCGTGCTGCCCGGGTTTGCCAAAGCCGATTTGATGGCTTACTACAAAGAGCGCAACTACCGCGTCCAGCTCAATCTGGACAACGTGACTGACAGGCATTACTACGCGACGGCAAGCGGAGATGATCAGATCATGCCGGGTGCTCCGCTCAGCGTGAGTCTTAATCTGAGCGTGGATTTTTAAGGCATTGCCCGCGTTCGACGAGCCGGGCTCGCACACGTTGAATTGGGCAGGCGAGCTGGCCCGCACCGTGCGGCGAACGCAGCAAGCTGTGAGCGTGTTCAAAACCCTCACAATCTGGATACGTTCTAGAGGAGTGCCTCCATTCATGAAATCCGATCCTCAAGCCATCGTCCACCTTTAGGCCCAACTCAAGAACGAGCTTGCCGCCATCAACCGGTACTTCGTGCATCACCGGATGCTTAAGCACTGGGGCTTCGACCGCCTGGCGACGAAGGTGTACGACGAATCCATCGGCGAAATGACGCAGCCGACTGGCTGATGGGTCGCATCTTCATGCTCGATGGCCTGCCCAATCTGCAGGATCTGGGAAAGCTCACAATCGGCGAAGACGTTGCGGAAATTTTTGTGTGTCGACCTGGGCCTGAAACCGCTGCGCAGACCACGATCAAGGCCGGCATGGCGCACTGCGAAACGGTGCGTGACTATGTATAGCGCGACTTGCTGCAGAAAATTCTGGACGACACCGAGGAGCACATCGATTTCCTCGAGCGCCAGCTTGAGCTGGTCGAAAAGGTGGGCGTGCCGAACTATCTGCAATCGATGATGGGCGATTTGGATTGATAGGGCGGAGCTGCATCCTGGGAGTGCGTTGACTGCACCGCGATGACGGCACAGTTGTGCCGCTTCGTGGCTCCACGAAGCGGATGCCGCCGCATGGCACTTTAGCGAGCGCGCAACCCACTCGGGTTGACGGACCACCAGCCAAAAAAAAGCGGCCCAAGGGCCGCTCACAAACACAACACCTCAGCGCACCCTGGCTCAGGGCTGCAGCGAGATCCGTTCTCGTGTGGCTTTTTCCACCTCGCTTCGGGAATAGGTCAGCGGAAAATACTTGCCGCCTGCCCAGGTCGCAGCGAGGTCGCGGTAATGAGGATCCGCCGGGTTGCCCGATTGCCCGGGCGTGTTGACCACCCGCGATGCGTCCCAGTTGCCGACGTCCACCACCATGCGGAAGGATGCTCCTGCAGTCAGCTGATAGGTTTGTGGGTTGTAGCTCGTAGCCATCGGGGTCGCCCAAGAGCCGCCAACCGGGCCGGCGCTCACGTTCAGGCGTTTTCGTGTGGCCGCGTCCACCACACCAGACAGCGGATGAACGAAATTGGCCCGGTGCAACGTACCCCAGCGCCATTGGCTGCTATCGGGACCGAGCTTGCTGGAGATTTGCTCCATGGCCGGGCCGATCGCTGCAAGCAGCACCGCGTCACGCTCTGATGGGCTCATCCAACCATCGGGATTCTCGAGCACCGTGATCATGCGGGTCGGACTGGTGTCCTTGGCAAAGGCACGCTCGTTGCTGGCGAGTACCTTGTTGGTGAAGCCCTGTTTCAGCGTATTGCTGCTCCACACCTCGTACACCGCAGCGGCCGCGCTGTCGGCCGCCATCGTGCCGTCCCAGCCCTTGAGCAACGCCAGCCCCTTCGCGGTTTGGGGGTCCGTACTGCGGAGCGGTGCGATCAGCTTTAACAGGCGCTGCGCCGGTACGGCGACGATGTCGGTCTGCCACGCCTCGGAATCCTCAACGCTCAATTTTTTGCCTGACCTGGCCGCCTGCTCGAACAGGGAATGCAGGCGCTGTGCACGGGCCGGGTCGGCCCATTCATAGCCCACACCCTTCTGGTACATCGGGTGGGCAGGCGGAATGTTGTTCGCATTGGCCGTCACCACGTAGCCCCGGGGCGGATTGAATTCCCACGGCAACTCATCGCCATTGCGGTACCCAGTCCATTCGAACCGACCGTCGCCTGGCACAGGCATCAGACCGTCCCAGTTGTTGCGGATGGGTGTGAGCCCACCGGGTATCCAGCCGATGTTGCCGCTGGTGTCTGCATACACCTGATTCTCGCCGGGGGCGCCCCACCGATTCATGGCGGCGCGGAACTGATCCCAGTTCTGCGCGCGCATGTAATCCATGGAGCCGAAATAAGGCGCCATGCCGAGATCGAGCCAAGCGGCGCGCAACGCGAACGCGCGGCCCTTGTCGGTGGCAAGCACCGGGCCGTGGCGCGTGTACCAGTTCTCCACGCTGCGTGGCGCGGCCTCGCCCCTCACCGCGATGGTTTCCACCACCTTGACCATCGGCTCCCAGCGTCCTTGATACTTGTATTCGTGCGCGTTCGCTGGATTGGTCTGGTAGACGTAGAGATCCTCCTGATCCATGTAGAAGCGCGTGAGACCGAAAGCAATGCGTCCGTTGTGACCGATGGAAATGCCCGGCAGGAAAGGTTCCCCAGCACCGATCACGTCCATGCCCGGAGCAGACAGGTGCGAGATATAGCGCAGGCTGGGCGCGCCGTGAGCGCGGTGCGGGTCGTTGGCAAGTATTGGACGCCCCGTTGTCGTCATGCTAGGCGCGATCGTCCAGTTGTTGCTGCCGTAGTTGGCTTGGGTAAAAGTGTCGTCCTTCTGTACCGTGGAATCGGCCAATGCGAGGCGCTGATCGGCCGTCATCTGCGCGATGCCTGAGGCACGCACGGTCACGTTGTCCTTGGTGAAGCGGGGGCCGGCAGTGGCGAGCGCATAGGCACGCTTCAGCTCCGCCGACGGGAGCCCGCAAACCTCCAGTCCCTCGGGAACTTTTGGCCGGACATCCGGAACCAGCTCGCGGCGCAGCCAGTCGACCCGCGCTCCGTTCTGCTTGCCGTCGCAGAAGGCCTGGGCCCGATCAACCTCGCCGGTGAAGTTCAGCGTAAGGCCATGATGACGAATGCGAACCGTGTCTTCTGCCGACCACCGGGACGGCTGGTACCCCAGCAGCCTGAACTCCTCCGGCAGCAGTGCGGGGTTGGCCTGCACCTGCGCCACATACGCGTTCACACCGGCCACGAAGGCTTCCGCCACGCGTTTGGAATCCGATCCATAAGCCAGCCATTCGCGATAAAGGTCACCGCGGAAAAGCACCGATCGCGCCGCGCGGTCGCTATCGACCCACGCTGGGCCAAAGTCCTTGGCCATTTCGCCAAGCCCACGTTTGCGCCACAGGTCCATCTGCCACAGGCGGTCATGCGCGGCGACATAACCCTGGACCATGAATGCGTCATAGGTAGTGCCGGCGTAAATGTGGGGAACACCCCATTTGTCAATCAGCACCTCGGCCGGCTTCTCAAGTCCAGCGATGTGGGCGGAGCTGACCTTGCGGGCGCCATCGTTACCTGCGAGCGAGGTACAACCCGCTGCCACAAGCGCTGCGACTAGCGGCAATGCGAGTCGCAGCCGGGAGGCAGTCCGAAAGGGAAATCGATTCTGTGAAGTTGTCATTTGGTCTCCTCAAACCTGCGGTGGATAAGCTTTTTTTCGCCTCCAAATAATAGCGCGATGCTGCGTATTCGAGGAGAGGGTAAGTGGCCTTGGTTCACGCGCGATAGCTGTCTGCATTTTTTCTTCGCGGCCGCATCGCCGCCCAATCGCTCGCCCCATGAACGCATAGCTCTATCGCTGCTTCTGAGCCGCCAGAGCCTTCTCTCGGATGCTGCCGAGCGTGACGCGTGTGCTGATCACGTCCGGCGACAGCGGCATCAGGATC
Organism: Burkholderiales bacterium; assembly: GCA_038234045.1. Taxonomy (GTDB): domain Bacteria; phylum Pseudomonadota; class Gammaproteobacteria; order Burkholderiales; family Burkholderiaceae_C; genus JBBSUX01. Next base: position 9,285 of record JBBSUX010000054.1, read on the forward strand.
AGCGTGCCGCATTCGCTGCGCTCGAGCGCCCGGATCAACGCGGCCTCGAAGCCGGCAGCATCGATAACGCGCTCGGCCGCATAGCCGTACGCAGTAGCCAGTGCGCAGAAATCCGGATTCTTCAACCGCGTGCCACTGTTCTCGCCCTCATGCGCGGGGTATTCGCGCTCCTGATGCATTCGGATGGTGCCGAACATGCCGTTGTCCAAAAGCAGAATGATGCTGCGGGCGCCGTATTGCACCGCGGTGGCAAGCTCTTGCCCATTCATCAGGAAGTCACCATCCCCGGCGATGGTGAAGACCACGCGCTGGCCCGCACCAGAGCCTTGGCTCACGATGCCCGCCGCAATACCAGCCGGTACGCCATAACCCATTGCGCCAGACGTAGGCGCGAGCTGAGTCTTGTGGCCACGGGCAATCCCGGTGAAGCGAAAGTAGCGGTGCAGCCAGCTGGCGAAATTGCCGGCGCCATTGGTCAATACGGCGTCGGGCGGTAGGTGCCGCTGCAAAGCGCTGATCACGGCCGGCATGTCCACGGCCCCTGGCTGATTGCTGTCGAGGCCAGCCAAGGCCTGCGGCTGCAGGTTGGCCAGGTAATCGCGGTTGGCAGAGTCACTCCACGCTTGCCAGGCACATTCCGCTGGCGACGCCAACGCGGCCAGAGCGCGCGCAGCCGCCGGCAATGTCGCGTTGATGGCGAGCGTTGGTTGATAGACCCGCCCCAGCTCCTCGGCTCCGGCGTGGATATGAATCAGCTTCTGACGTGGGAGCGGCGCATCCAATAGCGTGTATCCGCTGGTGGTCATTTCACCTAACCTCGGACCGATGGCAAGAATCAGATCGGCGTCGTCACGGATGCGCGCGGTCAACAGTGGATTAATGCCGATGCCAACGTCACCGGCATAGAGCCGATGGTGGTTGCAAAAGGTGTCCTGAAAACGGAAAGCATTGCCGACCGGCAGATGCCACCGCTCGGCGAATTGCTCCAGAGCGGTCGCCGCGTCGGGCGTCCAGCCGCTGCCGCCGGCAATGACGAACGGGCGCTTCGAGTTGGAGAGAAGTCCGCGCAGCTTCTCCAGCGCTTCGGGTGTGGGCGCGGCTTCTACGGCTTCCACACGCGGCAACGGCGTTGCCTCGACGGTCCTGCGCAGCATGTCTTCGGGCAGCACCAGCACCACCGGGCCGGGACGTCCGTTCATGGCCGTGGCAAAAGCACGCGCGATCGCTTCGGGGATGCGGCGGGCATCGTCGATACGCTCCACGCGTTTGGCCATGCCCTTGGTGCTCGGCCCGAAGAAGGTTTGGAAATCAATCTCCTGGAACGCCTCGCGATCGCGGAAATCGCTGCCCACGTCTCCCACCAGCAGCACCATCGGAGTCGAATCCTGAAATGCCGTGTGCACGCCGATCGACGCATTGGTGGCGCCCGGCCCGCGAGTGACGAAGCACACGCCGGGCCTGCGGGTGAGCTTTCCGTGTGCCTCCGCCATGAAGGCGGCCCCACCCTCCTGCCGGCAGACGACGAAACGAATGCGATCCGCGTAGGCGTGAAAGCCATCCAACACCGCAAGATAGCTTTCGCCAGGAACGCCGAAGGCATGGGTGGTGCCCTGCGCCGCGAGACACTCGACGATGAGATGGCCGGCCAGCTGGGTGGTCATGGGTTGCGCACTCCTTCTTTCACGATGACAAAACCGTCAACAAAAAAGCAAATCAGTGAGGAATTATCCGTGCCGCTCGCGCGCGCAATTCGAGGGCTCGCAGTTCCAACTGAAGAGACACTCGACGCCCGTGTCGCGGCGCATCGAAGCGCTGCTTGGCTAATTGCAGCTGCACGGTGATCACTGCAACGTGGTGCGTAGCTCCGTACACCACCAGGTGGGCCTCGAGACCCGCAAAGCCGTCAGCGTGGCCGTCGGCCGAATGCCTTGCTCAATCTCGAACCAAATGATGCTGCAGCGCTTTCTGAACGAACGCTATTAGCTCCATTATCAATAGCATCATCCGCTGGATGCAGGCGATGGTGTAGTTCCGTTTCGAATCGGCGAAAGAAGCCGTTGACGACGGTGCCGGCGGCGGCGTCGGTCCAGCGCGCTCCCCATTTGGCGATCTTTCCGCCGAGCTGAACGTTCAGGCGGTAGTCGAGCACGCATTCGCTGAACTTGCTCGCGCCTGGGGTGGTCGGCTCGATCAGGCGGATGTCGGCCGTGCCGGTGCCGTGGCCGGCCATGCCGCCGTCACTCTGTACCTCGAGTCGGTAGCTGTCGGGCGCCTCGATGTTCTCCAGCCGCAAGGTGGCACGGATGTGCGTGGTGACCGGCCCGAAGCCCAGCACCACCACAAGCGCATAGGCGTTCTGGCCGGTGGGGTCGAAGCGTTCGCAGCCGGGTATGCAGCGCTGCAGCAGTTTCGGATCGTTCAGGGCCAGCCACGCCTCTTCGCGCGTACAGGCAAGTTGTCGTTGACCATTAATCTGCATGGTTAGATGGTAGCGACGGACCGCTGCGCAACGGAAACCTTAGGCTGCAACAGCCAGTTCGGGTCGACGTGCGCGACCCACGTTGATGGCGCTCACGATCAGTACGCCCTGCACCAGTGCCAGGCCAAACAGCACGCCGCGGTACTGGTGCGCGTCCATCAACGCGCCAAAAGCCAGCGGCGCCACCGCCTGCCCGATATCGAGTCCCGCATACACCACGCCATAGACGCGGCCGGTGGCGTTGGCTGGCGTCGATCGCTTGACCAGCAGATCGCGCGACGGCCCGGCGAATCCGGTGGAAAGACCCATCAAACCGAACAGCACCGGCACGGCAAGCGGTGGCACATCGGCAAACGCCAATGCCAGCGCCATCAGCGAAGCAAGACCAAAGCCGATACCGACGATGCGTTCACAGCGCTCCGGGTCCTTGGCCAAAAACCCGCCCCCCACCATGCCGCAGGCAGCTGCCACCATGTAGATCGTCAGGCACATGGCCGAGTAAGCGAGCGGCGTGTTGTGCAATTGGCGCGCTGCCTCCGGCGCAAAAGCCTGCACCACGCTGAGCGCGGCGGCATAAAAGAGGAAGAAACCGAAGCACTTCCACACCGCCGGCAGTTTCAGGAAAGCGAAGCCGGAGCCTTCGGCGGCCTGCGGCCCCTTCTGCCCAGTGGCTTCCTTCACGGCTGCGCTACTCAGCACCAAATGCTTGCGCTGCCAGATCAGCAACAGCAATACCGCCAGCGCCAATGCACCCGCAGACGCCAGCGCCACCCGCCATGAGAAAGCCACAGCCAGCGGCACCACAAAAGCCGGTGCCAGCGCCCAGCCCAGGCTGCCGGAAATACCGTGCACGCTGTAGGCATGGCCCAGCCGGGTATGCGCCACGCGCTTGTTGAAGAGGGTGTAGTCCACCGGATGGAACACGCCGTTGCCGATACCGCCCACTACCGCGCTCATCAGCAGCATCTCGTAGCTTTGAGCAGCGGCATAACCAAAAGCCGCAAAGGCGATCAGGCCCAGCCCCACGAACAGCACCGGCCGGGGGCTGAACTTGTCGACGATAAAACCGGAGAGCGCCTGCACCGCGCACGACACCACAAAGAACACCGTCAGCACCAGCCCCAGCTCCGCATAGCCGACATTAAACGCATCCTTCAGCCACGGAAATAGCGGCGCCAGGATCAGCTGGCTGAAGTGGCTGATGCCGTGCGCCAGGCCAACCAGGCCGATCAGGGCGACGTCATCCCGCACGCCGGACCGGTCAGTGGTGTTGGTTTGCGAGGCGGCCGATGCGGTGTTGCGGTTCATGCGCCCATCGTAGCGAGAGCGACTCCGGCAGAATGGCGATGAAAAGCCAACTTCTATCGAAATCATGCCAAAACCGGCATCCGTAAAGCTGCCAGCCACTCAGACCCGCGTAGTCTCGCAAACGCCGCATCTGTTCGAGCCGACCGAAGCGCGACCCGTGCGCGCCAAGGAACGCTGGCTGGCGGCCGAAACTTTCGTTACGCCGCACCGCCATCCGTGGCCGCAGCTCACCAGCTCCGGTAACGGCTTGATCCGGCTCAGTACCGATGCGGGCACCACCATCGTTCCGCCTTCGCGCGCGGTGTGGGTACCAGCCGGCATGGAGCATTCCATCACGGTGGTTGAAAACGCCCACCTGCGCACCGTCTACCTCTGGCAGCCATTGCCTGAAACCTGGGCCCCCTGCTGGCAGCAGAGCGTGGTGCTTGAGATGACGCCGCTACTGCAGGCGCTCGCCTTCGCGCTCGACACTACCGCCAACGATGAGCCCCAGCCTGCCGGAATCGGGGCCGACGACGGAGCCGCACAACAGAACGGCACCCTGGAACGCGACCGCCTGATCTGGCCGCTGCTCTGCGACGAGCTCGGCCGGGCGCCGCAAGTGCGTATGGGAGTTGCACTGCCCGATGCGAGTCGCGGCGACAAGCGCCTGCGCGCGATCTGCGAAGCGGTGTTGAGCAATCCGGCCCGGCGCGCGACTCTCCCCGAATGGGCAAGGCAAGCCGGGGCCAGCGAGCGCACCGCCGCAAGGCTTTTTCGCGACGAGCTCGGTATGAGCTGGCAACAGTGGCGCCAGCAGGCGTTGCTGGCGCACGCATTGCCGCTGTTGGCGCGCGGGATGCCGGTGGCGCACGTGGCGGCGGCCAGCGGTTATGCCAGCGACAGCGCCTTTACCGCCATGTTCCGCCAGGCAATGGGCCGGTCGCCGCGGCACTTTAACAAGCGTTAAGTCGCCGACTTGCACGCGGAAAAAGGCGAGGACGACTGCGAGACAATCGTCTTCTGCTTGCGGGCTAGCGCACCGGGAACCAAAAGCGCTCACCCACCGATACCGCCGCACACAGCCGGCACCCGAACACCAAACTGACACCCACGGAAAAGGAAACCGACCATGTCCCGCACTACCCATCGCATCGCCGTCATTGCCGGAGACGGCATCGGCAAGGAAGTTATCCCCGAAGGCCTGCGGGTGCTGAAGGCGGCCGACAAGCGCTTTAGCCTGGGTCTGCGATTCACCACGTTTGAATGGGCCAGCTGCGACTACTACGCGCAGCACGGCCAGATGATGCCGGACGACTGGAAGGCGCAACTCGAAGGCTTCGATGCCATTTACTTTGGTGCTGTCGGCTGGCCGGCCACGGTGCCCGACCACATTTCCCTGTGGGGCTCGCTGCTGAAGTTTCGCCGAGAGTTCGATCAGTACATCAACCTGCGCCCGGTGCGCCTGCTCGAAGGTGTGCCCTGCCCGCTCGCGGGCCGCAAGCCCGGCGACATCGATTTCTTCGTGGTGCGCGAGAACACCGAAGGCGAATACACGTCACTGGGCGGCGTGATGTTTGCCGGCACCGAGCGAGAGATCGTCGTTCAGGAATCGGTTTATTCGCGCCACGGTGCCGACCGCGTGCTGAAGTACGCCTACGAGCTCGCCATGACGCGCAAGAAGCAGCTCACCGTGGCTACCAAATCCAACGGCATCGCGATCAGCATGCCGTGGTGGGACAGCCGCGCGGATGCGGTCGGCAAGGACTATCCCGAGGTGAAAGTCGAGAAGCACCACATTGACATCCTCGCCGCCCGATTCGTGCTGCAGCCGGATCGGTTCGACGTGGTGGTCGCCACCAATCTGTTCGGCGACATACTTTCCGACCTCGGCCCTGCCTGCACCGGCACCATCGGCCTGGCGCCTTCCGCCAACCTGAATCCGGAGCGGAAATTTCCGTCACTGTTCGAACCGGTGCATGGCTCCGCGCCCGACATCTATGGCAAGAACATCGCCAACCCGGTGGCGATGGTGTGGTCGGGTGCGCTGATGCTGGATTTCCTCACCGACAGCCAGTGCACCGGCCGCGCGGCCCACGACATGGTCGTGCGTGCGATAGAGACCGCGCTGGTGCAGGGACCGCGCACGCCCGACATGGGCGGCAAGGCGTCAACCACTGAAATGGGTGGGGCGCTGGCCAAGCTGGTGGAGACGCTGCCCGACTGAACGAGCAGGCTGCGAGCGATTCATAGCGTTCGCAACTATGAGCGCCCGTTCAGGCAAAGGCTGGCTTGGCGACCAACATCGCGGCGGCCAGGTCTTCCAGCGCGGTACCGACAGACTTGAA
>JBBSUX010000055.1:0-15313 GCA_038234045.1 Burkholderiales bacterium
GCTTGAGCTTGCCCTTCTTCACCTGTGCTTCGTAGTTCTTGCGGATCGTGGCCAGACCGCGGTCGAGCGCTTCCTGCTTCATCTCGAGCATCTTCACCGCGATGCCGGCATTGAGGAAGTTCATGGCGATACCACCACCCATGGTGCCAGCACCGATCACGCCCACCTGCTTGATGTCGCGCTTGGGAGTATCCGACGCCACATCGGGAATCTTCGAAGCTGCGCGTTCTGCCATGAACAGATGCCGCAGCGCGCTTGATTCAGGCGTGAACATCAGCGCGGCAAAGAGCTCGCGTTCGTAGACCATGCCGTCTCCGAACTTGCGGTTGGTGGCCGCCTCGACCGCGTCCACGCATTTCAGCGGGGCCGGGTAGTTCTTGGCCATTCCCTTGACCATGTTGCGGGTGAACTGAAAGTAAGCCTCGCCCTGCGGATGCTTACACGGCAGGTTACGCACCAGCGGCAGCGCCGTGCCATCAGCATGGGTCTTGGCCACTTCGCGGGCGAAGGCCAGCGCCTCGTCCATCAGCGATTCGGGCGACGCTGCCATCTTGTCGAACAGCTTCTGACCGGGCTGAGAGGCGAGCATTTCGCTCTTCACCGCTTCGCCCGAGACGATCATGTTGAGGGCCGTTTCCACACCCAGCACACGCGGCAGGCGCTGCGTGCCGCCAGCGCCGGGCAGCAGGCCCAGCTTGACTTCCGGCAGTGCAACGCTGGTGCCGGGTGCCGCGATGCGGTAATGCGCACCGAGCGCCAGCTCGAGCCCGCCGCCCATCACCACGCTGTGGATGGCGGCGACGATCGGCTTTGAGGATTGCTCCATCGCGTTGATGACGCTCAGCAGGTTTGGCTCCTGCGAGGCTCGATCGGTACCGAACTCCTTGATGTCGGCGCCGCCCGAGAACGCCTTGCCTGCGCCCGTGATGACGATCGCCTTGACGGAGCCGTCTGCCTCGGCGCGGGCGAGTCCGTCGGTGATGCCCTTGCGGGTTGCGAGACCCAGGCCGTTGACCGGGGGATTGTTCAGCGTGATCACTGCGACGTCGCCGTGCAGTTGGGTTTCAGCCGTCATGCGGAAGTGTCCTTGGTTGGGGAAGATGCGTATGTTCCGCCTGATTTCCTGCGACCAGGCGACCGTGAGATGAGCGCGGCCGTGCGAACGGTCGTGCTTTTCTTATTCAGCAATTCTAGGAGCCGAGCGTGCCGATCCACAATGCACACTTGTCCCAGGAGGGACAAAGCGCCAAGGCGCAACTGAAAAATGCTGATTTTCAGTCTGGAACAACGGCTGTCACTTCAATCTCGACCAGCGCTTCGTCCTCGATCAGCGCGGCCACCTGCACGGCCGTCATCGCTGCGTTGAAACTGCCAACCAGCTCCCGAAAGGCCTGGCCGATTTCCGGGTACGCCGCGACATAGGCCTGCTTGTCTGTTACATACCAGGTCATTCGCACGATGTGCTCGGGCTTGGCATCGCCCGCTGCCAGCACCGCCACCGCATTGGCCAGTGCCTGCCGAACCTGCGGGCCCATGCCACCTTGCGCGAATTTGCCTTCGGCATCCCAGCCGATCATGCCCGCGACAAAAACGGTGCGACCGCGAGCCGAAACGCCGTTAGCGTAGCCGCGCGGCCGGGGCCAGCCGGGGGGAAGCAATACGTTCATCCGTAATTTCTCCAAAAACTAAAACTTGTCAACGCTCTGGCATCTCACCTTGCCACTCGGCAATGGCGGTGCGGATGTCGGCCGGAATCGCAATCGAGCGGTGCGTGTCGAGGCTGGTTGTCACCAGCACCTGTCCGGACGAGACGCGCATCTCGTCTGCTGAACGCACATCCAGCTTCAGCGTCAGGGAAGCACCTCCGACACGCGCCACCTGCAAACCCAGCGTGACACGATCTCCCATCCGGCTCACCGCCGAGAAGTCGCACGTCAGATGCGCAATGGGCAAGCCGATGCGGCGAACTGAAATCAGTTTGGCGTACGGGATTCCCAAGGCCTCTGTCACCCAGTCTTCCACCAATGTATTGAATAGGACCAGGTAATGCGGGAAGAAAATCAGGCCAGCGGGATCGCATTGCGAAAAACGAATGGGCACTTCCCGCTCAAATCTGCGGGTTGGGTTCGCGGATGCCATCGTGGCGCCTTGCGTGCCCGCCATATCGCCAGATACTGCAGGAGCGCTCATGGAGCCGATCCACCATCGGTCCGCAGGCGAAATCGCTGCAGCTTGCCAGTCTCGGTTCGCGGCAGGCTTTCGCGAAATTCGATCGAGCGCGGATATTTGTAGGGAGCGACTGTGTTTTTGACGAAATCCTGCAGTTCGCGTACGAGGGCCTCCCGAGACTTGTGGGTCTCTGCCGTCTCGGTCTCTGCTCGCAACACAACGAAAGCCTTGACGATTTGCCCGCGCTCTGCATCGGGCACGCCGATCACTGCGCACTCCGCTACGCGTGCATGCTGCAGCAATGCTTCCTCCACCTCGGGCGCCGCAATGTTGTAGCCCGCAGAAACGATCATGTCGTCCATGCGCGACTGGAAGTGAAAGTAGCCTTCCTCGTCCATCACGTAGGCGTCGCCCGTCAGATTCCAGCCGTCCTGTACGTAGTCGCGTTGCCGCGGGTCGTCCAGATAGCGGCAACCCGTGGGGCCTTGCACCGCCAGGCGGCCCACAGTGCCGCGCGGCACCGGCGCACCAGCACCGTCGACGATGCGCGCCCGGTAGCCGGGCACGGGCTTGCCGGTGGCGCCCGGCTTTGCATGTTTTTCGTCCGCCGAGATGAAGATATGCAGCATTTCAGTCGAGCCGATGCCGTCGATCAGCTCGATGCCAGTCGCCTGCTTCCACAGTGCGCGGGTGGCAGCCGGAAGCACCTCGCCAGCGGATACGCACTGGCGAAGCTTCGAAGCACGCAACGCATCGCCCTGCTGCGCCATCGCCCGGTAAGAGGTGGGCGCAGTGAACACGGTGGTGGCGCCAAAATCCACGATGGCCTTTGCCAGATCGGGAGGGGGTGTCTTCTCCAGCAAAACGGTGGATGCTCCGACGCTCATCGGGAAGAGCACCAGCCCGCCAAGCCCGAAGGTGAACGCCAGCGGCGGGCTGCCGATGAAAACATCATCGGGTCGCGGCCGCAACACATGCGGCGGCCAGCAGGCGCAGATGGCCATCACATCGCGATGGAAATGCAGGGTGCCCTTCGGCCGCCCGGTGGTGCCGGAAGTGAAGGCCAGGATGCAGGTGTCGTCGGCTGCGGTATCGACGTTGTCAAATTGACCACTCTGCCGCGCCATTGCGTCTTCCAGGCGTGCCCATCCGCCGGGCTGTGCCGCAGAAGCTGCAGAAGCCGCTACGGTCGACGCGGCCCCGGTGCCAAAGGTCATGACGCGTGACAACACAGGAAACAGCAATGCCGCCGACGCAAGCTCGGCCGAGAGCCGCTCGTCGCACAACGCATGCGTGACCGCACCGCGCTCGATCACCTGGCCAAGCTCCTTGACGCGTAGCAGCGGCATCGTCGCCACCGCAATGCCACCGGCTTTGACCACAGCGAACCAGCAGGCGACCATCATGGGCGTGTTGGGTGCGCGCAGCAGCACACGGTTGCCTGGCACCAGGCCCATTTCTGCGACCAGAACGTTGGCTATGCGGTTCGCCCGTTCCAGCAGCTTGGCATACGTCCAACGCACACCGGGCGCCTGCAGGCATATTCGAGCGCCATCAGCCTGCGCCACACGCCGGTCGAGCAATTCGCCGGCGCAATTGAGCCGCGCGGGGAATTGCAGCTCCGGCAGATCGAAGAGGTATTCGGGTTGTTGGTTTACGGGCGGAAGGCGGTCGCGGGCGAACGTATCGCGGTCGGGAGTGCCATGCGACGAGACCGGGGCACCCTTGTTCGATGCATTCATGCCGGCGCTCCGTGATCGACGGGCGAACCGAACCCCTTCAGCAACTCCCGGCCGATGATGAGCTGCTGCACCTCGCTTGCGCCTTCGTAGATGCGCAGAGCCCGAATCTCCCGGTACAACCGTTCGACCATCTGGCCGCTGACCACGCCCTGCCCGCCCCACAGCTGCACGGCCGCGTCGATGATTTGCTGGGCGCCTTCAGTGGCGGCCAGCTTGGCCATGGCTGCCTCCTGCGTCACGCGATGCCCCTGGTCCCGCATCCAGGCTGCGCGATATGTCAGCAACGCAGCGCCGTCGAGCGTGGTGGCCATCTGCGCCAGCTTGGCCTGTGTCAACTGGAAGTCGGCCAGCACGCCGCTAAACATGCGTCGGCTAGTCGCGCGCTCCAGGCCCTCATGCAGCGCCCGACGCGCAAAACCGAGTGCGGCCGCCGCCACCGACGTGCGGAAGATGTCCAACGTGCGCATGGCGAGCTTGAAGCCGCCGCCCGGCGCGCCAATGCGATTGGCCAAGGGCACGCGGCAATTCTTGAACGACAAGCGCGCCAGCGGATGCGGTGCGATCACATCGATCCGCTCGGCTATCCCTATCCCGGGCACATCGGCCTCGACGATGAAAGCGGAGATGCCGCGCGCACCAGGCGCTTCGCCGCTGCGGGCAAACACTACATAGAAATCGGCAATACCACCGTTGCTGATCCAGGTTTTTTCGCCGTTCAGCTCCACGGTTTCGCCGTCCACCTGTGCGGTGCACCCCATCGCGGCGACGTCCGAGCCGGCGTCGGGCTCGGAAAGTGCAAAAGCGGCGATGGCACGCCCCTCGGCTACCGCTGGCAGCCAACGTGCCTTTTGCTCATCGGTACCGTCGAGGCTGATGGCGCCTGAGCCAAGCCCCTGCATGGCAAAAGCAAAATCCGCCAATCCATTGTGCCAGGCCAGGGTTTCGCGCAGCAGGCAAATCGCCCGGGTGTCGATCACCTCGGCATGACCGCCATACGCCACACCGGCTACCGCATGGCGCAGCCAGCCGCCTTCGCCTAGCTGTCGTACCAGCGCTCGACATTCGGTATCAACATCGCCACCATGCAGCGAAGCCACCCCGGTTGGCGCCCACGCATGCAGATCACGAGCGAGGCTGCGGTGCCGCGCCTCAAAAAACGGCCACTGGAGATATTCCTGAGTCTGCGGCATGTCGGTTACTTTCCTGAAGAGTCTCGCGCTGCGTGAGTCAATTACCCACAAAGACGGGCGTGCGCTTATTGGCGAAGGCTGCGTATGCGCGGCCGAAGTCACCGGTCAGCATGCAGATCGCCTGTGCCTGCGCTTCGGATTCGATTGCCTCGTCAACGCCCATGGCCCACTCCTGGTGCAGCATGGTCTTAGTGATGCCGTTGGCAAAAGCAGGCCCTTCAGCAATGCCCCGCGCCAAGGCGGTGGCGGCCTCCAGCACGTCTTCGGGTTCACACAGGCGGTTGAGGAAACCCCATTGCGCCGCTTCTTCCCCACCGAGCGCGCGACCGGTGTAGAGCAGCTCGCTCGCCCTGCCCTGCCCGACGATGCGTGGCAACATCGAGCAGGCGCCCATATCGCAACCGGCCAAGCCCACGCGGTTGAATAGAAAGGCAGTCTTGCTACGCGCAGTGCCGAGCCGCATGTCCGACGCCATTGCCAGGATGGCGCCCGCGCCCGCGCAGATGCCGTCGATTGCGGCAACGATGGGCTGCGGGCAGTGGCGCATGGCCTTCACCAGCGCACCGGTCATACGAGTGAACATCAGCAGGTCGGGCGCCGGCAGGCCGATAAGCGGGCCAATGATTTCGTGCACATCTCCGCCAGAACAGAAATTGCCGCCCGCGCCGGAAAGGACCACCACCCGGACGTCGGCGGCGTAGCGCAAGGCCTCAAACAGATCGCGCAGCTCGGCGTAGGAAGCAAACGTCAGCGGGTTCTTGCGTTCGGGCCGGTTGAGCGTGATGGTGGCAACGCCGGCCTCCAGCGCCCAGCCGAAATTCTGGGCCGAGTAATCGGCAAAGCTGCGCAGGTTGGCGGCCTGAAGTGTGGAATCAAGAGGCATCGTGCGATCTTTCGAAGAGAAGTTTGGGAGTACGCGCCAGGGCTTGACTCATGGCGAAATCCCCGCCAGATGCACCCGCAAATGGCCGAGGCGGCTGCGCATGTGATCCTGGTCGCTGGCAGGCAGCGCGGCAAAGATTTCGATAATCCACGCTTCGTGTGCAGCGGCCAATTCAAGAAAACGTGTTTGGCCCTCAGGGGTGAGCCGAACGCGCAGCGATCGGCGGTCTGCCTCATCGCTCACCCGCTCGACCAAACCGGCTTTTTCCAGCTCGTCGGTGAGCCCGGTGACGTTGCCACCAGTCACCATCAGGTAACGCGAAAGTACGTTCATGCGCAAACCGTCGGGATTGCGGTGCAACTGCGCCAAATAGTCAAAGCGCGGCAGCGTCATGCCGAACTGACTGCGAAGGCGCTTGCCGATGAGCGTCTCAATCTGCGTGCTGCAGGAAAGCAGGCGCAGCCAGAGCTTGAGCGACTGATGGTCGCCCGACTGGATGCGGCCCTCAAGGCCGATGCTGTGCTCATCCAGGAGGGGCGTCTCGGCCCCTTTTTTTCGGCGCGACCCCTTGCCGCCGGACCCGGCTGAAGCGGGACCACTGGCCGGCGACGCTGATGCGGTGGAAGCAGATGCCTTGCTGACCGCCATCACACCGGCTCCTTGGCAATCGGTGCGGCGTTCTGGTGCTCCAGTTCCCGTCCGCGCGCGTAACCAGTCTCCAGCTGCGCCTTGCCGGCGAAATAGGCGCGCGGCCACGCTGTGCCGACATAACCAATGCGCGCCGCCTGGTCGAGCGTCCAGGCCGGGTTCGCCAGATGTGGCCGGGCCACCGCACACAAATCTGCGCGGCCTGCGCTGATAATGGCGTTGACATGATCGGCCTCTGAGATGGCACCGACCGCGATGGTGGCGATGCCAGCCTCGTTGCGGATGCGATCGGAAAAAGGCGTCTGGAACATGCGCCCATAGATCGGCTTTTCGCGCTTGCTGACCTGCCCGGAAGAGCAATCGATCATGTCGGCACCTGCCGCTTTAAAGGCGCGCGCAATCTGTACCGCGTCGTCGGGCGTGACGCCGCCTTCCACCCAGTCGTTCGCAGAAATCCGCACCGACATCGGCAACGCGTCCGGCCAGACTTCGCGCATGGCGCTGAAAACCTCCAGCGGATAGCGTAGCCGGTTTTCCAGCGATCCGCCGTAGTCGTCGGTGCGCTGGTTGGTGAGCGGCGAGATGAAGGACGACAGCAAGTAGCCGTGTGCGCAATGCAACTCGATCCAGTCCACGCCCGCTTCGGCGGCCCAGCGTGTGGCTTGTACGAACGCGGCTGTCACCGCCTGCATGTCAACCAGCGTCATTGCGCGCGAGGTCTGGCTCACCTCGTCGATGTATTGCTGCGGTGAGGCGGACATCAGCGGCCAGTTTTCGCCTTCTGGCAGTGGCTGATCCATGCCGTCCCACGCAAGGCGGGTGGAGGCCTTGGCGCCCGCATGGCCCAGCTGGAGCGCGAATTTCGCATCCGTATTGGTATGGATCCATCCGGCGATGCGTTGCCAGGCATCCTTCTGCGCCTCGTTGTATAGGCCCGGGCACCCGGGCGTAATGCGGCCTTCCGGCGTAACACAAGTCATCTCCGCGAACACCATCGCCGCGCCGCCCATAGCGCGCGCACCGAGATGCACCAGGTGATATTCGCCTGCGATGCCATCGACGGCGGAGTACTGTGCCATGGGCGACACCAGCACGCGGTTCTTCAGCGTCACGCTGCGCACGGTATAGGGCGTGAACATGGGTGGTGGCGGCGATTCGCCTGGCGCAAGCCGAACACCTGCGCGGTCGGCAAACCAGCGCTCGAAACCCTCCAGCCAGCCGCGATCCCGCAGGCGCAGGTTTTCGTGCGAGATGCGTTGCGAGCGGGTCAGCATCGAATACATGAACTGCTCGGGCGGCAGCGTATCGGCATAGCGCTCGCCCACCGATTCGAACCATTCCATCGCGTTCCAGGCGGCGTTTTGCAGACGCAGCACGTCGATGCGGCGCAGCTCCTGATAGCGCTCAAGCGTCGCCGCCATGTCGGATGTTGTAAGCGAGTCCACGCCGTCCGTGTTCAGTGGTGTCTGTTCGAACTGGCGCACCAGCTCGATGGCGTCTTCCAGCGCCAGCTTCGTGCCGGAGCCGATGGCAAAATGCGCGGTGTGCACCGCGTCGCCCATCAGCACCACATGGCTACGACCATTGAAGAGCCACCAATGATCGCAGCGCACCCGTTGGAAATTGATCCAACCGTTGCCGCGGAGCTGCCGGACATTGCTCATCAAAGCTGCACCCTGCAAGTGCTGCGCGAAAAGCTTTTCGCAGAAGGCAACGGATTCATCAATGTCCATCTGGTCAATGCGGTGCGCGCGCCAGACATGCTCCGGCGTTTCGACAATGAAGGTGCTGGTGTCGGCGTCGAACTGGTAGATATGAGCCTGAAACCAGCCGTGCTCCGTTTTTTCAAAAGTGAAGGTGAAGGCGTCGTAGCGCTTCTTGATACCTAGCCAGATGAAACGGTTCGGCCGCTCGGCGATGTCAGGTCGGAAGGTGTCGGCGTATTTCTGACGGATGCGCGAATTGACGCCGTCGGAGGCAACGATCAGGTCGGCATCGGGAAAATCAGCGTCGGAATCGACCTCGCGCTCAAATTCCAGCACCACTCCGAGTGCCTCACAGCGCCGCTGCAGGATATTGAGCAGGTGCTTGCGCCCGATGCCCACAAAGCCGTGGCCGCCGCTCTTCAGCGTGCGCCCGCGGAATTCGAGCTCGATGTGGTCCCAATGGTTGAACGATTCCTCGATCTCTGCGGCTGTTTGAGCGTCCCACGCACGCATGTTCTCCAGCGTGGCATCGGAGAACACGACGCCCCAGCCGAACGTGTCGTAGGGTTTGTTGCGCTCCACCACGGTGATTTGATGACGCGCATTGCGCTTTTTCATCAGCAACGCGAAGTACAAGCCTGCCGGCCCACCGCCAATACAAACCACCTTCATGCGTTTTCCCGTTCGAGACCGAAGTAGCAGTCAATTTAGAACTGAATACTTTAGCTGTCAAGGAAAAGGTGTGAGAGGTTTTTGTTCTGTATTGATAGCTGGTAGCGCTTACAGATCAAGCGCAGGAGGCATATTTGATGAGCAAACCCAGCCGCCCTCCGCGGCTGGTTTTCCCTAGGGCAGGCGGACCCGTCAGACCTCGAGCCACTCCTGGCGAACGGCCTCTGCCGAACGCAAACTATCAGGCGTACCGTCGAAGACGATGGCTCCGTGGCCCATGACCAGCGCCCTATCGGACACCTGCATGGCAATCGTGAGCTTCTGCTCGATCAGCAGCACCGAGATTCCCCGGTCTTTCAGACTTCGAAGAACCTCGCCCACCTGCTCGACAATCTTCGGCGCCAGGCCTTCGGTGGGTTCGTCGATGATGATCAGATCAGGGTCGCCCATGAGTGTGCGGCAGAGCGTGAGCATTTGCTGCTCGCCGCCCGACATCACGCCTGCGGCCGTGTGCTGCCGTTCCTTCAGCCGCGGAAACATGGCGTACATGTCGTCGAAGCTCCACCGGCTGTCGCGCCCATTGCCCTTTTGCCCGAGCAGAAGGTTCTGGTGCACGGTGAGATTTCCGAACACGTCGCGGTTTTCCGGCACATAGCCAATGCCCAGATGCGCTACTTCGTAGGCTTTGCGGCCGGCTAGTGACTGACCCTTCCAGGTGAGGGAGCCCTCCCAGTGCACCAGCCCCATGATGGCTTTGGCTGTGGTGGAGCGCCCTGCCCCGTTGCGCCCGAGCAGCGCCACGATCTCGCCGGCACCGACGTCAAAAGAGACGCCATGCAGAACATGGCTCTTGCCGTAATAGCCGTGAAGCTTTTCGATGTGGAGCATCCGTGATCGTCCTGATTGCTGTTGCGTCGGGTGCAGCCTACGGCCTCAGCCCGAATGGCCTGCATGCGCCGATGCAGAGGTGGTCTCGGATTTTTGAGCGGGAGCGGCAATCTCTTCCACGGGCGTACCCAGATACGCCTCCTGCACCCTCGCATCGCCTCGCACCTCTTCCGGCGGACCGAACGCGATGACTTCGCCATACACCAGCACGGCGATGCGGTCGGCCAGGCCGAAGACAACGCCCATGTCGTGCTCCACAGTCAGCAACGTCTTGCCGACCGTCACTTGCCGGATCAGGTCGATGAAATGGCGGGTTTCGGTGTGGCTCATGCCGGCGGTAGGCTCGTCGAGCAGCAGCACATTGGCACCGCCGGCAATGGTCACGCCAATCTCGAGAGCGCGTTGTTCGGCATAGGTGAGGTTCATGCCCAGCACATCGCGACGCCCGGTAAGCCCCACCTGCTGCATCAGCTCTTCCGTACGCGCATTGGCGTCGTGCAGGTTGCCCAGAAACTTCAAGAGCGTGTAGCGGTAGCCGAGGCTCCACAATACGCCGCAGCGCAGGTTCTCGAACACCGAGAGGCGCGGGAAGATGTTGGTGATCTGGAAGCTTCGCGAAAGTCCGCGGCGATTGATCTCGTAGGGCGGCAGACCGTCGATGCGGTCCCCGTGCAATCGCACCTCCCCACTCGTCGGCAGGAGTCGGCCGCTGATGAGGTTGAAGAGCGTCGATTTACCCGCGCCGTTAGGCCCGATGATGGCCACCCGCTCACCGGCCGCGACGCTGAGGTCTACCCCGCGAATAATTTCCGTGCGACCAAAACTCTTTTTGAGACCACGCAATTCGATGGCTGGCTTTGCACCAGCCTGCTGGCTACTTCCAGGGAAAATCGGCCGATCGCTCATGCTGCACCTGCCTTGCCGGAGCGCACCAGCACAAGCTCAACCGCTTCCTGTGCCTGATCCCAGCGGTGCGCGAAGCGTCGTTGGGCGAGGGCGAATGTACCCGCACCCAGCACCAGTACCGCGACGGCGACGATCCAGGTGGCAGCAGAAGAGGAATCAAGCGTCAGACCAGCAAAGTCGAGCTTCGGGCCCCTCGCGGAATTCAGCTGAAAGTGATAGATCATCTCAATGCACGCAGACCCGCCCGCCACCATCACGAGGCCGGTGGCGAAGAGCGCGAGATACGCTGGCCAGAGCGGGCGCAATTGCCGATAGCGCGCCAGCCGCACGTTCATCATGATGAGGCTGGCGACGCCACCGGGCGCAAACATCACCATCAACAGAAATGCGAAGCCCAGGTACAGCAACCAGGCTTTGGTAAATTCCGAAAGTAGCACCGAGGCGAGCACCAGGAGCACGCCACCGATGATCGGGCCGAAGAAAAAGGTTGCACCGCCCAAGAAGGTGAACAGCAGATAGCCACCAGAGCGGATGGCGCTCAGACTGTCGGCGGCAGAAACGATCTCGAAATTAATGGCGGCCAGGGCTCCACCGATGCCCGCAAAAAACGCCGACACCATGAAAGCGTAGTAGCGCACCCGCTGCGTGTTGTAGCCGACAAACTGCACCCGCTCGGGGTTGTCGCGCACGGCGTTCAGCATGCGGCCGAGCGGCGTACGGGTGAAGGCAAACATCAGCGCGGTGCAGATGAAGCAATACACGGCGATCAGGTAATACACCTGGATCTGCGGACCGAAACTGATACCGAACGGGAGCTTGGCGCCGTACACGCGATTGGTACTGATGCCCCCGTCGCCCCCGAAGAACTCCGGGAACATCAGTGACATCGACGCCACCAGCTCACCGATTCCGAGCGTGATCATCGCGAAGGTAGTACCGGATTTCTTGGTAGTGACAAAGCCGAGCAGCGCAGAGAAGAACAGGCCGCCAAACCCGCCCACAAGCGGAATCAGCGGCAGCGGGATATAGAACCCGTTTTTGGAGGCGGCAAGGTTCATCGTGTGCACTGCCACGAACGCGCCGAGCCCGCTGTAGACAGCGTGACCAAAGCTCAACATGCCGCCTTGGCCCAGCAGGATGTTGAACGAAAGGCAGATGATCACCAGATAACCCATCTGCGAGAGCATCGACACTGACAGGCTGCTGCGAAACACCTGTGGCGCCAGCAGCAAGGCCAGAGCGAAACCGCTCCACACCACGAAGC
The DNA here is from genome assembly GCA_038234045.1 of Burkholderiales bacterium. Lineage (GTDB taxonomy): Bacteria > Pseudomonadota > Gammaproteobacteria > Burkholderiales > Burkholderiaceae_C > JBBSUX01. Next base: position 12,069 of record JBBSUX010000055.1, read on the forward strand.
GGCTTACATTGAGCGGTTTGAATCGGTAATGGGTTAAGGAGCTTTGCATCGACATCAACCCTCCCGGGTGCCCAGGAGGCCACGAGGGCGGAAGATCAACATTAAAACCAACAATAGGTAAGGCAGGATCGGCGCCACTTGCGCAATCGTCAGCCCCAGCACCGAATAGCCCGGAGTTTGGCTCGTCACCGTGATGCCGATCGATCCCAGCGCGCTCGCCAGTGACCAGTCGATAGCCACTGCGAAAGTCTGCAGCAGCCCTATCAGTAATGACGCCAAAAACGCGCCAGCGAGTGAGCCCATGCCGCCCACCACCACCACCACGAAGATGATGGAGCCAACTGCCTGCGCCATCGCAGGCTCGGTCACATAAGTATTGCCGCCGACCACGCCAGCGAGCCCGGCAAGCGCAGCGCCACCGCCAAACACCAGCATGAATACGCGCGGCACGTTGTGGCCAAGCGCCTCAACCATGCTCGGGTGCACCAGCGCTGCCTGAATCACCAGCCCGATGCGCGTGCGCTTGAGCAGCAAGCCCACCGCGCCCAGCATGAGCAAGGCCACCAGAACGATAAAGGCTCGTGAACGCGGGAACTGCAGCCCGTAGATCGTAAAAAGCGAACCTTGCAGCAATTCGGGCAGCCGGTAAGGAACGGTCGAGCGGCCCCAAACCAATTGAACCAACTCGACGATGACATATGACAGCCCGAACGTCACCAGCAACTCCGGGACGTGGCCAAAGCGGTGCACCCGACGCAGGCTGTAACGCTCGAAAGCCGCGCCCAGCAAGCCCACCAAAAACGGCGCCAGAAAAAGAGCTGGCCAATACCCCACCACGGTGGAAATCATGTACGCCAGGTAGGCGCCCAGCATGTAGAAGCTCGCGTGCGCGAAATTGAGCACGCCCATCATGCTGAAGATCAGGGTCAGGCCTGAACTCAGCATGAAAAGAAGCAGCCCGTAGCTGACCCCGTTCAGAACGGAAATAGTGAAAAATTCCATGGATCAGCCGAAGATTTTTCATCCGGCCGCTGGCAGGCAGACGCGTCCGGAGAAAAAGAGAGAGAGAAAGAAATGGGCGGCGCGGATCCCAGGCATTGCGTCAGGTCCGCTGTGCTGCCGCCCATTAGCGCGCTCAGGAAGGGCGTTTCATCTCGCACGTGGTGGGCGTGCTTGCGTCAGCTGCATCGATGTACTTCACCGGCGCAAAGGTGTAGCCGGTGTTCTCAACACTGTAGGGATACTTGTCGCTGACCTTCTCCCAATGAGAGATCCACATGCCCTGCTGCATCTGGTGGTCGCTCTTGCGCATTTCGCTGTCGCCATTGAAGCCCTGGAACTTGAGCCCTTCCATCGCTGCGGCAACCTTCACCGGATCGGTGGAGTTTGCCTTTGCCATCGCCTGGCTCAGCATGACAAGACCGTTGTAGACCGAGAACGTATAGAAATCGTCGTTGTACTGCTTGTGGAACCCGGTCATCAGATCGTTCATACGACCTTTGTAATTCGAGTTGTTGTAGGCGATCTGGTAGACCTGAAGGCCCGGAATCGCAGCCAGCGCCGTTGGCGTGCCGGAGACGCCCGCGTAGTAGGCATAGACCGGAATCTTCAGGCCCGAGTCACCCAGCGCCTTCATGAACAAGGTCATGTCCTGACCCCAGTTACCCGTCACGATCGTGTCGGCACCCGATTCCTTGATCTTCGCGATGTACGGAGAGAAATCCTTGACCTGGCCGATCGGTACGTAGTCCTCCCCGACGATCTTCACATCCGGGCGCTTCTTCTCAATACCTTCCTTGAAGTACTTCGCAACCTGCTTGCCGTGCGAGTAGTTCTGGTTGAGCAGATATACCTTCTTGATTTCGGGACGGTCCTTCATGAAAGAGGTCAGCGCCTGCATCTTGATGGTGGTGTCCGCATCGAGCCGGAAGTGGTAGTAATTGCACTTCTCGTTGGTAAGCGCCGGGTCTACCGCTGCGTAGTTCAGATAGATGATTTCCTTGCCGGGATTGCGCTCGTCGTACTTCTGCACGGCATCGGAAAGCGGCAGCCCGACGTTCGAGCCGTTGCCTTGCGTCACATAGCGGTAGCCCTGATCTGCGGCCGACTTGAGCAGGCTCAACGCTTCTTGCGGCGAGCTCTTGCTATCCATCCCGTCAATCTCGAATTTGACGCCAGCCGGGTTCTCTTCGGGCGTGAGATGTGCAGCTACGTATTGCCAGGATTTCAGCTGGTTCTGACCCACGTTGGCGAAGGGACCGGAGAGCCCTTCGATCATGCCAATCTTGACGGTTTCACCTTTTTGGGCAAAGGCAAACGAGCTCGCCGCCACCATTGCCGTGACAGCAACCAACTTCAGCGCAAATTTCATGAAATGTCTCCTTCAGGTACGTGAGAGAACTGAGCGAAACACAGCGTACGCCGCTTCCCTTCGAGTCCACTAGGGGAATGTCCTTAAGGAACTTTGGTAGCCCGGCGTTTTTATCACCCATGTGACAGAAAATGCACCTTCCAATTGCTCTGCAAGCGGCAGGCGAGGCGCAACGTTCCCATCACAGCTGACTTGCCGTGGACTCAGATAGTCGGGAGCGTGTAGTTCTTCAATTGCTCGCGTAACTGGGTCTTGAGCATCTTTCCGGTGGCACCGAGCGGTATCGATGCCACGAAGATGACGTCATCCGGGGTTTGCCACTTGGCCGTCTTGCCCTCGTAGAAGGCCAGCATTTCCTCGCGCGTGGGGCTTGTTCCCGGTCGCAGGACAACAGCCACTACCGGTCGTTCGTCCCACTTCGGATGCGGCATGCCGATGCACGCGGCCATCGCCACCGCAGGATGTGCCATGGCGATGTTTTCGATTTCGATCGAGCTGATCCATTCGCCCCCCGACTTGATCACGTCCTTGCTGCGGTCGGTGATCTGCATGAAGCCATCGGCATCGATGGTCGCAACGTCGCCGGTGGGGAACCAGCCGCGACCTTGTGCGTCGGGTACCAGCGGACTGCCCTCGCCCTTGTAATAACGGTCGACCACCCAGGGGCCCCGGACCAGCAGGTTTCCGAAAGTGCGACCGTCCCAGGGCAGCTCAGTGCCTGCGTCGTCGACGATCTTCATGTCCACCCCGAAGATCGCACGCCCCTGCTTCTGGCGCAGCTTCATCTTCTCGGACTCCGGGAGGCCCATGTGTTTGTTCTTGAACGTACTCAAGGTGCCCAAGGGCGACATCTCGGTCATGCCCCAGGCGTGCA
>JBBSUX010000056.1:0-15188 GCA_038234045.1 Burkholderiales bacterium
GGCTTCAATATCAACGAGGGTGTAGGAGCAACGCATCCCGAAGCCTTGGTGCGCGAAGTGATCGCCCATCAGGCTGATTTTGGTATTGCTCTGGACGGCGACGCCGACAGACTGCAGATGGTCGATGCGACAGGCCGCCTCTTTGATGGCGACGAGTTACTTTACCTGCTGGTTTCGGACCGGCTATTGCGTGGCGAGCGAGTAGAAGGTGCGGTTGGCACATTGATGACGAACATGGCGGTCGAGGTGGCGCTGCAGCAGCGCGGGGTCGCTTTTGTGCGCGCAGCTGTGGGCGACCGACATGTGCTGGCCGAGCTCGAGCGACGCGGTTGGGTTTTGGGGGGCGAAGGTTCGGGCCACCTCCTTGCACTCGACCGCCACACCACCGGAGACGGTCTGATCAGCGCGCTGCAGGTGCTGCAGGCAACTGTGCGCGCAGGCGCCTCGCTGGCGGAGCTGCTTGCCGGTGTGACCTTGTTTCCGCAGGTTCTGCTCAATGTCCGGATGGCGCCCAGAACCGACTGGCGCGCGAATGTTGCGCTGATGGATGGCATCCGGGCGGTAGAGGATGCGCTGGGCGATACGGGGCGCGTTCTGATTCGGGCTAGCGGGACAGAGCCGGTGCTGCGCGTCATGGTTGAGGCGCAGGATGCGGGACTCGCCAGGAGCAGCGCGCAGCAGCTTGCCGATCTCGTGCTCGCTCCGGCGCCGGTCAGTGTCGAAGCACGTGGGTACTGAGCTATAGCTGTGACATCCGGCTTGGCCCGTTGCGCTGCAAACGTTTTGGGGCCACGCGTACGGCGTCCGCCGTCTCCAGGCGACTCTCAGCCTCGACGAGGCTGAATTGCTTGTCATCGCGCCGTCACATGGGTGCGGCACAGTCACGGCGCACTTGGCAAATCGCCAGTTTTCCTGCGTACCCCATGACTCCAGTGTGTTCGGGCTCTTCCTTTCTGTCCTCCCCAGTCTCGGCCAGCAAAAGCTCCACCGACGTGAGCGCGAAGCCGGACCTGACTCTCGCGGAAGCATTCCCGCAAACTCACCTCGATCGGGCGGATAAAGCCTGCGAACTTGAGAAGCCAGCGGCCGAGGTAGCCGCGCCCCATGTTCAGGTGCAAGATCCCGTTGTGATTGATCTGCCCCTAGCCCGCGAAGAAACGGTGAGCTGTAAGCTCCTGGATCGCGATCACAGCATCCTGGCTTTCAATCGCCGGGTGTTCGACTGGGCCGTGCGCGAGGATGTGCCGTTGCTGGAGCGACTGCGATATCTGTGCATCGTTTCGTCCAATCTTGATGAATTCTTCGAGGTACGCGCGGCGCCGCACCTTGCCGCCGCACAGGCCGGCGACACGCGCGGCATTCAAACGGAGCAATCTTTTGCCGAGCTTTCGGTCGCGGCGCACCGCCTGGTCGAGCGGCAGTACGCGCTCTACAACGAGGTGCTCATACCGGCGTTCCGGAGACTCGGCATCGTGCTGCTCTCCCAGGGTCAGCGCAACGGAAAACAGCGCGCGTGGGTCAGGTCGTACTTCCGCGAAAACGTAGGGCCGCTTTTGGTGCCGGTTGTTCTGGATCCGGCGCATCCTTTCCCGATGGTGGCGAACAAATCGTTGAACTTCATCGTGCGCCTGAAAGGCCTTGATGCCTTCGGTCGTCACAACGAGATCGCGATCGTGAAGGTACCGCGCGTATTGCCCAGGGTCATTGCAATGCCTGAAGTGGTATCCGGTTCGCGGCGTTGCTTCGTGAGCATCACGAGCGTGGTGCGCGCTCATCTTGCGGATCTGTTTCCTGGCCGCGAGGTGACGGAGTTTTCACAATTTCGCGTGACACGCCATTCGGATCTGGCGGTGGAAGAGGACGAAGTCCTCAGCCTGCGGGCCGCACTGCGCAAGGGTCTGCAAAAGCGTCACTATGGTCAGGCAGTTCGGCTCGAGGTTTCATCGGGTTGTTCGCAGCATCTGCTGGATTTTCTGCAGCAGCAGTTCGGTCTTCCGCATGGTGCGCTCTACCGCGTTCACGGCCCGGTCAACCTGGTTCGCCTGAATCAGCTGGTTGATCTTGTGAACGACCCGGAATTGATGTTTGCGCCCGCGCGGCCCGCGAACGTTTTCGGGCCTGCGGCGGCGAGCTCCATCCTGCAGCGCTTGCGGCAGGGCGACATCCTGATCCACCAGCCGTTCGAGAGTTTTTCGGGCGTTCTGGATTTTCTGCGGGAAGCGGTGCATGACCCCGCCGTGCTGGCCATCAAGCAGACGATTTACCGGACAGGGTCGGACACGACATTGCTGGATCTGCTGCGTGAGGCGGTTCGCAGGGGCAAGGAAGTCACAGCGGTGGTGGAACTCAAGGCCCGATTTGACGAAGAGGTGAACATCAACTGGGCCGAGGCCCTGGAGTCGATCGGCGCGCAGGTGGTCTATGGCGTGGTCGGTTTGAAGACACACGCGAAGATGCTCTTGATCTCGCGACGCGAGGGCTCCCGTATCCGTCGTTATGGACATCTCTCGACGGGAAACTACAACCCCGGGTCAGCCCGGCTCTACACCGACATCAGTCATCTCACAGCCGACGCGGCCCTTACAGCCGATATGGACGCCGTCTTTTCGCACGTGGCAAGCCATAGTCGGCTGCCGCGTCTGAAGCGATTATTGTTCGCTCCAACCCAACTGCAGGACGAATGGGTTGCCAGGATCAAAGCGGTAGCCGACGCAGCGCGATCGGGCCGCGACGCACGCATCATTTGCAAGATGAACGCCCTGACAGACGAAAAGCTCATCGCCGCTCTGGTGGCGGCCGGTGCTGCAGGTGCGCAGATTGATCTGATCGTGCGCGGCGCGTGCATGCTTCCCGCGCGCCGCCCTGGATTCACCGACAACATCCGGGTGCGTTCGGTGATCGGTCGATTTCTCGAGCATTCGCGCGTCTTTTATTTTCGCATCGGCAAAGCGGAGCAATTGTTTCTGTCGAGTGCCGACTGGATGAGCCGGAACATGCTTCGCCGCGTGGAAATTGCCTGGCCGGTTCGCGATGCGCGCCTGCGCCAGCGACTCATCGATGAATGCCTGGTCGCGTATTTGGGCGACGATACGGATGCCTGGGAGCTCGAACCTGGGGGTAACTATCGACGTGCAGTAGCAGCTGGGTCGGCCCATCAGGCAAGCGCGCAAGCAGCGTTGATGCGCCGGTACGAAAGCAGCCGCACCAGTGCGAAACGCAGTGCGGAGTTGCCATGATGGATCTGATTCTGTGGCGTCACGCGGATGCACTCGAGCCCGCCGAAGGAATGTGCGATTCCGAGCGTGCGCTCAGCCCGCGTGGCGAGAACCAGGCGGCGCGTATGGCAAGCTGGCTCGATCGGCAATTGCCGGACGGCTTGCGCGTTCTGGCGAGCCCCGCCTTGCGCGCCGGGCAGACGGCGCAAGCTCTAGGTCGAAAATACAAGCTGCGTGCCGAGCTTTTACCCGACGGTTCTCCTGACGACCTTCTCAGGCTGGTGCACTGGCCTGAAGCGCGAGGCGCCGTGCTGGTCGTCGGTCACCAGCCCATGCTCGGCAAGGCCATTGCCGGCTTGCTCGGCCTGCAGGCAAGCGATTGCGCGGTGCGCAAGGGCTCGGTCTGGTGGTTGCGTCGGCGGCGCCGCCAGGGTGACGGCGCAGATCAGGACGAGACAGTCTTGCTGACTGTGCAAACGCCCGAGTTTCTGTAGCTTGGGCTCAAACGATCCCTAAGTAAGACGTGCCGGCTGCAAACCAGTGTGGCTGTCCTGGATCAGTTTCCACCGAGTCGGAATGGCCAGGCAGTCTTTTGCCAGGCGACGACTTCGTCCTTGAGTAGATACGTGGATTGCGGAAAGCGACCGATCCATGAAGGCGAAATATCGAGCCACCAGCCAGTTGCTGCATCGGGCCGAAGCGATATCGCCGAACAGTCGGGATCGCGACGCGCATGGCAGAGCAGAACCGCCAGCCGCAAACAAAGTGCCATCTCGCGAAACACGTCGTCGGCGAGCTCGGCTTCGACCTTGCGCAGCTTGCCGCGTTGCGCCAGCACCAATCGCGCCATCCGTTTTTGCTCCGCGAAAGCGAACCCGGGAATGTCTGCGTGCTCGACGATGTAGGCACCGTGTTTGTGAGCTTCATCGTGCGAGATGAGGGTGCCGATCTCGTGCAGTTGCGCAGCCCAGGCCAGCTTGCGCGTCAGGCGCTCGATCGCCTGGGTACCGGCAGGGCGTTCTGCGTGCGCACGGAGTTGGCCGAACAACTTCAGTGCCACCCGTTCAACGCGCCGGGCCTGGGCGGCATCGGCATCGCAACGACGCGCCAACGCCGCCACCGACACAGCACGCAGATCGGTTTGCGGCTGCTCCCGGTCCAGAAGGTCGAAAAGCACCCCTTGGCGCAGCGCGCCTTGCGCTACCTGCATCCGGTCGATGCCCAACACATCGAAGACCGCGCGTAATACGCTCAAGCCTCCACCGATCACCGGTTTGCGATCGTCCTTGAGCCCATTCATTTCGATCCGATCGACATGGCCCACGCGAATCAAACGTGCAACTAGCGCGTCGACGGCAGCGCGTTCGATGATGCCCTTCGGGCTGCCCAGACCCGCGAGGATGGCGCCCACCGCACCCGCGGTGCCGGAGGATCCATAGGCTACCTCCCACTGATTGCGTGGATAGGCCTGCACCGCTTCCTCCAGTACCGACTGCGCTGCGACTTCTGAGCGGGTGAAGCGTTCTGCGGTCAACTCGCCATTCGGGAAATAGCGGGCTGACCACGCGACACTGCCTACAGGAAACGATGCCATCGTTCTGGCCTGCAAGCCCTGACCGAGGATCAGCTCGGTCGAGCGGCCTCCGATATCCACGACCAGTCGGCGTTCGTCGGACGGCGGCAACAAATGCGCGACACCCTGGTAGATCAGGCGGGCTTCTTCCGCACCCGAAACCACATCGATCGGAAAGCCCAGCAGTTGCGATCCGCGCTCGATAAAAACGTCGCGGTTGCGCGCCTCGCGCAAAGTCTGGGTTGCAACCGCACGCACCTCCGCCCGGGCGAATCCGGCCAGCCGTTCGCCAAAACGCGCCAGGCAATCCCAGCCCCGCTGCATGGCTGCGGCGGAGAGATTGCCATCTTCGTCGAGGCCATTGCCCTGGCGGACCGTCTCCTTCACATACTCCACACGCTGCCATTGCGGGCCAGCGAGCTTGCCGATTTCGAGCCGGAAACTATTGGAGCCGAGATCGACGGCAGCGAGGCGGGTTCCGACTTGCATGAAAAGGTTCGGGGAATATTGAAGTGAAGGGCAGCTTATCAGTCGCCCGCCTTGATGAGGGGCAGGTGATGACGCCGTGATCGGCAGAGCTTCCATCTGATGCGCGGACGACCGAAATCTGGGTAGCAGAATCATGTTTCGGTCCGGACGAGGATATCTTTAATCACTAATTCATAGCTGATAGCGAAATTACGGAAAGCCTTAGAGGCACTTTTCATGATGAATATCCGTTTCTGAATCGAAACGGTTCTGAGGCAGCGACGATTTCTACCAAGGTGCTCCTTGAAGTGCACAAAGATATTGGGATGCCATGACGAATGCGTGACAAATCGACCGGTTTTCATCCTGCGATCGGCTTGCGTCACACAGCTGTCATGAAGCCTTCCTACATTTGCTGCGTGGACCTCTTACTCAACGCAACAAGGACCGTCGACATGAACAGATCATTGGTTACCGCCGTCTTCGCCGCTGCTGCTTCCGTAGCTGTAGTGAGCCCGGCATGGGCTCAAGAGGAAGCGACCGGCGCCGGCTCGAGCTTCGCCGCGCCGCTGTACTCCAAGTGGGCGTCCGACTACAACAAAGCGACTGGTGTCCGAATCAACTACCAGTCGGTCGGTTCGAGCGCTGGCGTCAAGCAGGTTGTCGCGAAGACCGTCGATTTCGGCGCCTCTGATGCGCCGCTGAAGGACGATGCGCTCAATGAAAAGGGCTTGATGCAGTTCCCCACCGTGGTCGGCGGTGTCGTGCCGGTGGTCAACATCAAAGGCATTGCGCCTGGCCGACTGAAGCTCAATGGCCAGGTACTTGGCGATATCTATCTTGGCAAGATCACGAAGTGGTCTGATCCCGCCATCAAAGCATTGAACAAGGATGTGACGCTGCCCGATGCCGCGATTTCTCCGGTACGTCGCGCCGATGGCTCCGGTACCAGCTTCATCTTCACCAACTATCTCTCCAAGGTGAACCCGGAGTGGAAGAGCAAAGTAGGTGAGGGCACAGCGGTCAATTGGCCCACCGGGGCGGGCGGCAAGGGCAACGAAGGTGTTGCGGCCTTTATCGGGCGCCTGCCGAACTCGATCGGCTATCTGGAGTACGCCTACGTGAAGCAGAACAAGATGGCTTATGTGCAGCTGGAAAATTCCAGCGGCGCCTTTGTGTCGCCGGATGACAAGAGCTTCAAGGCCGCCGCTGCCGGTGCCGACTGGAGCCAGAGCTTCTATCAGATCCTGACGAACGAGCCAGGCAAGGACTCATGGCCGATCACCGGCGCGACCTTCGTTGTGATGCACACCAAGCAAGACGATGCAGCCACCGCGAGCACGGTGTTGAAATTCTTCGATTGGGGCTACAAGAAAGGTGACGAGACAGCAGGGAGCCTGGACTACGTGCCGATGCCCGATAGTGTGAAGGACATTGTCCGCAAGGCCTGGACCGGTATCACCGATAAATCAGGCAAGCAGATATCGCTGCAATAACCCTCCATAGGCATCCCGCTGGCCGACCCATGCCGCTTCATGCAGTGTGGGCCGGTCGGCGGATATGAGGCCTGAAGAATCGAACTGTGTCACCTACACTGCCCGTGCCGCATGCACCGCCGATTGTCGTCAGGCGCGGCAATACGATGCTGCCTCCTTCCGCACCCCGTTCAATGTTCTCCGGCGCTGTTATGGACCGACTCTTCGGGTGGGCGGCGCGTGCGGCCGCGTGGGTGACCCTCGCCCTGCTGTTCGGCATTCTGGCCTCGCTGGTCGTGGGCGCATGGCCCGCCATCGCCAAGTACGGGCTTTCTTTCCTGGGCCGTAGCGTTTGGGATCCAGTGAATGAGGATTTCGGCGGCTTGGTCATGATTTATGGGACGCTTGCTACGTCCTTCATTGCGCTCGCAATTGCCGTTCCGGTCAGTTTCGGGATCGCGGTTTTCCTCACAGAACTTTCGCCCGCATGGCTGAGGCGGCCCCTTGGAACCGCAATCGAGCTTCTTGCAGCGATCCCTTCAATCGTTTACGGCATGTGGGGGCTGATGGTGTTCGGTCCGATACTCGCGCGCTTTGTTCAACAGCCGTTGCAGTCATTGCTTGGGGGAGTTCCGTATCTCGGGGCTCTCGTGACCGGGCCACCAGTCGGAATCGGAATCCTCTCCGCAGGCATCATTCTGGCGATCATGATCATTCCGTTCATTGCATCGGTGATACGTGATGTTTTCGAAGTCACGCCGCCCATGCTGAAAGAGTCGGCCTATGCCTTGGGTTCCACGACCTGGGAGGTGGTTTGGAAGGTGGTGCTTCCCTTCACCAAGACCGGCGTGCTGGGCGGCGTCATGCTGGGCCTCGGTCGCGCGCTAGGTGAGACCATGGCGGTGACGTTTGTGATCGGCAATATGAACCAGTTGAACTCTCCGTCGGTATTTGAGCCTGCCAGCAGCATTACGTCAGTTCTTGCCAACGAATTCGCGGAGGCCAGTGCGGGGCTCCACCAAGCATCGTTGATCTATCTTGGATTAATGTTGTTCTTCATCACATTCGTCGTGCTCGCTCTCTCCAAGCTGCTGCTGATGCGCTTGCGGCGGGCTGAGGGACAGCGCTCGTGAGCGCCGCGAAGACCGCTGCCGGCGGCGATGGCGGTGGCACCGGAAAACGCCTGATCGATGCTGCCGAGCTGGAGTCGATCCGGCAATCTCGCTACGCGACCCGCAAGCGAATGAACCGGATCGCGCTGGGTCTTTCATTGCTGGCCATGGCGTTCGGGGTCTTCTGGTTGGTGTGGATCCTTTGGGACGTCGTTCGCCTTGGCGTTGGCGGGCTGAGTGTTTCTCTCCTTACCGAGTCGACTCCTCCACCCAACGAATCAGGCGGCCTCCTCAACGCGGTGTACGGCTCTTTCATCATGGTGCTGCTGGCAACCTGTGTCGGCACCCCGATCGGGGTGATGGCGGGCGTTTTTCTGGCGGAATACGAGCCAGGCAGCCTGCTCGCTTCCACCACACGGTTCGTGAACGACATCCTGCTGTCTGCGCCGTCGATCGTGATTGGACTTTTTGTGTATGCCGTCGTGGTTGCCCAATTTCGCAGTTTTTCCGCGTGGGCCGGCGTGATTGCGCTTGCGCTGATTGTGATACCCGTGGTCATCCGCACGACAGAGAACATGCTCCTTCTCGTGCCATCGGGTCTGCGGGAGGCGGCCTATGCACTCGGCACCCCGAAATGGAAAGTGATAACGCTTGTGACGCTGCGTGCCGCTCGTGCTGGCGTCATTACCGGAGTACTGCTTGCGGTCGCGCGAATTTCAGGCGAGACGGCGCCACTGCTTTTCACGTCGCTCAACAACCAGTTCTTCAGTGCGGATCTTGACAAACCGATGGCAAGTCTGCCAGTCACGATCTTCAAGTTCGCGATGAGTCCTTACGAAAACTGGCAACAACTAGCATGGGCTGGGGTGTTCCTCATCACCACCACGGTGCTGGTTCTCAACATTGTCGCGCGCTTGCTGGCTCGCCAGCGTTAAAGCCGACTGAGCCCTTTGTGGCTGCCAACATCACTATCAAATACACCCACCATGCCCCTGACGACCAACGCAGAGCCGGCGATGCCGCCCAAGATTCTGGTGCGTGATCTGAATTTCTATTACGGCAAATTCCACGCACTCAAAGGTATCAATCTAGACATTCCGCAGAATCGGGTGACCGCGTTCATCGGGCCCTCCGGTTGCGGGAAATCCACGCTGCTGAGGACGTTCAACCGCATGTTCGAACTCTACCCGGAGCAGCGGGCTGAGGGTCGCATCGAGCTGGATGGCGAAGATTTGCTTACCGGGCATCGCGACGTGGCACTCCTTAGAGCCCGCATCGGCATGGTGTTCCAGAAGCCCACTCCCTTTCCCATGTCGATTTTCGACAACATCGCGTTCGGCGTGAAGCTGTTCGAGCAGCTTGGGAAGAGCGACATGGAGGAACGGGGTGAATGGGCGCTACGTAAAGCCGCCCTGTGGACAGAGGTGAAAGACAAACTCCGCCAAAGCGGCGCGAGCCTGTCGGGCGGCCAGCAGCAGCGGCTCTGTATCGCCCGGGGAATTGCGATCAAGCCCGAGGTGCTTTTGCTTGATGAACCGTGCTCTGCGCTCGACCCGATCTCCACCGCCAAGGTCGAGGAGTTGATTGCCGAGCTGAAGAACGAATACACGGTGGTCATCGTCACGCACAACATGCAGCAGGCTGCACGGTGCAGCGATTACACCGCCTATATGTACCTTGGCGACCTGGTGGAATTCGGTGATACCGAGCAACTTTTCTTCAAGCCGAAGCGCAAGGAGACCGAGGACTACATTACCGGCCGTTTCGGCTGAATCTCCCAATCTTTGTGCTCGCTGCTCTGCCTAACGAGCGACTGAACGCTACTGTCCACCATGACCGACAAACATCTCTCCACCCAGTTCGACAGCGAGCTCAACGCCGTTTCTGCCAGCGTGATGGAGCTTGGCGGCCTTGTCGAGTTGCAGATTCGACAGGCTATCCACGCACTGTCGCAGTTCAGCATCGAGGTCGCGGATGAGGTTGTTAAAACGGAGGTAAGGGTCAATGCAATGGAAATCCAGATTGACCATGATCTTTCAACGATCATCGCGCGCCGACAGCCCACCGCACGCGACCTTCGCCTGCTGATCGCCATCTCCAAGACGACTGCGAACCTCGAGCGCGTGGGTGACGAGGCGCACAAGATTGCTCGCATGGTGAAGTCGATCATCGTGGGCGGGGCAGCCCGGACGCTTCCGTCGTCCGAGCTCCGGCTGGCTGCTGACCTGGCTTCGGGATTGCTGCGCAAGGCGCTCGACGCCTTTGCCCGACTGGATGTTTCTGCGGCCGTCATGATTCTGAAAGAAGACGATCAGATCGACCGTGAATTCGACGGGTTCGTTCGAAAGCTCATCACCTACATGATGGAGGATCCGCGCACCATTTCATCCAGTCTTGACTTGCTGTTCCTTGCCAAGGCGATCGAACGGATTGGCGACCACGCGAAAAACATCGCGGAATGCATCATCTACATCGTCAAGGGAACGGATGTTCGGCACATCACGATGGAGCAGATCGAGTCTGCCGTTAGGTAAATGGGGCTTCTCTGATGGCCAAGCGTGTTCCCCTGATACTGATTGTTGAAGACGAGCCGTCCATCGCCGAATTGATCGCCGTCAATTTGCGCCACAACGGATTCACTCCCGTTTGGGCACAGGAAGCTGTATCCGCGCAACGTGAGATGGACAACGCGTTGCCGGATGCCATCCTGCTTGACTGGATGTTGCCGGGGCAGAGCGGGCTGAGTCTTGCGCGGGCCTGGCGCTCTGACGCCAGAACGCGCGAGATTCCCATCCTGATGCTGACCGCGCGCGGGGATGAATCGGACAAGATCTCGGGGCTGGATGCTGGCGCCGATGATTACATTACCAAGCCGTTTTCCACGCAGGAGCTCCTGGCGCGGCTTCGCGCAGTCTTGCGCCGGCGTATGCCTGAGCCTGCTGCCGACAAGCTTGAAATCGGCGCGCTCTCACTCGATGCTTCCACCCACCGGGTTGCCTACGAGAATGAACCCTTGAGGCTTGGTCCGACAGAATTCAAGCTGCTGCAGCACCTGATGCGGCATCCCGAGCGGGTCCATGGCAGAAGTCAGCTCCTGGACCAGGTTTGGGGAGACCATGTCTTCATTGAAGAGCGTACGGTTGATGTGCACATCAAGCGCCTGCGTGAATCTCTTGGTGAAGCTGGCGTGATGATCGAGACGGTGCGCGGTGCAGGGTATCGACTGACGGCGCAACCTGATCGTCCCGTTGGAAGAAAAGATGCCTGACTGCAGACACGCTGCAGCTGTCGAAAGTGCTGGTTTGATATGACGGCGCGCTTGGTCAGGCTGCTACTGATCCAGTTGTTTGGGGCCGCTGCTGGCGCGTGGTCGATGAGTTTGGTGGCGTCGTCTTCTGGTCCGGAAAATGGGGGCGGAGTTCTGTGGCCGGTTCTGGGCGCTGCGGCAGGATTCGCAATCTTTACCTGGCTTTGGGTTGCGGTGGACGTTTGGTTTGGCTACAAGCTGCTGCAATGGTTGCGCCGCGACGAGGTGCAGGCACGCGAAGCACCCTCGCTGCTGTGGACGTGGGGTGAGATCGCGGATCGGATACGGCGTCATTTGCGTACAGCAGAGCGAAAGGCAGAAGTTCATCGCGATCGCCTGCAGGATATGCTGTCTGCCCTGCAGGTTTCGCCCAACGGGGTGATGCTTCTCGACGGGCAGATGCGTATCGAGTGGTGCAATCAGCCCTCCGCTAACCATTTCGGAATCGATCTGCAACGTGATGCGCTGCAGGTGCTTGGAAATCTGGTGCGCGAGCCCGCTCTGACGGCCTATGTAGCCCGTCAGGACTTCTCAAGGGATGTGGTGATCCAGGGAAGATCCAGCAGCGCGACCCGTCCGATCCGGCTTTCGGTCCAGTTGCATCGCTATGGTGAAGGGCGTGTACTCCTCCTTTCGCGCGACGTCACGGCGCTTGAACAGGCCGAAGCCATGCGCCGGGACTTCGTTGCCAATGTGTCGCACGAGATCCGGACGCCATTGACGGTTCTTGCGGGTTTTGTGGAAACGCTCCAGAACCTCCCGTTGAGCTCTGATGAGCGAGCGCACTATCTGGACGTGATGAGCCAACAAGCGACGCGGATGCAGGCGCTTGTGGACGATCTGTTGACCCTGTCTCGGCTAGAAGGCCGCACTGCGCCCGGTCTTGAGGATAAAGTGGCTTTAGGTGAGCTGTTGCGCCAGTGTGAAGAGGAAGCTAAAACACTCAGCGACCTCCTCGGCCGTCGGCATTCACTGATTTTTCCTGCGCGTGATTCTGAAGTAGCCGGGATTGCACTCTGCGGGGCAGCAAGCGAATTGCACAGCGCGTTGTCAAATCTGCTTGCCAATGCGATCCGTTATACGCCGGCGGGCGGGACGATCACGGTCAAATGGAGCCCGCCACTCGATCGACTCGAGAGTGGTTCTTCGGTTTTGTCGGTACAGGATACCGGTCCCGGTATTTCCCCTGAGCATTTACCGCGTCTCGCGGAGCGCTTCTATCGCATGGACAGCAGTCGATCTCGCGGCACCGGTGGCACGGGGCTCGGTCTTGCCATCGTCAAGCATGTAATGCAGCGCCACGGCGGTGAACTCAGGATTGAAACCGAGCTTGGTCAGGGCTCAACTTTCTCGCTTGTCTTACCGCCGCAGCGTGTTCAGTCAGGCGTTTCGCACGGTATGTGACCGCGCTTTACGCGGGCGTGAGGCAGCCTGGAGAAGAAACGCGAAGGCGAGGGCGGTCAGACCCAGCGCACCTGCGCTCGCCATCCAGAATGTCACGGGACTGGTCCAGGGGCCCCAGTCTCCCAAGCCACGGTAGGCGGCGATATATCCTCCACCAAGACCTGCCGTCCAGAGCATCACGCTATAGATGACGAGTGGCGCAATCGTGACACGGTAGCTGCGCAAGACGAATATCGCGACGCATTGCACAGAGTCTGCAAGATGGTAGAGCGCAACCCAGAGCAGCAAGCCCGCCGCAGTTGCTGCGACAAGGGCGTCTGATGTGTAGAACCGGGCGATCCGGCCGCTCCCGAATACGACGACGCTCGCCAGAATGCAGGCGATCCCCAGCGATGCTGCAAGTCCGGTGCAAGCCGCGCCCCGGGCGTTCAATTCGTCTTTCGCGCCTATCCATTGACTGACCCGCGCGCTTGTTGCGATGGCAATGGAAAGCGGCACCATGTAGAGCGTTGCTGCCAGACTGGCGGCGATCTGGTGCGCAGCCGTCGCCAAGGTCCCCTGGCGGGCAATGAACAATGCCATCAGGGTGAACGAGGTGACCTCGACCATGATCGCAAGACCGGCAGGAACCCCCAAACGCAAAAACGCCCGAAGTTCCACCCAATGCGGCGGTTCAAACTTTTGCCATACGCGGTAGGGACGGTACATGGCGCCGCGACGAAGGAGCAACGCAGCAATCAGGGTTACGGTCAGGTTCACAATGACGGTGGCCCAGGCGCAGCCGACGACACCATGAGCAGCCATTGCCGGGCCACCCAATGTGAACCAGATCGAAAGCGGGATCTTCATGGCGAGGGCTGCAAGCTGCAACCCGCTCACAACGTGCGGATGGCCCAGACTCTGATTCAAGGTGGCGAAGATCCGGAAAAGTAGGGCTGCAGGCAAGCCCGCAGCCAGTACGCGGAGGTAGCCATTTGCCTCGGCGGTCAATCCTGAGGGCACCTGCACCCAGCGCATGAGCGGGTCCGGTGCGAGGAGCAAGGCTATGCCCACAACCGACGCCAGTACCCAGAGGTAAAGCGATTGTCTGACTGACTTCCCGACCTCTGCGTTGCGGCCGCCTCCACGTAACTCCGCCCAAATCGGCAGCAGCGCCTGAAAGACGCCGTTGAGCGATACATAAACGCTGATGAATATGGCCGAGCCGACAGATAGCGCCGCCAATGTCGCAGGCGAATTCCGTCCTGCGACGACTGTGTCGGTTATGCCGAAAGCAATGACCGCGAGTTGACCAGCCAGCACTGCCAGCGCGTCTTTCGCAATCACCCGAGCATTGGAGGATCGCTTGACAGGCTGTTCCGTGGCCGTTTCCCTCGTCAAGGTCACCTGTGCGGAGACAAGATGCGATGGAACACCTGGACGGTGTCTTGCTGATCGGCGGGTCGCGTCACGCTACCGGCGTATTGCCACACGTGGGGATCGACTGGTTCATCCGGTCCAGTGCCTCGTGTTGCGGCAACCAGCAAGACAGGGCATTGCTGCGCTCGATCCGCGGTGACCGCGTTCAGCTCGGCGTGGTACTCGAACGCCGCAATCTGGGCGCGACTGAAAGCCTGTACCTGCACGCACGAGGGTTGGCCTATCAAAACGCGTGCCTGCGCCACTTGCGGCGCAAAGCTGCGCGCATAGTCAAGCAGGGGCAACCACAGCGTCATCAGCAGCACCCAGGCAAGTGCCGCTCCGGCTGATGGAAGTACCACGCTCTTCCATAGAGCGGCTCTGTGCCGCCCGACTCTCCAGTGCACGAGAGCTGCCCAAGCCAGCGTCGCCAGTACTGCGACGGACAGCGTAATCCAGGAAAAAGTTGCGGTAAAACCCGGCGCCAGCCTTGAGACGTTCGCTGCGGGCTGTCGTGGCCATCCGGTTTGCATGGCGACATATACAACCCAGATGATCGCTGCGGCGCCGGTAAAGAAGAGCAGCGTGAACCAGTCGATCAGCGCAGAGACGCCACGTTTGAGTGTCGGGAGCGCGAATGCCGCCAATGCTGCTAGCGCAGGCAAGCCCAGCAGCAGCGCGCGATCGGCGGGTTGCGTCAAAAATGTAGCCAGGATTGCGACCCCCGCGAACCAGACCGGCAGCGCGACATGACGATTGATCTCGAGGCTCCACCACTGACGACGCCAGCGCCACAATGTCCAGCAGGCGAGTGGCCAAGTCGGCCAAGTAAACCAGAGCAGTAATCTCGCGATGTCTCTCCAGTCGGAACTGCCGTTAAGCGGAACGACGATCCGCCAGTGCCAGAGCCCCATCACTGCGGCAAGTACAGCCGCTGCCAGTGTGACGATCCCAGCCATCAACGCCCAGCGCATGAGGGGCGCGCGAATCCCCGGTTCTTGCCGGCTTTCCAATATTGACAGGACTGCCCCTCCACCACCAAACAGCAGGGCCAGCGTAGGCGCGCCTGAGAGGACAAGCCCCCACAGCCCCAGGGCCAGCATCACGGTGGCCAGCCGGCGGCGATAGGGTGCCGCCGCTAGTGCGAAAAAGGCGAGGGTGGTGAACGCAAGCTGCGTCAGGTATGCGGTAATTTCATGCGAGAGCTGTGCCAGGCCCAGGCACGCCACAAGCGCA
>JBBSUX010000057.1:0-15122 GCA_038234045.1 Burkholderiales bacterium
CGGAAACGCGGGCCGTCTGGAAGGCGTGCCGCTGGCGCACAAGGACATCTTCGTGACCCGCGACTTCCCGACCACGGCCGGCTCCCGCATGCTTGCCGGCTACAACTCTCCTTTCGATAGCACTGTGGTAATGAACCTCGCGCGGCAAGGCATGGTTACGCTTGGAAAACTCAGCTGCGACGAGTTCGCCATGGGTTCGGCCAACGAGAACGTTGCCGTGCCAGCGGCGGGTGGCACTGCTGTCATTCAGGTGCGCAATCCTTGGGACACAACGCGCGTTCCGGGTGGCTCATCGGGCGGCAGCGCTGCCGCTGTCGCCGCGCGCTTGACGCCGGCTGCCACCGGAACCGACACCGGCGGCTCCATCCGCCAGCCTGCTGCCTTTTGCGGCATCACCGGGATCAAGCCTACGTACGGCCGGGCATCGCGCTATGGCATGGTGGCATTTGCCTCGAGTCTGGACCAGGCCGGCCCGATGGCGCGTACGGCAGAAGACTGCGCGTTGCTGTTGTCGGCCATGTGCGGGCCCGATCCGGACCGCGATTCCACGTCGCTCGATCTGCCCCCGGAAGATTTCAGCGGCGCGCTGGCCGACAGGATCGACGGATTGCGCATCGGCATCCCGAAGGAATTCTTCGGCGAGGGCCTGGCCGACGACGTGCGCGCCGCTGTCGATGGCGCGCTGAAGGAATTCGAGAAGCTCGGCGCCAGGCTGGTGCCGATTAGCCTGCCGCGCACCGAGCTCTCCATCCCCGTCTACTACATCATTGCCCCAGCCGAGGCGTCGTCGAACCTCTCGCGCTTCGATGGCGTAAAGTTTGGCCATCGCGCCGAGAAGTACTCCGACCTGCTCGACATGTACAAGAAGACACGCGCCGAAGGTTTCGGTGATGAGGTCAAGCGCCGCATCATGATCGGCACTTATGTGCTGAGCCACGGCTACTACGACGCCTACTATCTCCAGGCGCAGAAGATCCGCCGGATGATTGCGGATGACTTCCAGAACGCGTTCAAGGAATGCGACCTTATCGCCGGACCAGTGGCACCAACGGTGGCATGGAAGATTGGAGAAAAATCAGCCGATCCAGTCGCCAATTACCTGGCGGACATCTTCACCCTGCCCGCATCGCTCGCCGGCCTTCCTGGCATGAGCGTTCCGGCCGGTATCGGGGCGGCTGGCATGCCGGTCGGCCTTCAGTTGATCGGCAATTACTTCGGTGAAGCTAAGTTGCTCAGCGCAGCACACCAGCTGCAGCAGGCAACCGACTTTCATCTGCGCGCGCCGGGGGCATCTGAATGAGCGAATCCATAAACTCTTTCGCGGCAGCACAGGAAGGCCGGCCGACCGGCCCGCTGGTGCAAGGCTACGAAGTCGTCATAGGCTTCGAGACACACGCGCAACTCTCGACAGTTTCGAAGATTTTCAGCCGCGCGCCAACGGCGTTCGGCGCCGCACCCAACACGCAGGCGGCACCCGTCGATCTGGCGCTGCCGGGCACGCTGCCGGTGATGAACAAGGGAGCAGTAGAACGTGCAATCGAGCTCGGTCTGGCGCTCGGTTCACACATCGCGCCGCGCAGCGTTTTTGCGCGCAAAAATTACTTCTATCCGGACCTGCCAAAGGGCTACCAGATCAGCCAGTTCGAGATTCCGGTAGTGCAAGGCGGCAGCGTGGAGTTCTTTCTGGGCGAGGAAAAGAAAACGGTGCGACTGGTGCGCGCCCATCTGGAAGAAGACGCCGGCAAATCGCTGCACGAGAACTTCGTCGGTCAGAGCGGCATCGACCTGAACCGCGCTGGAACTCCGCTGCTGGAGATCGTGACCGAGCCTGATATCCGCTCGTCCGCGGAGGCGGTGGCTTATGCGCGCGAACTGCACAAGATCGTCACCTGGATCGGCATCTGCGACGGCAACATGCAGGAAGGCTCCTTCCGCTGCGACGCCAATGTCTCGGTGCGCAAACCCGGCCAACCGCTCGGCACGCGGCGCGAGATCAAGAACCTCAACAGCTTTCGCAACATGCAGCAGGCGATTGACTACGAGATTCGCTGGCAGATTGAGCAGATCGAAGATGGACACGGCATCGAGCAGGCCACCGTGCTGTTCAACCCGGACACTGGCGAAACACGCGCGATGCGCGTGAAGGAAGATTCGGCTGATTACCGCTATTTTCCCGACCCTGATTTGCCACCGTTGGTGATATCCCACGAGTGGATCGAAGCCGTAAAGGCCCGAATGACAGAGTTGCCTCGTGCGATGGCGGCGCGGTTCGTCACGACCTATTCGCTGCTTGAGTACGACGCAACCTTGGTAACGCAATCACCGGCGATTGCTTCCTATTTCGAAGCGGTCGCGCAAATATCCACCTATCCAAAATTGGCCGCGAATTGGGTCAACGGTGAACTTTCGGCGCTGACCAACCGACTACAAGTTTCAATCGATGACTCTGAAGTTCCTGACCCCATCTCTGTGGGCGTAATCGTCAAACGTATCGGCGATAAAGAAATCTCTCATGCGGGGGCCAAGGTGGTCTTTCAAGATCTCTGTGCAAATATTCAGACAGAGCTGCGCGATTTAGCCGCCTGTGTCGAACACGTCGACAAAATAATCGCGCAACGAGACCTAAGGCAGATGAACGATGCTGGCGCGCTGGAAAAAATTATCGAAGAAGTAATCGCCGCGAACGCAAAGAACGTCGAAGAGTTCCGAGCCGGAAAAGACAAGGCCTTCAATGCGCTGGTCGGGCAGGTGATGAAGGCGAGCAAGGGCAAAGCCAACCCGCAGCAGGTCAACGAGCTGTTGCGCAGCAAACTAGCAGGCTGACCGCACGACATGTCTTCGGCCTGATCGCCAAGGGGAGTCGCTTTGGCGCAATCCAGGAGGAATCGCACCCGCCTCTACCGGGACCCCGGTTATTCAGCGCGACGAGGAAGTTGGAGTTGGAGTTGGGGCGGCTGCCGCTTCAGCGGCCCAGAGTTCACGCATGTGGACCTGGTCGGCGTCGTAGCGCTGGATGATGCGCTGCCGGTCACGCTGCTGCTCTGCGACGATGTTCTGCTGGAAGCTCAGCGCCTGCTGATTGTCCGCAGCATCCTGGTGCAATCCCTGCGGCACGGCAACTGAACGCGACGTGAATTCGTGCGTCGATTTCTCGATTTCCGCATGCCTTTTTTCCAGCTCGCCGATCCGCTGGCGGGCAAATGCCACCGATTCGTCCGACTGGCGCAAGGCTGCGCGCCGATCGTTGTCGAATGTCTGCTGGTCCGGATAGCGCACCAGCATTGCCCGCTCCCTGCGCAGCTGCTCCTGCGCTCTGGCACGTTCGGCCGACTCGCCGCGGGCGTTGTCCTCTTCAACCGCGCGTTCGCGCTCGGTCAGCGCTGGCGCCAGCAAGCGCCTGACGGTACCGCTGGGATTGAGCTCGCGCTGTTCGCGATCGCTGCAGGCCGCAATCGGTCGATCGGCTGTGAGGCGTCTGCCTTGAGCGTCTACACAGGTGTAAATACCGGTCTGACTTTGCCCCGGTGAACTGCCGTTGGCGGCGTAGGTCCGCTCCGATACTGCGGAGAACGCCAGCATGCATGCCGCGCACAGGAGCCGCAGCTTCAACAGAGTTCTCTCAGTCGGCACTCGCGAACGTACCTGTGCATGCAAGCAGTCTCTCCTCAAGTTAATCCATTTACACGTCGACACCGTAGCGCTGCCTGTAAGCCAGCACTTTTGCATGATGGCTGGCGATTCCGTCCGATCCAGCACCCGAATGCTCAAGATACAGCAATAAGTCTGCCAGCTGCGCAATGGCGCACACCTGCAGCCCAAGCCGGTGACGCACATATTGGACGGCACTGTAGGGGACGTCCGCTCCGGCCTCGGTCGCCATCTCCTGACGATCCAGCGCAATTACCATGGCGCTGGGTTCTGCGCCGGCGGCTTTGATGAGGGCGATGGACTCACGTGCTGCTGTGCCTGCGGACATCACATCGTCGATGATGAGCACACGCCCAGACAATGGCGCCCCAACCAGGGAGCCGCCTTCGCCGTGGTCCTTTGCCTCCTTGCGGTTGTAGGCGAACGGCAGATTGCGACCGCGGCGTGCCAGCTCGACCGCAACGCTTGCCGCTAGCGGAATGCCCTTGTAGGCCGGGCCGAAAATCATGTCGAATTCGATCCCGCTGGTCATCAGGGCGTCTGCATAGAATGCAGCGAGCCGGCCGAGCCGGGCGCCGTCGCTGAAGAGGCCCGCATTGAAGAAGTAGGGGCTTAGGCGGCCGGCCTTGGTCTTGAACTCTCCAAAGCGCAAGGCGCCGGATTCCACACAGAAACGCACGAACGCTTCGGCGACAGCGGGATCGGTTTCCCGCGTGCGGGCCGTACTTTCCATGGGAAATAAGTCCTTGTTCACCTTGACCAGCCTGAATCTCAATGGCATCCGATCGGCCACCAGCAAGGGGCTGGAAAACTGGGTAGCCGAAAACGCTCCCGATTGTATTTGCGTGCAGGAGGTCAAGGCCCAAGCGCCGGACGTGGCAGACCGGTTCGAGCAGATGGCTGGCCTGAAGGGCCATTTCCACTTCGCCGAAAAGAAGGGCTATTCGGGCGTTGGCATCTACAGCCGCCACGCGCCCAGCGATGTGCGCATCGGCTATGGCTCGTCGGAATTCGACGCTGAAGGCCGCTATGTCGAACTGCGCTTCGACACGCCGACGCGCAAACTCTCGATCATCAGTTGCTACTTTCCAAGCGGTTCCTCAGGGCCCGAACGGCAGCTCGCCAAGTTCCGTTTTCTGGACGAATTCCATCCGCACCTGATGCGCCTGACGGCCGAGCGCGAGTTCATCCTGTGTGGCGACCTCAACATCGCGCACCAGCAAGCCGACCTCAAGAACTGGAAAAGTAACCAGAAAAACAGCGGCTTCCTCCCGGAAGAGCGAGCCTGGATGACAAAATTGTTACATCTGACTGACGAAGGTGGCGGATTGGTGGACGTTTTTCGTCAACTTCAGCCAGACGCTACCGAGTCGGCCTACACGTGGTGGAGCAGTCGTGGGCAGGCCTATGCCAAGAACGTCGGGTGGCGGCTGGACTACCATTTGGCGACTCCGTCAATTGCGGCGCTGGCGCGCAGCGAGCAGATCTTCAAGGACATCAAGTTCTCGGACCATGCGCCGGTAACCGTGCACTACGAGCTGTCTCTCTGAGACGATGAATGCTATCAATTTCATTGCTGATGGCGCACATAAAACATATGCTTCAGGCATATTTCATCATCAATTTTCTCCTTTATCCCAACTGCCGAACCTTGGCTGTGCAGCCTCGTCTGCGATCCGCAGCTTCGGCTGTGAAACGGTCAGCATGTACGTACCGGCCGGTGCGCCGCCAACCCACTGCGGATGCCTGACTTGAAGAACATCACGCGCACTGACGCATCGGCGGATGCTTTGCCTCACTCTGCTGAGAGCGCCACCGTTGCGATCTTGAGCGGCTGGCGTTCCTGGCTGCACTCGCTACGCGTGTACCGCGAGCCCGCCAGTTTGCGGATGCTGGCGCTTGGCTTTTCATCCGGACTGCCCTTGCTGCTCGTTCTTGGCAGCCTGGGCTTCTGGTTGCGCGAGGCTGGGGTAGACAGAACCACCATCGGCGAGCTCTCGTGGGTCGGCCTTGCCTACGGCTTCAAATGGATATGGGCGCCGCTGGTAGACCGACTGCCCCTGCCGATACTGACCCGCCTTCTCGGGCGCCGGCGCAGCTGGCTTTTGCTGTCGCAATCCGCGGTTGCCGCTGGTCTGGTGGGCATGGCGCTTCATGATCCGCAGCTCGGCCTGCGCGCAGTGGTGCTGAGCGCCATCGCAGTGGCCATCGCATCGGCAACCCAGGACATTGCGCTCGACGCGTTCCGAATCGAATCAGCCGACGTGAGCCGGCAAGCCGCGCTGGCTGCCACCTATCAAACAGGCTACCGGATTGCCATGATCTGGGCCGGTGCAGGCGTTTTGTGGATCGCAGCGCGGGCTGAGCACGGCAGCGCGAGCGGCTACCAACCCGGTGCATGGCGCGTGGCCTACCTTGTCATGGCGGCCTCGATGGCGGTCGGCATGCTGACGGTGCTGCTGTCAAAGGAGCCGATGCCGCGCGAGATGGCTCCGGCCAAGGGCGTTGGCGACTGGCTCCGGGGGGCGCTGGTCGAGCCCTTCGCTGATTTCCTTCGACGCTACGGGAAACAGGCGGCGCTGATCCTTGCGCTCATCGCCGTCTATCGCATCAGCGATGTAGTGATGGGGATCATGGCCAACCCGTTCTATGTCGACATGGGCTACACCAAGGATGAAGTGGCAGCTGTGACGAAGGTTTACGGCGTGGTCATGACCCTGGTAGGCGCTTTCGCCGGCGGCGTGCTCTCATTGCGCTGGGGCGTGATGCGGGTTCTGCTGCTGGGAGCGATCCTCAGTGCCGCCTCTAACCTGCTGTTCGCGTGGCTGAGCCACCGGGGCCACGATGTGACAGGCCTGATCGCAGTGGTGGCGGCCGACAATCTTTCGGGCGGTATTGCTTCAGCCGCTTTCATCGCCTATCTTTCAGCACTGACCAACGTTCGCTATTCGGCCACGCAGTACGCCCTCTTCAGTTCGATGATGCTGCTGGCACCGAAATGGCTGGCTGGATTTTCGGGGCGGTACGTCGATGCCTTCGGCTATGGAAACTTTTTCACTGCTACCGCACTGATCGGGCTGCCGGTCGTGGTCCTGGTGGCTTGCGCCATGCGATTCGGCCCGGAGGTGAAAGCGCCACCGCGCGGCGACGCATCGTGACGGAGCACAGGGGTTTACCCAACTTTACGACCGCGACAACTCGCCGCGGCCCACAGTGCGGGAGCATTGCATCATGACTACACAGATCCTGATGATCGAAGACGACGCCCGGCTCGCGCAGATGGTGGGCGACTACCTGAGCCAGTCGGGCTACGGCTTCGACCACGCAGGAGACGGCATCACCGGCATCGAACGACTACAGGCTCCGGCGTCCGAATCCGGCAGCCTGGCAGACCTGGTGATTCTCGATTTGATGTTGCCCGATATCGACGGGCTCGAAGTTTGCCGCCGCATCCGCGCTTTGCCGGGCACGCAGGCGCAGCTGCCGATCCTGATGCTGACCGCCAAGGGCGATCCGATGGACCGGATCGTCGGTCTGGAGATGGGAGCGGACGACTATCTGCCCAAGCCGTTCGAGCCACGCGAGTTGCTGGCCCGCATTCGCGCGATCCTGCGACGGCGCAGCGGTGAGGCCGCTGGTGCCCAGCGGGCGATGCGCTTCGGCTCGCTGGAGATTGACCGCGATGCACGCGTCGTGATGGTGTCGGGCCAGCCCTGCGAGCTCACGTCTTACCAGTTCGACCTGCTGATCGCACTCGCCGAGCGCGCCGGCCGGGTGCTGACACGGGACCAGATCATGGAGGCCGTTCGAGGCCGTGAGCTGGAAGCCTTCGATCGGTCGATCGACGTACACATGGGTCGCATCCGCGCCGCCATCGAAGCCGACGCGAAGAACCCCAAGCGGATCCTCACGGTGCGCGGCGTCGGCTATGTCTTTGCCAAACAGCAGGACTGAACCGCTGCCGCATGCGGCAGCGCGGCTGGCCCGCTCGGACCTGCTTTTTACCCGCTTGGGTCAGCGGCTTTATGTGCGTCTCTGGCTTGCCGTACTGGTGGCTGTTGCGGTACTGGCGCTGCTGGTGGGATGGGCCTGGCGCCTGGCGGCGGACCCACCGCTACGTGAGGCGATCGTTCGTGATAGCAGCGGTCAAGTCGTTGGAAGCGGACTCTTGCGCCGGCCGCATCAGCGCAGAGCCGCAGAAGCTGGCGAGGCAGCTACAAAACAAAACCGGGGACAGGCTGGACGGCGGGCTGCTCCGATTGCGGGTACGGGTACGGGTCCGACGAATGCCGACCCGGATGACGACGAGGACGCGCCTGTCAAACCCGGCCGGCGCCCGGGGCCGGAGTTCGCGGTCACGATGCTCGACGGCACCGAACTCTTCGTTCACCTGCCCCGCCCGGAGCGCCACTTCTGGAACCGCGCGCCTTATGGATTTTTCTGGACGCTCGGGTTGGTGGCGGTGGCGGTGGCGCTTTCGACCTATCCCATCATCCGCAAGCTCACCCGCCGGCTGGAGCGATTGCAGCAAGGCGTGGAACAGTGGGGCCGGGGCGACCTGACAGCGCGCGTGCCGGTGCAGGGTAACGACGAAATCGCCTTTCTCGCCCGACGCTTCAACCATGCAGCCGAACGCATCGAAGTGCTGGTGCAATCCCACAAATCGCTACTGGCCAATGCCTCGCACGAACTGCGCTCGCCCCTGACCCGCATTCGCATGGGACTCGAACTGATGGGTCCGACAGAAGGCGCGGCGACATCTTACGTGTCGGCGCCGCATGGTTCGAATAGGGACCCTGGTGCGATGCGGACTGAAATTTCGCGCAACATATCGGAGCTGGATCAATTGATCGACGAAATCCTGCTGGCGAGCCGGCTGGACGCTCGCGAGGCCGATCTGGGTGCTGCCGAGGCGGTGGACCTGGCCGGGCTCTCAGCAGAAGAATGCGCCCGCGTTGGTGCGGAATTGGAAATGTGCGGCGTCGACCCTTCGAAGAGCGAACTTGCCGTAGTGGGCGTGGCCAAGCTGCTGCGCCGTGCGGTACGCAATCTGCTGGAGAACGCCCGGCGCTATGGTCGTGGCGACGACATCACAGCCATCATTCAGCGCGAAGGTGGCCAAGCGGTACTACGGGTGTTCGACCGGGGTCCCGGCGTTCCGGTCGAACAACGGGCGCGGATCTTCGAGCCGTTCTATCGGCTTCCCGGAGCGAGCGAGCGCAACGGCGGCGTCGGGCTCGGGCTGGCGCTCGTGAAGTCGATCGCCGAGCGGCACGGGGGATCGGTCCGGTGCGAAGACCGGGAAGGAGGCGGAGCCGTGTTCGTGCTCAGCCTTCCCGCCGAAGCGCGCACCGTCTGAATCTGCCGCTTTCGTGCTCGACAGCGCACGATGGGTTCACTTTGACCAGGGCAGACCTCTGGCGCCTTCGGCAAGCACCGGCACCGAGTCGTTGAGCCGCTCCCCTGCAGCGACGCGCTCGTAACAGCGGACGTACTCCGAGGCCATTCGTCCGGCCGAGAAATGCTCCAGCGCGTGCTGGTGACAGGCACGCCGGTCGAATCGATGGGCTTCTCGAACGGCATCTGCGAGTTCGGATTGACGCGCCGACAGCACACCACATGAGGGCGGTACGATTTCCGGGAATGCGCCGTAGGGCGTCGCAAAGACCGGGCAACCAAAGTACAGGCTTTCGATCACCGCGAGCCCGAATGGCTCGTGCCAGCAGACCGGAAGAATGAGTCCCGCAGAAGTGCCCAGCAAACGGGACTTCTCAGCACCGCCAACCATCCCGTGAAAGCGGACGCGGGGTGACAGCGTGAGCCTAAATCCACGCTTGAGATTCAGCCGCTTGCCGCCGAGGACGTCGAGCGAAACGCCTGCTTCGCGTGCCACATCGATAGCACCCTGCACGTTCTTGACCCGCCAGGCCGCCTTACCCAGGAAATGAAACCGCTGATGCCGTTGCCCCCCCAACGACGGGGCGCCGTAGCCGGACCAGTCGAGGCCGTTATGCACAAAACATTGCGCACCATGGCGCCTGGCCTGATCGCGCGAAACGAACACGGTGTTGCGCAGTAGTCGAGCGCCCGGCTCAGGGTTGCCGTGCTCGGTCACAACATGCGCAAAGTCGGGCTCTGCACCCGGGTGAAACTGCAGATGCACGACATCGGTATCAGGCGGCACCAGGGCCCGCCAGTCAGCATCGTCGGCCAGGGAAAGTATTTCTGCAAACGGGCAACTGGAGCCAGGCCGAACCAGATACCGCACCTGATGACCAAGCGAGCTCAACTGCGCGCCCAGATCCCAGATAACCCGTTCTGTGCCCCCATAGGCAATGACAGGAATGCGCACACGGCTGACGATGAGGATATTCACGGCATGGGCGCTGCTGGCTGAAGCCCGGCGGGTTTACGGAAAGCAGCCCCAAGAAGAATCACCGCAACCACCACCGCAAGCATCACGGCGTAGTAATTGTGCGCGAAATTGACATTGGTGAGCCCTGCAGTGGCAACCACGAACACAACGCCTCGCAATTGTTGTGCGGCGAGCGGGTCGACTTTTCCAACGCGTCGCGCCACCAGCAGCAATCCGCCCAGCCACACCAGTAGCGACGCCAACCCGGCGACGCCGCCATCAAGCGCAGCATTCAGATAATCGTTGTGCACGTGCCCCATGGTGCGCACATACGACAGGCGCGGTTGCTCCGCCGCCGGCAGCTCATCACCCGCATGATGAATCAGCGATAACCTGGCTTCTTTCCCGATACCTAGCCAGGGCGACTCCTCGATGCCCTTGCATGCCAGCGACCACAGATAAAGGCGCGTACCCATGGAAGTGTTGTAGTCGGCGGCATTTTCCACCTTCGAAATATCGTGACTGGCTACCCGCATACGCAAAGGGTCATGTGGCACGAACCAGGCCGCGGCGAGCACCACGCAGGCTGCCGCCGCAAGCCCGGCCATGCGTGTCACCGGCCAAACACCATGCTCCCGGCGCCAGCGATCAACGAGCAGCCAAGCCAGCCACGGGAAGATCAAGAGAGCACTCCGCGCTTGGCTGAGCAGGATGGCTGCAGAGCCGGCCAATACCGCCAGCGCCCACCAACGTCGCCGCGCGAGCGGTGCCTCCTGCGATAGCACCATTGGCGCCAAAGCGGCAAGAAAAAATGCGATGGCGAGCGCCCATACGATCGCATTGGCCGGCAATACATTCCGTGGAATGGGGTAGCGAAACGTCAGCATGAGGATGCATCCAAATGCTGCCACGCAGGCGGTAGCAACAACATCGGCGCATCGACATCGAAGCCAGTGCGGCAGCGGTGTGCCCCGCCCCACGATCAGGTGGACACCGAGCGCAGCAGACAGCAGGCGCAACTCGGCGTTGAGTCCGTCCCAAGGATCGTGCCACCAGCCCAGCATGAAGGCTGCCAAAGCCGTCGAAAGCAAGCACGCGAACAACCAGATCCGGGTCACGTGAGACCAGTCGAAGGCCCGGCCAGAAATCGCACCGGAAGGCTGGCGAGAAAAGAGCCGTGCAATGCCCCATACCGACAAAATCAACCAGACGCCACCGGCGATCTTGGTGGATAGCGGCGACAGCGCCAGCCCTGTTGCCAGCAATGCGAGCAATGCGAGCGTCGATGCGGGAAACACTGCGCTGTCCGAGTCTGCCGTTTCGACAACAGCGGCACGACTCTTCTTATCGACCGACATCGGTTCGCAGTTGCTCGCGGTCGTAGTAAAGGGCGGCGTAGCGGAAAAACGATTCGAGCGCGATGAAAAGGCAGAACAGGAACCCCGGGCCGCCACCCAGGAAGCCGAGCCGCAGGATGTAGAGACGCAGAAAAACGAGTGAACCGGAAGCGATGCCGCGCAAGACACCACCTCGCCGCCCCATGGCTGCTCGCTTGGCTGCGCCCAGCATGGCGTATTGGGTCAACTTGTTCAGACTGTCGCGAATCGACTCGCGCGATGTGTGCCGCAAGCGGCCGCTGAAGGCCTGTCGAGGCAGGTTTTTCTGCAGCATCTGCGCGCTCTCATGCACCACTCCCACGAACTGGTTCACGAGTCGGCGTGGGAAGAAGCGCTCAATCTCCGCCTGACCCAGAAACCATTTCAGTTCCTTGCCGAACGCAATGACCGTCCAGCGAACGGTGCCGATGCAGTCGACCCCGGCACGCACGGTTTGCTGCACCTCCTGGCGAAGCCGGTCGGTAATCTCCTCGTCCGCATCGACAAAAAAAACATAGTCGCCCGTGGCGTGCTGCAACAGCCGGTTGCGCTGTACGGCGAAACCCTGCCAATCGGGATAGACATGCACCACCGCGCCATATTCGCGCGCTATCTCAAGTGTCCGGTCAGTGCTGCCACTGTCGATCACCAGCAACTCATCGGCAAAAGCCGCACTTCTCAGACAGTGTCCGATGTGGCGTTCCTCGTTGAAGGTCAACACGCCGACCGTCAGTCGCCGATACGGAACCACAGCTGATACACCGGCGATGGGGATACTGGCAGCTTGAGCCGTAGGAGTATCGGATTCACCAAGAAGCACCCTGTTGGCGTCGGCACCCGTCTGCCGCAGCGCGGCCTGCAATGCGCGCAAGCCCCGCAGTCGCCCCATCGCCCGCCCGAACAAGCGCAACGACACCGGAACAGCGAGCCGGGCGCTAACGTGCAGCCATGCGTTGCGCGAACTGGCATCAAGCAGCCTGATGCCAGCAGGAACCCCGTGGTGCTTTGCGGCGAAGCGCACCTTCGATTGCGCATGATGCCACCCGCGCCAGTATTCGGACACCCATGGGCGTGGGCCGCGTACCGAGCCGCGAGAGAGATGGGCCACCCGAATCTGGGGCAACACCACCACGGCGGCTCCGGCGTCGAAAGCGCGCAGACAGAGGTCTTCGTCTTCGTAATAAAGAAAGAAGCGCGAATCGAAGAACCCTATAGGCTCCATGCGCTCGCGATGCATCAACATCACGGCTGCGCACGCATACCCCACGCAGAGCGGGCCCTGTGCAGCACCACCGCGCGGCCGGCCCCAATGACGCGGCATGCCGTAGTTGATCTGCTCACGACCGGCACCGTCGAGCAGCTGCGGTACCCACATCACCGCGTTGCTGTCTGCTTCCGCATGGCGAACCATCTCGGCGATCTGGCCCGTGTCGGCCAGGCAGTCAGGATTGAGCAGCAGGACATAGCGGGTCGAGGCGGCCGCAATGGCGGCGTTGTTCGCTGTGCCATAACCCCGGTTTTCGGCAAACACCTGCAGGCGTGCGGCGGGCATCAGGCGCTTGACCACCTCGACTGTCTCGTCGGCACTGGCGTTGTCGACAAAGCTCACATGCGGGCACGCTTGCAGCGCGTGCGCCATGGACGGTATGCAATGGCTGCTGTTGTAGGTGACGCTCACCACCGTCACCAGCTCCAGCAGTTCGGCAAGCTCTTCAGCAGTGTCCAAGGCAAGCAAGCGCAGGGCGTAGATTCAGTGGTGGTGCGAAACCGTCTCGCCGGCTTTCAGGCGATAGACGGTGCCGCAATACGGGCAACTGGCCTGGCCCGTGCGTGCCACGTCGAGGTAGACCTTCGGATGGGCACTCCAGAGCTTCATGTGCGCCATCGCGCTGGGGCAGAACACGCCGCCCTGGGAATTCAGATCAGTGGCCATGAGCTCGACCACGGAAGGTGTTTTCTGGGTCATGGCACTCATACCCGGGTAAGCCAGTGCGCGTAGGCAGCGTTGCGGCCGTTCACGATATCGAAGAAGGCCGACTGGATCTTTTCCGTGATGGGTCCACGCGCGCCGCCATCGCCACGGTTGCCGATCTCGATGCGGTCGAGCTCACGTATCGGCGTCACTTCGGCTGCCGTTCCTGTGAAGAAGGCCTCGTCCGCGATGTAGACCTCGTCGCGCGTGATGCGCTTTTGTACGAGCTCGAGCCCCAGGTCCTTGCAGATGTGGAGGATGGTGTTGCGGGTGATTCCGTTGAGCGCGCCGGCAGACAGATCCGGCGTGTAGACCACTCCACCCTTCACCACGAAGATGTTCTCGCCAGCGCCTTCGCTAACAAAACCGGACGCGTCGAGCAGCAAGGCTTCGTCGTAACCATCCTCGGTTGCTTCCATGTTGGCGAGGATCGAGTTGGTGTAGTTGCTGACCGCCTTGGCCTGCGTCATGGTGATGTTGACGTGGTGGCGGGTATAGCTGCTGGTCTTGACGCGAATGCCGCGCTTCAGACCTTCCTCGCCCAAGTACGCTCCCCAGGACCACGCGGCAACCATCAGATGAATCGTGTTGCCCTTGGGATTGACGCCAAGCTTTTCCGAACCGATCCAGGCGAGGGGTCGCAGATAGCAGGATTCGAGGCCGTTTTCGCGCACCACCAGGCGCTGCGCTTCGCAGACTTCTTCCTGGCTGAAGGGTAGCTTCATGCGCAGGATCTTGGCGCTGTTGAAGAGTCGCTCGGTATGTTCCTGCAGACGGAAAATTGCAGTGCCGTTCGGCGTCTCATAAGCGCGCACGCCTTCGAAAGCACCACAACCGTAGTGCAAAGTGTGGGACAGGACGTGGATCTTGGCATCGCGCCATTCAACCAGGTGGCCATCCATCCAGATCTTGCCGTCCCGGTCGGACAGCGACGGGGCAGGAGGGACGAGACTCATGCGAAAGTCCTTTTGAATCGTGGGAAAAGCGCCTTGCCATGCAGACGCGAAAAACCCCGCATTTTAGGACGATGCGGCCACATCGCCGGCGCCATCTGCAGCAGGTCCGCCCCCGATCGGCCGCTCGAGCCGCCATTCCACCAAACGGCCGTCGACAAAACTGCAATCGACATGGGACATCGATTCGTCGGCCCAGCGCCAGATTGCGGGCTCCTCATCCGGTGCGGACCGTTGCTGACCCAAAGCGCGCGTCAACGTGATCACCTGCAGCAGGGTAGAGCCGCGTCTGAGCTGCGCGTTGAACATCACTGCGCTAGCCACATGACCCACTGGGCGTTCGCCCGCAAGACGCAGCACCGCCATCATCCGCGTGGTGTGAAGCAGCAGCCACATTACCAAGAAACCGCCCGCCAGGGCCAGGCCCTGCCAGCCTTCAAGGCGCCAGGCGATCACGAGCAGCAGAAGGCCTGCGAGCGGAACCGCCCAGCGCATGAGGTGGTGAGGCATGAGTGGATTGTCTCCCGCAGTTCGCAACGACCGGGCTTGCCGCGCCTCAGGCGAGCCTGCGCACCACGTCCATCGCTTCCTCGATACGCTCGACCGCGTGAATCTCGAGCCCTTCGATGGGTTTGCGCGGCGCATTGGCCTTCGGCACCACAGCGATCGAGAATCCGAGCTTGGCAGCTTCGCGCAGACGTTCCTGGCCACGCGGCGCAGGGCGCACTTCACCGGCCAGCCCGACCTCGCCAAATGCCAGAAAACCTTTCGGCAAGGCTTTGCCACGCAGGCTGGAGGTGATCGCCAGCATCACCGCC